>JANWIW010000027.1 GCA_025449695.1 Minisyncoccota bacterium | reverse complement strand
GGTGCCGTCCTTCCGGAACCACTCCCAGTGGCCGTGCATCTTCCCGCCCTGCATGTAGCCCTTGGCCCAGACGGAGCCGTCCTTGTGGTAGTGGGTATGCTTCGTCGCCTTGGGCCTTGCTGCCATAGTGTTGTTAGCCCATGCCTCTCGGCTGGAGAATGCTCAAACGATTGCCCTCTGTGTCCTGGAACGCGATATAGAGACCTACCCCCGGAATGTCGTCGGGTTCCTTGGGTTTCATGCCGCCGATCACTGTGCCACCGGCCGCCTCGATCCTTTTCATTGCCTCCCGGAGGTCGTCCACGGCGATGACCACGGAAGGGTGCTGCTTGGCCGGATCGCTGGTCTGGCTCTTGTCGTAAAGGCCGCCGTTGATGGCGCCGGGATCCTTGGGACGGCCGGCAAGGTCGGTCGGATCGGATTCGGTCGTCGTCACGACCACATAACCGCCCATCGCCGGTCCCATGTCCTTGGCCTGCCAGCCGAACGCCTTCGTGTAGAACGCGGCCATCCGCTTGGTATCGTCCGCCGGCAGCTCGAAATGTACTACGGGGTTCATTTTCATATGCGATGGATGGGTTGGTTATGATCTCTTCCAGAAACGCATGTCCAGGCTCCACCTTCCCGCGCCGTGCGCGGCGAAGAACAGGAAGACGAAGCAGAGTAGGACCGCGGGCTGCCCCTGGTTCAGGAGCGGCGCGAAGAAGTTACCCTGCGACGCATGCGCCATGAAGTATGCCACGGCCATCTCGCCAGAAAGGATGAAGGCGACGGGGCGGGTAAAGATTCCCAAGAGGATGGCCAGGCCGCCGAAGAACTCCAGGATGCCGGCGATGAGCATGAGCGTGGGCAGCGGTCCCCCGCCGGGCATCCCTCCGAACCAGCCGAAGAGCTTCAACCCTCCGTTCTCTATGAATATTATGGCCGCGACGATCCGGAGGAGGAACACCGTAACCTCCACTAATTTGTTTTTGTTCATATGGTTATTGTAGCAAACGGAGGTGTAACATTTTGCCCCTTCGGCGCATTATCTTTATGATACTAGCACCTGCATGAGCCCCCACGACGAAGCCTCCCTGGTAGCGAGAGCGCAACGAGGCCAGCGCGATGCTTTGGAGTCCCTGTGGAACGAGTTCACGCCCCAGCTCTTTGGATATCTCGTAAACACCCTGAAGGACCGCGCCCTGGCCGAAGACCTGCTCCAGACCGCCTGGGTGAAGGCCATCGAGGGCCTGCCCCGCCTCGAGGGACGCGCCGTCCGCATCCGGCCCTGGCTCTTCGCCGTCGCCCGGAACCTTTGCCGGGAGCACTGGCGGAGCGCGAAGAGAAACGTGCCGCTCGATCCGGAAGAGCACGACGCCGCGACGGATGATTCCGGCCTCGAGGACAAGGCGCTCGCTGAACAACTGCTCGCTTCCCTCTCCGAGTCCGACCGGGAGCTCCTCCGCCTCCGCTACATTGCGGACCTCTCCCTCGCGGACATCGCCGCGGCGCTCCATATCAATTCCGTCAGCGTGCGGGTCCGCATCCATCGCGCCCTGGCCCGCGCCCGCAAGATACACCTATCACAAGAACCATGAACAAACATCCCGACATCCATACCCTCCTCTCCACCTGGGGCAAACGGAATCGCTCCCTGCCTTCCAAGAACGAGCAGATAAAAGAAGTCGTCTTCACCGCGTTCCAAAGCATGCCCGGCCTTGCCGCGGCGCGTCCTGCCCGGGCAGGACGGACACCCTGGCTCTCTCTCGGCTTTGCCGGCATGGCCGCCCTCGCCTTCCTCGTGACCTCGACCGGCCTCTGGCCGGTCCAGTATAAGGGCACCCCTGCCCGCATGGAAGGAGGCTCCGCCCAAGGTGTCGCGGAACCGGCCGCCGGGTACGATGTGCCCATGGATTCTGCGGCAAACAGGGAGATGATGCCTCCTTATTACCCGTATCCCCAGGGCGAGGTACCGGCAACGGACACCCGAGAGTTCCTGCGGACCTCCTACTCCGCCACCCTCCGCACCCGGCGGGTGGAAGATCTGACCCGCCGCGTCGAACTCATCGTCCGCGGCATGAGCGGACGAGTGGACTATTCCAACAGTTCCAAGGAGTACGGCTCTGTGAACTTCACCGTACCCGCGGACCGCTTCGAAGCCTTCCGCGCAGAGGTGAAGAGCATGGTCGGCGACCGCTTCATCATGGAGAACGTGTCCAGGGAGAACCTCTTGCCGCAGAAACGCTCCATCGAGGAACAGCAGGCCGATATCCAAAAGAACCTGGACGCCGCAAAGGCCAGGCGGACGGGCTTGGTGGCCACCCATAACAAAGCGTCCGCCGCTCTCCGCTCGCGCCTCACCGATATCGCCTACGAGATGGAGATCCTCCAGTCCGACACGACCACTGATCCCGCGCGGCGCGCTCAGAATCAATACCGGATACAACAATTGCAAAACGAGCAGTCTTCGGTGAACGCCCAGCTCTCGAGCGAGAACGCGAGCTATGCTCGCCAGCTCGCCGCCGCGGACTCCGAGATCTCCGGCTGGCAAAACGCACTGGACGGCGTGAAGAAGCAGGACCAGAACCTCATGGACAACGTGGCCACCGTGAGCGGGACCATCTCCCTGCAGTGGGTGAGCGTCTGGGGGATCCTCGACCTGTATCTGCCTGAGCAGTGGCCCTCCATCCTCTTCGTGATCGCAGCGATCGTGTCGTATATCCTCCACCGACGGAAGATGCGGGCGATAACGATCTAGCCGCCAAAAAAGCAGCGCCGAATGGCGCGTCAACTAAAGGCTGGAGCAAGGAGCCCGGCAAATAAGCCTGCTCCTCAGAAGAACAGCAGCTTGATGCTTGCCGCGATAACAAAGAGGACGAACAACCGCTTGACCCAAACCTCTCCTTTTTGCAGCGCCAAACGCGCGCCTACGTAACCGCCGATCGCCATGCCAACAAACAGGACTATGCCGACTTTGTAGTCAACGATGCCGTGGAAAGCGAATATCGCCACCGAGGAGACGGAAAGGATGAACCAGGGGATGATGCTGGTCGCGAGCACTTCCAACATGGTGAGCCCGAGGAAGTAGGTGAGCGTGTAAAAGATCAAAGGGCCTGTACCGGGACCGAAGAATCCGCCCAGGACCATGATGAAAAAGAACATGACTGCAGCAAGGACCTTGCTCCTCGCTTCAGCATGTTGGACGCCGATGGTCGGCTTAAAAAAGACCATGGGCAGGAGAACGATCAACAGAATGCCTATAACCTTCTGGACAACGCCGGGATCGACGTTCACCAGGATGTTCGCGCCCACGAGAGAACCCGCCAATCCCGCGATCGACAGCATCAATACGTATTTCCAGACTATCTTCTTGGCCTTCCGGAACTCGAAGAACGCGGTGATGCTCTGGCCTATGGTGCCGAATCTGTCGGTCGCGATGACCACCTGCGGAGGAAGGCCGAGAAAGACGAGCGCGGGCACCGAGATCAGGCCGCCGGCGCTCACCACTGAGTCGAAGAATCCCGTCACTAACCCGATCAGCAGCACTAACACGAACTGCGTGAAATCCATGATGGTCTGATTGTAACTTGAAAAGAACGAATGCGCACGATGAAATGGCCGCCTGGAACGCGGGCGCGCAAAAAGTTCACTCCCGGGCGCCTTGCGGGCCCGGGAGGGTTTGAGGGTTGACCTCTCCGAACTCCGGGCGTCAGCGGCGTCGATCGCTACTAGAGATGCGGGACGTTCGGGGAGGGTGAGACTGCTGCGTCGTGGGAAGGGGTCGGGATCACGTGCGCGTAGTGGACGGCACTCTTCGCCGTCACGACGCGGTCGTGCTCGGTCGCAAAGAAGTAGTGCACTTCGGTTCCGAGCGGGTAAACCGGCATGACTGCGTGAGAGTGGTCACCGTCGTTCACGCCTTCGGTCTTGCACCAGGTCTCGCCGTGACTCGCCTTGTGGTAGAGGAAGAGCGTGCCTTCACTCGTGACCGCGAGCTCCAGGGTGGACACCGAGTCGGCCGGCAGGATGCGCGAAGCGTGGTGACTGATAGCATACTGCCCGTGATCGGCGCCGAGCGGCTGGTGGCCGGCCGCAAGGGTGTGGTCGACGGCCGTGGGCTGTGCGGCATCGTGGTGGTGCTGCTCGTGGGTGGCGGGGTGCTGGTGACAGGTCGCGTCGTGGTGGTGCTCCGCATGGTGCTGGGCTGCGGCAGGCATCACAACGAAGAGCGCGACCGTCACTGCAATGAGTAAAACGCGGTTCCCTTTCACAGAAGTATCCTCCGGTGGCCCTTCGGGCCCCCTGTCTGTCGGACGGATGACGTTGCGGCGCGTGTTCTCTGCTCAATGGTCCAATGGCGTAAGCCTCCTTAGTTTTCAATTTGCTCGCCCCTTTCCGCCCCGTGGACGAAAAACCTTGTTCGGGGACTTTAGTTAAGTAAAGCAAACTCCGGCGAGGTGTCAATGGGGACAATTCATTGAAACCTAACCTTGCTAAAAAGGATACAATAAAGGACATGTGGTCGCTATTGGCAGCGGGATCGCTCGTCCTCGGCGCTTTCGGGGACACCGTGGACAAGATCGTAGTAGTAAGCGACAAGGCGATAGATACGCTCGCCGCCACCATATGGCGCAATTTCGTGTGGGGCCTGTGGATCGGCGCGTTCGGCCTCGTTGGCCTTTTCGGGACGATCGAAGTCTCTTTCTCCCCTCTCATGGTCGTCATAGGCATCCTCTGGACCGGCAACGCCATCTTTTACACCTATCTCCTGAAGCGCATCGAGATCACGAGCGAGGCGGCGATCTCATATGCCGCCCCGTTCCTCTACCTCCTGATCGACGTGGTAATACTGCATCTCGGACTCACCACGCTCCAGATGCTCGGCATCCTCCTTCTCGTCACGGGCGGCCTCATGTTCGTCGTCGTGCCCGGCAAGTTCCGCTTCCGGAAGGAGTTCACCCCGCTGGTCTGGGGGATCTTCCTCTACAACTTCGCGCTGGGCGTCGTCGAATACTATGGGTTCAAGTATCACTTCCAGGGCCAGGGCTTGAACGAGCCGAGCTTTTACTTCAGCCTGTGGATCATCATGATGATCGCTTTTCTGCCGCCGCTCATCATCAAGAAGGACCATGCGGCGCTCTGGCGCGTGGCGCGGGAGAAGCACTATTTGTGGAACGTGACGATCAGCAAAGGGTTCGATGCCCTGGCGTCGCTCCTCTGGCTTCGCGCGATGATCCTCGCGACGATCTCTCAGGTCCAGGCCCTGAGCGCGCTCTATCCCGTCATCCTGCTCGGCGTCGTGTTCGTCCTGCAGCAGGAGCTCGGGTTCAAGGCGGAAGAGGAGTTCTCCGGCAAGCGGCTTGCCTTCAAACTGGGCGGCATCGCGCTGCTCGCGATCGGCGGCTTCTTCGTGCAGTAGCGGCATGCGCGCAGGTTCGCTAAAGCTAAACCCGCCTTACGGCGGATGCAGCTTCGCGTTCGCAGGCAACGGTCTCCTAGGAAAGATGCTTCGAGACGAGCTTCGTCATTTCGAACATGTTCACCGTCGCCTTGCCGTCAAAGACCTTCTTCAGGTTCTCGTCGGCATTGATGTTCCGCTTATTCTTCGCGTCCTGCAGGTTATTCTTTTTGATGTACTCCCAGAGCTTCTTCACGACCTGCGCTCTCGGCATGGGACCTTTGCCAATGACGGCCGCGAGGTCGGCGCTTATGTTCATCGGCTTCATGAATGCGGAATTTTCTTTGGCCATGTGTTTTAGGTTGATTTTTATATTGCATTGAATATACACGGAAAACCCTCACTGTGGTAGTCACTTGCTTTTTTTGTAATAAGTGGTGTGGTAAGTACCTGTCCACGGTTCGGTTTGCCCCAATTCCCCTGTCTGATCATGGAGGCATGCGTATTCGCAATAAAGCGCTCCTCGCTCTTTCAATCCTCATGGTGTTGTGCGTGGCCCGCGCCACGCACAACACCATTTTATTCTTTCATTGATCCAATACGTCCGCATTGCTCAACTCGATCATGAAAAATGAGAGGCTGCGGCGGGCGAGGCCGAAGCCGTCCCATTCCGCAGCCTTAGTACTGGCTGTTCAGTCATTTTCTCGACGCCTCGCTATACGGACTGGACATCTTTGATGGTCGCAATGTCGAGGCTCTGTTGCTTGCCGTTGTCGATGATCACGACCCAGGCGCCTGGACGCGCAACGCTTTTGAACACGGCGCACACAAAGCAACCCAACAACTCATCGCCGTTGTTGAAGGCGAGGTTTACGATCTGGCCCTTGAAGCCTTGGAGACTTGTCACGAGTGCTGCCTGTTCCACAAAGTCCTCCTCTTTTGATTCGGGAACCTAAAGGCCTTGCGGGCACTTAGGTTCCCGAATCAACTTACGTATTGAAGCATCAAAGATCATACTCTATGAAACACAAAATAGGATAATTTGTCAATTTCCAAACTGTCCTCGCTTGCTATCTCCGTCTTACTGTATCGGATGCGGATGGGATTACGAACCTTTGCCTCACGAGGTATTATGAGGACCATGGAGGGATTGAATAACTTGAGGGTTTCCGAGGTCAACATCTATCCGGTGAAATCGTGCGCCGGCATCGCGCTCACGTCCGGCAGGGTGGTTGATACGGGGTTCGAGCATGACCGGGAGTGGATGATCGTAGACGGCGAAGGAAATTTCATTACCCAGCGCCAACACCCCAAGCTGGCATTGGTCAGCGTAATTCTTTTTCCCGGAGGGGTCCGGCTCGCGGCCGAAGGGAGATCGCCTCTCGACGTACCGATCTTGATAGAAGGAACACGCATCCAAACCGAGGTCTGGGAAAGCCCTTGTATCGGCATAGACCAGGGTGAAAGCGTAGAGAGCTGGCTTACCGATTTTATGGGCAGGCAGGCCCGCCTCATCCGCATGGCCCCGGATTTCAAGCGGCCGGTCAAAGAGAAATACCAGTCCGAAAAGAAGGAGGTAGTCGGCTTCGCGGACGGCTTCCCGTTTTTGCTGATCTCGGAAGCGTCTTTGGAAGACCTCAATTCGAGATTGGCGGAGAAGCTCCCTATGAACAGGTTCCGGCCGAACATAGTCGTCGCCGGAGGAACGCCGTATCAGGAAGACGCATGGCAAAAGATAAAGATCGGCGACGTGGTGCTTCGCGCCGCGAAACCCTGTTCCCGCTGCGAGATCACGACCGTGGACCAGGCGACCGGCGAAAAAGGCATAGAACCGCTGGAGACGCTCGGCACCTATCGCACCAAGCCCAAAGGCATCATGTTCGGCCAGAACCTCGCCCATGAAGGTCCGGGCACCATTGCCGTCGGCGACCCGGTTGAACTGCTATGAACCCTTCCTGGCAAAAAGCAAAGATCGTGAAGAGCGCTCCCGCCTCTTTCGATATCAGGTCTCTCGTTCTGAAGCCCGAGTCCTACATCCCCTACAGGGCCGGCCAGCACTATGAACTGCGCATGCCGGGAAGCGACATCTCCCGGAAGTACTCCATCGCATCCAGTCCGTACGAGCCGGGAGACAGCCTGGAGTTCGGGGTCCAGCTGATCCGGAACGGGGTGTTATCCCCCCAGCTTTGGGGCCTCGCGGAGGGCAGCGAGATCGAGATCCGCGGACCGCTCGGCGAATCTTTCGTCTGGGACGCCGACGCTTCCGGGCCGCTCGTGCTCCTCGGAGCCGGTTCGGGCATCACTCCCCTGCTGTCTATCTATCGCGCTTATCGCTTCAAGTATCCTCATGGCACCTGCGCGTTCGTGATGAGCGCGAAGGACGCCTCCCGCATCATGCACTATGATGCCCTGAAGGACATTTTGATCACCCGCTTTACCGCCACCGAAGAGAGGATTGATCTGGGCTTCCTCAAAGATCCCGTCGGCGCACTGGCCAAGAACCCACAGGCTCTTTTCTACATCTGCGGACCGGACGGCTTTATCGATGAGATGGTCGATAATGTCCTGGAGCTGGGAGCTCTTGAAGCGAACGTGAAATCCGAAAAATTTACCTAGACTCCGTGATTTCGAGCGCCTCGTTGAACTTGTGATAAGTGAAGGCGAGGTTTGGAGACTTGGGGTCGAGAATAAACTGAATGTGCCGCTTGAGGTCGGGATAGAGCATGGGATTGGCAAGGGCATCTTTTGTACCAACCCACTCCAAGGTCCCTTCTCGGGAGCCGGTGAGCGACCCCGCGAACTTCGAGGACGTAAAGATGTGCACGAGGTATACCCTCGCTTTGTATTCATGATAGTTGGTAGAGACGACCCTCAAAGAAGCATCGGATACTTTGAGGCCGGTCTCCTCGAAGGTTTCCCGAATAGCGGCTTCCTCGAGGGTTTCGTTCTCGTGTTGCTTCCCTCCCGGAAGCATATACCGGCCGGAAAATGTCTTGGCATCGCTCCTCTTTAAGAGAAGTATCTTCCCTTCTCTCATGAGAAGCATATTGGTGGTGGACGAGAAAGTGATATTCGGCTGCATGCGCGTAGTGTATAGCGCGGCGGTTTAACCGCCGGGGAGAGGAAACTTGCGTAGCTCCGGGATACGGCTATCGATGACCCCTGAATCGGCATCGGTGAGGAGCGGAGAAGAAACCGAGGCGAGTTGGCTTTCGATACGCCGGGCCGCATCCGCCAAATCGGCGCGTCCCCGGTATTTCTCCAACCGGGCCAGCGCCTCGTCCAGGCGCTCATCCAAGGAGACGATGCCGAGCGGCGCAACGCGCAGATCGGAATAGAGGAAGATCTTGCGGGTCCAGTCCGTTCCATCGGCTATCTCTATGGCATGGGGAAAGCTCTTTGAGTCTATCAACCGCCTCACGACGACGGGGATGCCCGCTTCTTCGAGCATCACGGCGGTAACCGCGTGATCATCCGTCCCGTACCGTTCGATCATATCGCGCTGGACGCCTTCCCAATAATCGCGGCGAACCACTTCCGCGCCCAGATAGTGAGGGTACTTGTCGATCTCGAATTTGACGATATTCCCAAGGTCATGGAGGAGGCAGGCGGACATGAGGCTGGAAAAGTCTACCGTCACCCCCGCGCACCGTCCGGCAATAATCTCGGCCACGGCGGCGACCCGCAGCATATGCTCCTGGAGGTTCGGAGGCACCGAAAAACGGTCGTATAGTGACTGTGCGGTCACTGCTGCCGGTACGGTCATTTTTTGAGTATACCCTATCGCGCTCGACAGGTTTTCGCCGCGGGGTTCCTGGAACATGTTCGAACCGCTAGAGAAGCAATTCGCTGCCATAAAACGACAAAACACCATTGCGAAGGTGTTTGTAAGTGGCGGATGGCAGTTCGGGCTGCCATCCGCCGGGACATGATTGCTTCCCGAAAAGACTGCGTACGAAGGTAGATCAGCGGCGCGCGTCGTCCGCGAGCAGCTTGGCGATCGTGGCCGTGAGCTTCACGACCGTCGGCAGGTCGAGCGACTCGTTCGGCGCGTGAGCGTTGGCTCCGGGTCCGAGCAGACCGGTAATGAAGAGCGGCGAGCCGGGAAAGTAGTCGCTCATCATCTTCATGAACGGGATCGAGCCGCCCTCGCCGAGGATCTTGACCAGCCGTCCGAAGAAGGCCTGGGAAGATTCGGCTGCGCTCGCCGCAAGCCATGCCGGCATCTCGGGGGCGGTCCAGCCCTGGACGACCTGGCTCAGCGTGAAGGTGACCTGCGCGCCGTACGGCGGATCCGCTTCGAGAATCTCTTTCATCCTCGCCATGAGGGCGTGGGCGTCGGCCGTCGGCGCGAACCGCATAGAGAGCTTGGTGGTGGTGCTCGGCCGGAGCACGTTGCCTCCGTCAAGGCCGGGGATGCCGGCAATGCCGGTCTGCGTGAGGCCCGCGCGCCAGGTGCGGTTCAGAAGCAGCTCGAGCGGGTCATCGCTCATCGGCCGCACGCCGGGGAGGAGAGGCATATCCTTCCACACATTGTCACCCATGGCCTCCGCGGCCGCCCTGAGCTCCGCCATGCGGTCCTCGGGAATCTCCACGTCGACGCCGGGAATGATGATCCGGCCGGTCGCGGAGTCCTCGATGCGGTCAAGCAGGTGGCGGGTGATGCGCGACGTGTCGGCCACGATGTTTGTACCTTCACCAGAGTGCTTGCCGGTCAGCATCGTTTTGACTTCCAGGAAGCCGTTGCCGACGCCGCGCAGGGAGCCGGTCAGCCACAGATGACCATAGTCGCCTGCTCCGGAATCGAGACAGACGATGAGCGACGGGTTGGCGAGCTGGCGCCGCAGCTTCTTGAGATACGCCGGCAGGTCGACGCTCCCCGATTCCTCGGAGAACTCGATGATGCAGACGCAGGTACGGTGGTCAACCTCCTGTTGCTGAAGGATCATGAGCGCGCCCATGAGCGCGAAGAGTCCGTAGCCGTCGTCGGCCAGGCCCCGGCCGAAGAGCTTCCTGCCCCTCCGCAGAGGCGTCCACGGATCGAGACCGCGGCGCCAGGCTTCGAGCACCGGCTGTTTGTCGCCGTGTGCGTACCCGACCACTGTGCCGCGCACCTTGCCGCGGACGGTGACGAGAAGCATCGGCGTCCTCTTGCCGGAGCGCATGATCTTCACCTTGAGTCCACGGATGGGCAACGTCCTGCACCACGACGCCATGAATTCGGCGGTGCGCTGGATGTGCCCGTCGGCGGCCCAGGTCGGGGCATAGCCGGGCGAGATGCCCGGGATACGCCCGAACTCAATGAGAGGGGCGAGTAATTTTTCTCGCCAGAGATCCCTGGAATCCATGAGGGCGAGTTTAGCGTTGAACATAGGAGAACCTCCGTCTCAGTTCAAAGGTAACAACCACAAGCCAGCGACATGCACGTCGCTCGCAGTCTCAAGCTCCACGATCGTTCCAACCTCCTTTACGTAGTCTTTCCTGACCTGGAAGCCTAAACGGTCTTTGCGCTTAGGCTTCCAGGTCAAGTTCCGTATAAATTCATTTCAATGATCGGTGAATTATCTAAACATAAATAATCCAGATTCGTCAAACAGGTTCGAGGCCGTTCTACACCAGCGGGCCACGTGAGTTAAGTCCCCAGTCGATACAGGGTAAAGCAGGATTTTTCTAGGCTCAGCAAAGTTCGCACAATAGCCTTGTGGGTCGCAAGCTATTTTCGATAGTTTTTCCAAAACCAATTCAGTATGTAGACGACTATCACACCGCCCACTAGCCCAGCTAAAGCACCAAACACGCCTCCTGTTCCCTGGAATGACGGAAGTCCCATGCGCCATGCTACAAAGCCCACAAAAATAAGGACGAGTAAAGCTATACCTGCCAAGATGCGGACAATTGGATGAATCCTCATAATATTTTGATCTTAGCATATCAAGACACATACTCGGATCGCCTCTGCCATCATAAGCATTCGGGTCAAGCCCGATACTGAGGCAGGCTGAACTATGAGGGACAAAAGATGACAATTATTGAGAGTAGCTAGTAACGATAAATATATATTGACAAACGATAACCACTAAATTAAGCTTGAAACTATAAGAATCTGTAAGAACCACCTATGAAAAAAAGCTCAACGATATTTCTTCAGGTAGTCATTGTGGCTCTAAGCATCGGCGTTATTGGCCTCATGCTTTGGGAGCCCCGCCTCGAAGGCAGGAATGCGCACGCCACGCTCTTCGCAATCTACTTCAAAGATCCGTTTCTGGCGTATATGTATATAGCGTCTATTCCGTTTTTCGTTGCGCTCTATCAGGCATTCAGGGTGTTGGAATATACCGGACAAAACGAGGTATTCTCGCAAGCGGCCGTGAACGCTTTACGGACTATAAAATATTGCGCACTAGCTACCGCGGGTTTTATCGTGGGGGCAGAAGCTTATCTATTCATAGCTATCAGAGGCAAGGACGACATTGCGGGAGGTGTAATGATGGGTCTCGTAGCTATCTTCGCCTCTATTGTTATCGGCACAGCGGCGGCCGTGTTTGAACGGATTTTGCAAAACGCCGTGGATATAAAATCCGAGAACGATTTAACGGTATAAGGAGACCAACATGGCAATCATCATCAACATCGACGTCATGTTGGCGAAGCGAAAAATGAGCGTTACCGAGCTTGCTGGGAGGGTCGGCATCACGATAGCCAATATCTCCGTGTTGAAAAACGGAAAGGCAAAAGCAATTCGCCTCTCAACTTTGGAAGCTATCTGCAAAGCTTTAGAATGCCAGCCCGGGGACATTTTAGAATACGAAAAATAACGCCGGTAAAAAGTTGTCACGCGAGGGCTCCTGGAGGACGTTCGAACCTCTTACCTTCTGGTCCTGGAAGACCACGGAGTACTTCTCGCCCCGACCTGCTTGCCGCTCGTTCGATGCGAGGTCGCTTTCCGGCCAGTACGGCTTCTGGTCGCTGCCCCGGCTGCGGTCGGTTCGGGCGGCAACCCGAACTACGCCGGGACTACATGCCCGCGAACTTCGAGAGCCAAGACACGAACCGCATCCTCAACCCGTTAATGAGGCCGTTCCCGGTAATCGTGACAGTGCCGTTCTTGTAGGCCTCCCAGCCATCCAGCTTCCCGCTCACGATGGCGTCGAA
The DNA here is from genome assembly GCA_025449695.1 of Minisyncoccota bacterium. GTDB lineage: Bacteria > Patescibacteriota > Minisyncoccia > UBA6257 > 2-01-FULL-56-20 > JANWIW01. Next base: position 56,175 of record JANWIW010000027.1, on the reverse strand, counting down.
TATCTCGTAGCTCGGCACGTGGATCGTGGTCTGCGCGGGCGATACCACGCCGTTACCATGAGCGGCCAATTCGAAGTTTCTGATGACCGCGTGGAGCGTGTCGTCGCTTTTATCCCCGCTCGCGGTTATTTCTACATTCACGTTTTGATTCTCGAAGATGCGCGCCGCGTCGCGCTGCATGGCGTCGCGCTCCTTGATCTTCTCTTCATTGGGAATGGGGAAGAAAAGCAGTCTGAGGATGCTCATAGCAAGGTTGTCATCCTTGCTGTCCGAACCTTCCTTCCGGTTAAGGCCCGCGTTTCTCATGCGCGCGGCCTCCGGCAGTTTCTGCGTCGCGTACCGCGCAAACGCCGTATCCAGGCTCTTACGGAAGTCTTCGTCGTTGGTAGTCTTCCTGAACTTGGTGACGAGGACTTGCGCGGCGGGCGTGGACGGTATAGCACCGTGCTCGCCGACGACGGTGACGAATTCGTCAACGCCGTTTATCTTCGCGCCGGCCGTCGGCACAGTGCCGTCGCCGTTCTTGCTCTTCACTTTGGTCAGCTCCAGGATCGGCAACGTGAACCCCGGCCGCGACACAAGCTTGCCGGTGAAGTACTGGACGGTGTCCTGTCCCGTGCCGGCGACCATGTAATACTTGACCCCTGGGTACTGTTTCACCGAATCGCCCAACACGTTCTGGTGGAAGGCGAGCGCATCCCTCGCGAACGTCGCGTTGGGCAGGCCGGCGTGCGGCAGATAGGTCGCTCCCCTGCCCGTCGCGCTATCGAGCGTGTGCTGGTATTCCTGTTGGCTGTAGAATTGTCCGGCCAGAAGCTGGTCCATCGTCCAGAACTTACCCGTCTCGTCGTCCTGGACCGAAGGGTAATCCGGCAGCAACTGGTAGCCTGCAGGCCAGTTCTTCATGACTTCCCACATGCGCGTGTCCCCCACCTTGGAGTTGCCGAAGTTGTACCCGTAGGTGTAGGCCCAGAGCACCTGGGGAGCACCATGATGGGGCGTCGCGAGGAAAATGACGGCGGCGACCTTCTTCGCGTACGCCGGGTTGTTCATATAGAGGCGGACTTGGATGCCGCCCATGGAGTGGCCGGCCAGTATGACTTTATCGGCTTTCGTTTCCTTGAGAACCTGGTTGACCTTGCGGTCTAGCTCCGGCGTCCAGGCGCGGTTGTCCTTGCGCCAGTCGTAGACGAAATCGTAGAACACCTTGCCATCCTCGCCGGGGTTCTCGTACGCGAAACCCTGCCCCGTCATGTAGTCGTAGAAGCCCTGGTACACGGGCGCGAACTGAGGGTTGATCCAGGAACTGCCTATGTCATAACCCGCCCCGTACCGGAGGACCTTGGTCGCCGTGACCTTGCCGCAGCAATCCGTCTTGCCGTCGGAGTTCAGCGCCATTTGCGCCGCTCCCGAATCGTTGATAATGCCGCCGATGTATCCCGGCCAAAGATTGGTGCCACCCCTGTCCAATTCCGATCCCGCCGCGCCGTGGACGAAGATGATCGGGTACTCGCGCTTGTCCACGACGCCGTAGGTACCCGCGGGACTGTTCGCGACGTTCTTGACCAGGGCGAAGGTGGTGAGAGGACTCAAGAGCACGCCGAGCGCGGCGGCGGCCATCATCACTTTCTGGATCAAGAGCATCTTTTTCATATGACGAAGATCAGTGCGGCCCCGAGGAGCGCGATTACAGGGACGATACTGAAAATAGTCGCCACGCGATCCTTACTTTTCGTGCGGACACCACGCGAGACTATGATCCCGCCGACACAACAAATGAGAAGAACGAGCGGCAGGGTGAAGGAGGTCAGGAAGGCCGTCCACACGAGCGGGCTTTGCCCAGCGCCATTCCCATCGAACGCGAACAGGGACATTACGAAAAAGAATAACGACGGCACTATAAGGACGCCCCAGAAGATACTTAAAAACATCCTTCCTTTTAAGACCCGGTGAACCACCTGCGGCTCGGCCATATGCAACTATTGTAGAACAAGCTCCGTCCTATGCAAATGCGATACGACGCAGGGGTTATTGGAGGACGTTCGAACCTGCAGCTAGGTTTTGCGACTTTCTTTTGCCTGATCATTAAAAGACTTCGGCTCCGTGAGGGGCCGAAGCCTCCTGACGGAGCCGTGATGAGTTGTTAGGTCCCGTACGGACGGGCGAACTCGTTGCATTTCGTGCATTGAACGACCCGTCGCATACCCGTCGTGGTGAGAAGGTCCACCGTCGGGTTCGGGTACTTGCCGCAGTGCGGGCACTCGCCGTCCGAATACTGCGCCTCCTTCAACGTGTTGTAGACCACCATCGTGACTGGCGGCGAGGATGACGGGGGTACGGGCACGGCTTTCTTCTCTTCCTCTTCTCGAATCATGCGGAGGCGTGAGAGGGAGATGCCTTGCGGTGGACCACCGAACATGAAGGCGAGGTCGCCGCAGACGTAACCGAGGCGCTTGCCTCCCTGGCTCGGCGGGAGGCCGTTGTGGGTGATGACGAGAATCTGTTGCACTTGTCGTTCTCCTTTTCGCGTTAGATTTGCTGGCTTTGTCTTGTGACGCCAGAAAAGGTCTGACAAGCCTTTTCTGGTGTCACAAGCTTTTCAAAGATCGATGAGTTATCTAAACATAAAATTTCCATATCGATCAACTACAACGCAGTGTATCAGCACCTTGGCAACATCTCGAAGAAAACAGGTTTGGCGGTTGGTTTTTCAAATGTCACGGTGCTTGACAGCGGAGCGGGTGGCATGGCCGTGTCCTGCAGGCAGGCACTATGCGCTTCCTATAGTTAGATGTTTCTTTAAGAATGCTCTCCCTGAACCAAATTTTAAATATTTCTCGAATGCGAATGCTATATATTTATCATGAAAAGCAACATAGCAGATTAATTCAACAGGCAGGCGTGAAGCTGTGGCCGGAACGTGGCCGGCCCGATGTCGGGATAAGCGTTCCTTTAGATTTTCCGTACATCCAGTATAAAGGTGGCCATCTGCACATTTTAAGATGTAAACGTAAAACACATCCTTATGCTAAAGGTGCTTTATCAGCTATTTATAAAGTTCGGCGAAGCTGTCCTTTAGAGCGGACTGCGTCCGCCGAAGCCCGACGGCTTTAGCGAATCCCGACTTCGCTAAAGCTACGTCGGGCGAAGGCGGAGAGGGTGGGATTCGAACCCACGAGAGGGTTTAACCCCTCTAACTCCTTAGCAAGGAGCCGCTTTCGACCACTCAGCCACCTCTCCGTATTGTTAGCGTTTTCAACTACTGACACCGTCGGCCATCCCTAAAGGGAGTGGAATTTGTAAGGACTGGCGGGTCCCAAAAAATCCTGGCGCTCAGCTACCTGCGCATCTCGACTTACTGGATTCCCGCCTTCCCTCCTCCGCGCAAGGCTACGGAAGGGCGCTGCGCGGGAATGACAAGGTTGAGGTAATTGCCTCGCGGCGTAAGTTTATTCCATTCGGTCCCGATTCTCAAGCTCCAAGGCGCCTACGGACTTCAAGGAATGCGAGGGGGATGGGCGCATTGGATCATCGTCCAGCCGAGCTAGAAAAAAGTCTCTGGGCACTGGAAGAATTGGATAAAGGAATTCCTAAAAACGAACGAAGCGACGGTTTCCCGTCGCTCGTCATTCGATCTGCGCGTTCTGAATCCGCCGCTGCGGGCACGCGCAGTTGCCCTTGTACGCCGATGTGTCGTCGCTCCCATCACAGCCATGACACGCCCGCGGTCTTCTGCGGCAAGGGTGGCGGTTCATACTGTCACCGCCATGGCTTGCGGCACCTCGCCGTTGAGGAGCGCGTCCACCGCCCTGCCGACGCCCGGGTACGAAGCGAAATTGGAAGCCAGTCTCGGATCGGCTTCGAAGTCGAGGCTGAGCTGCGGTGACAGGACGACGGCAATAGCACCGTGGTGGGCCTGGACGTGCCGCTGTGCCGACACCGCTCTCCGCACCGACTCTCCGGGATCCAGATTACTCCGGAGATCGAGCACGACCAGACAGGCCGGCTCGAGGGCGGCGATGGTGCGGTCCCAGTCGTCGTAGTCGCCGTCACCAAGGACCACGACCAGGACGCTCTGCTCCACATAGGTCTTCATGACACAACCTCCTCTTGAACCTGTTGTGGTTCGACGGAATCGGTCACCGGAGGCACCGTGCCCGCGGTGACAGCCGCGACAGCCGCCTCAACGTCGTCGAAAGTGTTGAGGAGCTCGGCCACGCGGTTCGCTGCCAGGCGCGTACGCTGCTCCCTGGTGACTACGACCGCGAGCACGCGGTTCTGGTTCACCATGGTCCAACGCAGCCAGATCGTGCTTGCCACGGCATTACTGGCGCTACGCATTGCGGTGACGTCGAGCACGAGCTTGGACGGCGGAGTTTCGGTCAGCATGATGTATAACCGCGTTATCATGCGGTCGTAATCCGTGTCGTCCAGGTCGGTGAGCACGGTGATATCGTCTCGAATGTTCTTGTTCATCGGTCCCTCCACAGGTTTCAACATCGTTAGGATGCATTCGGCGTTCGGTCCGGAAAACCCAAGCGCAGATAGCTGCCCTTGGGTTTTCCGGACCTGCTTATCAAGGGACGATTGCTTATTCAACGCCAAATGTAGAAGCGTGTCAAATCGAACGGATACTATCCGGAAAACAAAGCGAATAGGCCCGCTTGTCATTCCGGAAGCCCAGCAGGGCTATCCGGAATCCAGTATTTCCCTGTTATCCTGGATCCCGGCTCAAGGCCGGGATGACAGGTCCCGGACAGCCAAATTCGACGGAATGCCGTTCTTTTGATATCATGGGCGGGCTAACATGGCCGACAAACCCAACAATTTGAAGGAGCGCCAGCCGGTCATCGTGGTTATGGGCCACGTGGACCACGGCAAGACCTCCCTCCTCGATTACATCCGCAAGGCGAACGTCGCCGGACGCGAAGCGGGCGGCATCACCCAGGCCATCGGCGCTTACGAGATCGAACACGTTTCGACGGGCTCAACACAGGCAAAGAAACTTACCTTCATAGATACCCCCGGCCACGAGGCCTTCACCAAGATGCGTTCCCGCGGAGCGGACGCAGCCGACCTGGCCGTACTCGTGGTCGCTGCGGAAGAAGGGGTGAAGCCGCAGACCAAGGAAGCCATCCAGATCCTGGAGCAGGCCAAGACGCCCTATGTGGTCGCTCTCACGAAGATCGACAAGCCGAGCGCGGACGTGGACCGGGTCAAGAACGACCTTCTCGCGAACGGCGTTTACCTGGAGGGTTACGGCGGCTCCACGAGCTACCAGCCGGTGTCCTCGAAGACCGGCGAGGGCGTGAACGAGCTGCTGGACCTCCTGATCCTCGCGGCGGAACTCGAGGAACTGCGCTACGACCCCTCGCTTCCTGCGGAAGGCTTCATCCTCGAGACGCGCACCAACAAGAACCGCGGCATGGAAGCCTCGCTCATCGTGCGCGAGGGCACCTTGCGCCGGGGCGACGACATCGCCACCCCGACCGCGAAAGGCAAGGCGAAGATGCTGGAGAACTTCTTAGGCAAAGCGGCAAACGAGGTCCCGGCCGGCGCGCCGGCGCTCGTCGTCGGCCTGGAGTCCCTGCCCCAGGTGGGCGAGACCTTCACGACCGGCGAGAAGGCCAAGACCGCCCAGATCAAGACCGCCGTGGCCGGCGCGGAGATGCCTACCCTCAAAGGAGATGCCCTGAACCTCATCCTGAAGGCGGGTGATGCGGGTTCTCTGGAGGTACTCTCCCAGATATTGCATGCCCTCGGCGCGGAACAGCCTCTCGTGCTCCTTGCCGAAGGGGTGGGAGATGTGGGCGAGAACGACGTGAAGCTCGCAGTGTCCGGCAAGGCCCTCATCGTCGCCTTCAAGAGCAACGTGGACAAGGCCGCCAGGAACCTCGCCCAGGCTCAAGGCACGGAGGTCGTGAGTTCGGACATCGTTTACGACCTGATCATCGCGGTCGAGAAGAAGCTGAAGGAGCTCCAGGTCGCGGGCCCGTCCGGAGTGCTCGAGATCCTCGCGGTCTTCAATTCGGCCAAGCTGGACAAACAGGTGGTGGGCGGCCGGGTTGTCTCCGGAAACTTCAAGAAGGCTCCGTTCCAGATAATGCGCTTCTCCCCTGCTCCCTCTTCGTCCCAGGCTTCGGACGGACGCAGTGAAGGCGCGGAGGGCAAGGGCGAAGGCAAGATCGTGGGCCAGGGCCGGGTCACGAACCTCCAGGCCCAGAAGAAAGATACTTCCTCCGTGCCGGAGGGCTACGAATGCGGCGTGCTTGCCGGCGCCTCCATCACGATCGAGAAAGGCGACCATCTATTAGTGTTCGACGAAGAGAAGAAGTTGTAATCGTTCTCACCGTTCAATCCGTTCTAGGCGAACGATACAACGGATAGAACGATTTGAACGCTCAAACTATCCAATGAACCACCGGCCCGAACGCGTTGCAAGCCTCATCCGGGAGGAACTTTCCCTCCTTATCGTGCGGGAGCTTGAGTTCCCGGACACCTTGGTCACCCTGACCGACGTGGAAGTGAACAAGAAGCTGGAGCTCGCCAAAGTGGGCGTGACCGTCTTCCCTTCCGAGAAGGCGGATGAGACCATGGCCGTTCTCAAGCGCTCGCAGGGACAGCTCCAGCGCCTCCTGAACCACAAACTGAACATCCGGCCTATGCCCCGGATCGACTTCTTCCCGGACCATGGGCCGGAGAACGCGGCGCGCGTGGAAAAGAAACTGCTCGATCATCCCGCACCCGAGGACGAAGGAGCGAATTGAAAAAGTACGTCTGCCGCAGTACAATTGCCGAATTGGCGCAGTGGCGAAGAAGTAAACGCGGCGGTCTGCAAAACCGCTATGCGAGGGTGCGAATCCCTCCTGCGCCTCATGTGATTGAAACTGACAGCTTTAAGCTATAAGCTGAAAGCTGTTTTTGCCCGGGTGGCGTAACTGGCAGCCGCGTTCGACTTAAGATCGAATGCCGTAAGGCGTGTGGGTTCGACTCCCACCCCGGGCACCGCGTAAAATGCGGACGAGCCGCATCACGCGGCGCGGCCAGCATTTCTAGCGCCATGTGGCAAAATCCCTTCCAACAGGGATTTTTGTTTTACGTGGGAGCGAAACTCTTCGAGTCCAGTCCGTGGGTATCGCGAAGCGATCTTAACGGGTATCTCAAAAGGAAAACGCCCCATCGGGGCGTTTTCCTTTCATGCGATGTCGTTTACTGATACCACTGGCCGTTGCCAGTCTGATAGATGGGCATGCCGTTCGAATAGCCGGGAGTATTGTAGTTATATACGTTGGTCCCACCCGGGGTGACCGTGGTGTTGCCGGGGATAACCGTACTGTACTGGGAAGAGTAATTGTACGAAGGATTGGCGTACACGCCCGACTGTGCGGAGTAATACGTGGAAGCGGGAACGGAGATGGTGTACGGGCCGCTCGGGGCGGTGTACCAGACGACGGGTACGACCGGCACCGCCGGGACCGTGCCATAAGTGTTGCCGGGATACGGATAGCCTGCCGCGACTATGGTGCCCGCCGCGGGGGCATTCACCGCCATGTTGGTCACGATCCCGCCGGTCGAAACCGGGACGGCGTTGATGACGGATGCCTGGTAGGGACGGTAGCCATATGAGGCTTGGTAGGGCTGATAGCCGGATTGGTAGGTACCGAGCGCGGAAGCCTGGTAGTTGACCGGCTGGAGGTTATAGCTCCGCACGGGGATGTTCTCCGGCAGGCCCGCCGAATAGATGGGATACGTATTATATGCCACGCCTGCATTGTTCTTCGGCATGACCGCGAAGACCACCCCAAGGACAATAATGAGGACGATAACACCAATGATGACGGATGCGTATTTCATGGTTTTAGGAGATTATCATTCTGTGGTGAAGAAACGGTGAGGCGGAAGGGCTGAAAAACCTAGGTAAAACGGGCTGGTTACTTGACTATGATAACGCCCGTATGCCCTGTATTTAGGATGTCATCATACGCCCATATTCCTATTGTGTCAAATTTGAAGGCCCAGCTCATATTGGTAGGCAGGGCGCTGCAGGCATTGAAGGCGGTGGCACCGCAAGAGCCCTTCGCAGGGTAGTCGGGATAGATGGCGGTGGACGTGGAGGCGGGCCAAAAGGGCTGGCTGGAACGGTTTTGGAATACCACCGTGGTGCCGGCCGGCACAGTGAGTGCGAGCGGGGTAAAACCCTTGTCGGTATACATGACGTTCCTTATCTCCGAGCTCTGGGGCTCGGTGTAGAAGAGGCCTGCGGAAGTGGTGGCGGTCGCGGCCTGGCCGCCGGGGTTGGGGCGCGGCGCGGCGACACCAATGCGGCCGGATAGCGGCCGGGTGACGAAGAGTAAGGCAAACACTGCCGCGCATAGCACGAAAAGAATGACGGCGATCAGATGCCCGTAACGCATGCGTATAGCTTACCGCTTTTAGCTAACAGGTTGTAGGGTAATATAATCTGTCATCCCGAGCAGCGGCGAGGGACCTCCCGGCAATAACGATACTTCACGTTCCATGATACAGAGAACGTCCTTAGCGTCCGAGTCGGCTGACCAAGTTTGATAACTCCAAAAACAGGTTCCCTACTCAAAGGCTGTGCTCGCACAGAGGTCCCTCGCCGCTGCTCGGGATGACAGAAAAAGAGAGCCTGTGAAGGAAATCCTACGACCTACTATCCCGGTTCAAAGGCCGGGACAAGCCTACGCCGCCTCCCTTCTTCGCCACTTTCTCCATGGCCAGGCGGATTGCGGTAACGCGCGGGTTCTTGCGGGCCTTGAGGCTCCGCTCGACCACTTCCTTCGTAGTCTTCATGATCTTTTGCTTCACGATGCGGAACATCGTTTCGGGATCGTAGCCCATGTATTCGGCGTACGAGGAGATAACCCCGCCCGCATTGGCCACGAAGTCGGGAACTATGAAAATGCCGCGGCGGAAGAGTTCGTCCTCTATCGATTCGCGCATGGGGATGTTTGCGCCCTCCACGATAAGACGCGCCCTGATATCGTTCTTGTTGGAATCGTTGATGACGTCGGTCACTGCGGCGGGAATGAGGATGTCGACCTCCAGGCCGAATATCTCGTCGTGGTGGAGCGCCTTCGCGCCGGGATATCCGGAGACCGCACCGGTCTTCTTCTTCACGGACATCGCTTTCTTATAATCCAGGCCTGCCGGCAGGTACGCGCAGGTTTTGGAGTCAGCGACGGCCACCACCTTGGCCCCCATCTCGGACAGGAACTTGAACGCGAACGTACCGACGTTGCCAAAACCCTCGATGGCGACGCGGGCGCCCTTGATGTTCAGGCCTATCATCATGGCTGCGACGGCGGTCGAATGCGCGACGCCGAAGCCGGTGGAACCCAGCTCGTGCGGCAAGCCCCGCCAATAACCCTTCTTCATGCCGCGGCGCTTGTAGCTCACGGGCTTGCCCGTCGAGGCGCGCCAATCCCCCGCCGCTTCCGCGATCCACTGCATCTCCGCCTCACCGTTGTTCACGTCGGGACCGGCAATGTATTTCTCGAGCAAAAGGGGCTTGATGGCGCGAGCGAAAGACTGCACGTACTTTTTCTTGAGTGCGCGGTCCCGGAGCACCTCCTTCGGCATAACGATGCCGCCCTTGGCGCCGCCGAAGGGCAGCCCTGCGAGCGCGTTCTTCCAGGTCATGGCGCGTGCCAGGCGCCGTACTTCTTCCTCGGTCACGGTAGGGGTCATGCGGATGCCGCCTTTGCCAAGCCCGATCACGGTATTGTCGATCACGAGGAATGCCTGCATGTCCAGCTTGGGGTCGTATACCTTCACGACGTACTCCGGGCCAAACGCGTCGTTGCCGAAACCTTCTTTGGAGCTGGTTTTAAAGTTATCCATGAGCTGATACAGTTCTTAGTTCTTAGCCGAATGCACTAACAACTGACAACTTGCAACTGAAAACTATTCATGTTCCTTCCTGCCAATCCGCGAGATACCGCTCCTGCTCCGGGGTCAGGACATCGATCGCGACCCCCATGGATGCGAGCTTTAGGCGGGCGACGTACTCCTCGATCTCCGCAGGGACGTTATATACCTCCGGCCGGAGCTGGCCCTGCTGCTTCACCACCCATTCCGCCGCGAGGGCCTGGGTCGCGAAGCTCATATCCATGACCGAGGCGGGGTGTCCCTCGGCCGCCGCAAGATTGACCAGGCGTCCCTCGCCCAAAAGGTAGATCCTCTTCTCTTTGCCGGACCCGTCGGAGAGAATGTATTCCCGGACGTTCGCCTTCACCTCGCGGGGCTCGCCCTTGGCCAGAACGCCGAGACTCTTCACGTTCACCTCCACGTCGAAATGCCCGGAGTTGCAGACAACCGCTCCGTCGCGCATGGCCCGGAAATGGTCCGTGTCGATCACGTTCACGTCTCCGGTCACCGTGCAGAAGATGTTGCCGAGTGCCGCCGCTTCCGCCATCGGCACCACCCGGAAACCGTCCATGACGGCCTCGAGCGCCTTCAGCGAGTCCACTTCGGTCACGATGACGTTCGCGCCCATGCCCCGCGCACGCATGGCCAGGCCCTTGCCGCACCAGCCGTAGCCCGCGACGACGAAGGTGCTCCCGGCGACGAGCGCTCCGGTCGCGCGGACGATGCCGTCCAAGGTGGACTGGCCCGTACCGTAACGGTTATCGAAGAGGTTCTTGGTCTTGGCGTCGTTCACCGCCACCACGGGGATCTTGAGCGCGCCGTCCTTGGCCATTGCCCGGAGGCGGATGACCCCGGTCGTGGTCTCCTCCATGCTGCCCATGATGCCCAGAGCCGCGTCGGGATATTCCTTGTGGGCGGTGGAGATGAGGTCCGCGCCGTCATCCATCGTGATGCGCGGCTTGCGCTCGAGGGCGGCCCGGATGTGCGAGAAAAAAGCGTCGCGATCCTCGCCCCGCTTGGCCATGACCTGGATACCGTATTCCAGAGGAAGGGCGGCGGCAACGTCATCTTGGGTGGACAGCGGATTGGAAGCGACAAGGAGGACATCCGCGCCGGCGGCCTGGAGGGTCCGCAGCAGATTGGCGGTCTCGGCGGTGACGTGAAGACATGCGGAAAGAGCGAGTCCTGCGAGAGGCTTCTCCTTCCCGAACCGTTCCCGGATGGCACGGAGGACCGGCATGTCCCGCTCCGCCCACTCGATCCGCTGCTTGCCTTGCGCCGTGAGAGCGGCACCCGTGAGCTCAGACGTCATATCGAGAGAGTATACCTCCGCTCGCGATGCCGGGCAAAAATCCGGATCTGCGGCGCTTATTGACAAGATTAACTAATCATGCCATAAAGGCATGAGGGAGGACTTATGCATAAGTACCTTATCGCCTACATGACCCCGACTGGCCGCTTCGGCACCCTGGTCATCGACCGGGAAGACGAGATCAGCAAAACGAACTTGACGGAGGTCACCGCCACAGTCCGGCACGAGTCCAAGCTGCCGACAGCCGACGTCATGGCCTTCAGCGAGTTCGCTGCCGACTGAGCAACGACGACAAGATAGGGGCGCCCTGAGCGCCCCCTTTGCTTTTTATGAGGGCAACTCTTTTCCAAAACTCCGTGCGTACCGGGCGCGGGCGGCGTGGAGCGAAACTTCGTGGAACTGGGGACCTACCCCCTCCACGGCGTACGCGGCCATCACGCTGCCAAAGCGCCCGGCGATATCAAGCGGCCATTCTTTCAGCATGCCGTAGATAAGCCCCGACCGATATGCGTCACCCGCTCCAGTAGGATCCTTCACATCCGGCGTCCGCACGGCGGGTATGTCTAAGGTGCGGTCAGCCGTGCGCACCCGCGAGCCCTCCTCTCCGAAAGTGGTAACGAGCATATGCGCATGTTTCAATATCTCCTCCTCCGTCCAGCCGGTCTTCTCCATGACCAGTGAAAGCTCGTAATCGTTCGCGATCAGCACCCGGGCCCCTTCCATGCCGGACCTCAAGTCGTCGGCGGAGAGGGCGGGTATCTGCTGGCCGGGATCGAAGATGAAAGGCGTCTTCCGCTTGCGGAAGAGCGCCGGGAAGCGGCGCATATCGTCGGCGTTCCCCGGCGAGACGATGGCCAAGGGCACCTTGGGAATGTGTTGGTCTTCCCATGCGCAAGCCTCGTCCGCCGCGCCGTAGTAAGCCGCCGCGATCTGGTTGTCCTTGCGGTCGGTCATGACCGTCACGAAAGCCGTGACCTTGTCAGGGATGATCCGGACGAGGGAGAGGTCCACTCCCTTCGTCTCCAGCCAGTACTGGTAGGTCTGGAAGTCGCTCCCGGCCGATGCGACAAGGACGGGGTCGAGGCCGAGCGTGGCAAGGTTATAGGCGATGTTCCCGCCCGTCCCCCCGAAATGCTCGGACATGTTCTCCGTCACGAAGCTCACGTTCAGGTCGTGAACCTTGTTCGGCAGGATATGGTCCGAGAACACTCCGGGAAAGTTCAGGACCTTGTCGAAGGCCACCAGGCCGGAAACCAATACTTTCATAGATAGGCCAATAGTAATACAAATGAACTAACTCTGTCATCTTGAGCCCTGCGGGCATACACGGGATTAACTTCGGCGATCTCACTCTGCCATCCCGAGCCCAGGCGAGGGACCTCTATGTTATAGCAAGCTTTGAGTGCAGAAGTATTTCTGAAGTTTGTCAGTCTTTATAAACCGGCTCGGACACGAATCACATTTTTCGCTCGCTCAAACAATGATGCCTTGATATCGCTCAGAGGTCCCTCGCCGGAGTTTACCCCGAGTATGGCGAGGGGCTCGGGATGACAAACCTTCGTTCCCGCCATGTGCTTATTTCTGTTAAAATTTCGGCATGGCGATCGTAATCCCCGAGCTGAATGTTGCTCCCTGCGAGGAGTGCGGCATGTCTCCGGTGAACCACCGCCTGGAACGCACCTCGCTCGCGCTGGACTTCGTCTTCAGCCGCCTTTTCCGTCCCTTCAGCTTCCTGATCAGCTGGGCGGTGCCGCTCACCGACCGGGCCATGAATCTCGGCGGGCCCCTCTTTCTAAACAGCATGGCGAAGGCGGGCCTCGCCATGCGCGTGAACGAGCTCGACCCAAACTCCTCTGAGACGACCCTTGCCCTGTGGAGAGAGGCGGAACAGAGGGGCATCGCGATCTATGAGATACGGCCGTTCGGCCTCCGGCGCAGCCTTTTCATCACCCGCCACGGCGGGCGTCCGTGGGTGTTCCAGGGATTGCCGCGACTCACTCACTGGCAGAGGTCCCTCATGTGGATCGACGACAAGGCGGAAATGAAGAGGCGTTTCCGCAAGGCCGGCTTCCCCGTCGCGAACGGAGGGTTGTGCCGTACGTGGGGGCAGGCGCAGAAGCTCTTCCGCTCGCTAGAGGCCCCGGTTATCGTGAAGCCGAACGAGGGCTCCGGCGGACGGCATACTACCGTGCATATAGATACCGAGGAGAAACTGAAGGCCGCCTTCGAAAACGCGCGGCTCGTATCCCCATTCGTGATCGTTGAAGAGGAACTGCGCGGTCCCGTCTTCCGCGCCACCCTGGTCCACCGCAAACTGGCGGGCGTTCTGAGGCGGGACCCGCCGCAGGTGACGGGCGACGGCAGGTTGAGCATCCGTGAGCTGGTGGAACGGGAAAACGTGAACCCCCTACGGCGCGGGCCGGTGTTCGCCGATATCAATTTGGATTCCAAGATCAGCCGCGCGGAGCTGGAGCGCCAGCAGCTCACGCCCCAGAGCGTCCCCGCGAAAGGCCGGGTGGTCTACTTCCACTTCAAAGTGAACTGGGGCGTGGGCGGCACCTCAAGGGACGCCACGCCGGAGGTTCATCCGGACACGATTCAGCTCTTCGAGGACATCGGCGAATACCTGGACGACGACATCGTGGGCGTCGATTTCATGATCGAGGACATTTCTCGCTCCTGGCGGGACCAGGAACGCTGCGGTGTCATCGAATTGAATAGCCTCCCCCATCTCGGCAACCATCATTTCCCCTTCGAAGGACCGGTGCGGAACGTGGCGGGCGCGATCTGGGACATGATCTATCCCGCCTCGGCCTCCTAAGGCCGCATCGTTCCCTGTCATTCCAACCAGGGGGCCCAGTAGGGCGATACGGAAAATAGATCCCCTGCATATCCAGTAACTCACGATCGTGACTTACTGGATATGCAGCGGCCTTAGCGCTCCGCGCTGGAGAGAAATGCAGCGTCAAAGAAAATGACAAAATGCTTCCTAACCAAAAAGCCCCCGAAGGGGCTTTTTGGTTAGGAGACTAGTGGGAACCGGTCATGGGTTTATGTTAGCTTGGTTTGTATCTAAATACTACCCCCTCCCCAGGACGGTACAAGCGCTCTTGTACACAGGGCGAAACCGCTAGACATTCAGGCCACGCAGGGCTTTCCCCAACATCTCCCTGTCGTTCTTATAAGAGAGCCTGGACCCGGCCTCGGCGAGCGGCACCCACACCGCTTCTTCCACCTCCTCATCATGATCCTTGGTGTCGCCGTCCAGGTACTCCATAAGGAAATAATGCACCGTCTTCGAGATATTTTCTTCCCTGAACGAAAAGAAGTAGTGGATCTCGCCTAAATATTTAAGAATGCTCGCCTGCACCCCGCCCTCCTCGCGCACTTCCCGCAGGGCCGTAGCCTCGAGAGAACCGTCCGCGTGGTCCGTGGCCATGCCTTTAGGAAACCCCCAGATTGTCTTTGCGTCCTCGCGACGCGGACGGATCATCAGGATGAACGCGTCGTCCCCCTCGCCTCTCAGGACAAGGCCGCCCGCGGAGGATTGTTTTTTCCATTGTTTGCGGGGTTCCGGCATGCGATCGGCGCGTTACTTCCACGATTTTATTCCCAGCTTCTCCAATTCCCTCGCCAGAGTGAAGACCGGCAATCCCACGATGGCCGGGTAATCTCCTTCAATCTTCTTTATGAACAAAGTTCCCTTGCCCTGGATGGCCCATGCGCCTGCCTTACCCATGGGCTCGCCGGAGGCCACATAGCTCGCGATCTCCCGCGCCGAGAGCTTCCGGAAATACACTTTGTGCCGCGACCCGCGGAGTATGGTCTTCTTTGTCCTGGTATCGATGATGGCCAGGCCCGTCGCGACGATCTGCGTCTTGCCGGACAGCTCGCGCAATATGCGCTTCGCATCGCGCGCGTCTCTCGGCTTACCGTACACTTTTCTGCCCAGCCCGACCACCGTGTCCGCGCCGATCACGATCGCATCCTTATGTTTTTTCGCGACCGCCCTGGCCTTGCCGAGCGCCATCGCCTTGGCTAAAGAAAAAGCGTCCAGGCCGGGCACCATGGTCTCCTCGAAATCCCCCGGCTCGACGCGGAACGGGATGCCCAAAAAACCCATGAGCTCCCTGCGGCGCGGGGAAGTGGAGGCAAGGATGATCTTACGCATGAGGAAATGATATCACTATTCTGTCACCCTGAGCGACCGCAGGAAGTCCCTTCAGGGGCGACTTAGGAAGTCTCTTCCCTCTGTCATCCTGAGGCCACAACAGTGGCCGAAGGACCTTCGGAATACCTCAGGATGACAGACTGGCGAGGAACTCCTCCGTGATCCGGCGCACCCCGGCCGCGTCACCCGCGTCCATAAGCCTCGCGCGCAGGTCTCTCGCACCGTCGAAGCCGTTTGCATACGCCTTGTAGTGCTTCTTCATGACGTCGAAGTTCTTGAGGCGCTTCGGCCCGTTCGATCCGAACAGTTCTTCGAAGAGTTCCGTGTGTTCCATCATGACCGCGAGCTTCTCCTCCACGGAGGGCGCGTGCCCGGAGAAGAACCAGGGATTGCCGAAGATGCCGCGCCCGATCATCACGCCGTCGAAGCCGCTTGCCTCGGTCCTTGAGCGGGCAAGCTCGAGCGAATCCACATCGCCGTTCCCCAAAAGCAGGGTCTGCGGCGCAAGCTTGTCCCGGAGCGCCCTTATCCGCGGCGCGAGTTCCCAGCGCGCGGGGACGTCGGACATCTCCTTGCGAGTACGGAGGTGGACGGAGAGCGCGTCCAGGCCCTCTTCGAGGAGCGCGGGGATCCAGTCCTCTGTCTGGTCCCTGTTATAACCGATGCGGGTCTTCACGGAAACGGGCAGGCCGCCCGCGCCGCGCTTCGCGGCGCGGATGATCTCCTTTGCGCGCGCGGGATCCTTGATGAGCGCGGCGGCCGCGCCGGAGCGCTCGATGGACCGGTCCGGGCAACCCATATTGATATCTATGCCGTCGAAACCAAGCTCCCGGATGAGCGGGCCGATCTCCTCGAACTGTTCCGGCTTGCCGCCGAATATCTGCGCCACGATGGGCCGCTCCGCTTCGGTGAACCAGAAATCGACAAGGAGTTTCTCGCGCCCCTTGGAGAGCAGGCCTTCCACGGAAACGAACTCGGTCCACGTCACGTCCGGTTTCCCGTATTTGGCGAAAAGGCGCCGGAACGCGGCGTCGGTCACATTCGCCATCGGGGCAAGCGCCATGATAGGTCTCTTCAAATACAACCAGAAGTTTTCTTTCACCGCGTCAGGATACGGCGCGCCACTCCGGATGGCAAGCGCTATGCGACTTCCGCCTGACCCTCCTTCGCTCCTCCTTCGCCAGGCTTCGGGTGGACGCTGCAAGGCTTCGGAAGGACGCGGTAACACCAACCCTATGCAACTTCGTTTTGATAGCAGGTCTCGCAATATACAATCTCTTTCCTTTCTGGCGCGTAGGAGGTTTGAATGGACTTGCCGCACTTCATGCACTCCCGGTCGTAGATGGCCATGGGGTTCAGGCTGGCGACCCTGTCTTTCTCCCTGCACAAGGGGCAGCGCAAAGGGATGGGAACGTCCCACTGGCGATAGAAATCCAATTCCATGGGGATGATCTGGTAGTTCTTACCGCAATACTCGCACTTCAGTATCTCCTTGGAGAAATCTTCGGGAACATCCTTGATACTTGCCGGTACCGGCGCGGTCGGCTCCCGATACTGGCGGCCATCATCCTCGCGCCAGTTAAACCCCTGCGCCAGGGCTTCCTCGCGGGACAAAGGGAGGAAGCCCAGGGACGCCATAGACTCGTTGAAGGTCCAGGGCGATATCTCCGGCGGGAAGAACTCCCCGTACGAGTAGTTCCGGCCCAGGCGGTCCACGTAGGGCATTTCCGCCATCTGCTGTTTTATATCCGCGACGAGTTCCTGATACTCCTCCCTGGAATATTGCTTGTTCAAGATGCAATAGGAGCCCTTGCGAACCCCCACGCAGCCGAACAGGTTCTCCGACCCGTGGCAGCCGAGGGAGTAATCAAGATGATGGGCGTGGTAGTTCCAGAAGCAGAACTTGAGCGTGTTGCTGCTCAAGCCATTCCACGCGCATTCGTAGATCCACTCCGCAAACGTGCCGAAGAGCGTGTAGTCGTAGGCGTTGGCCGCGGGCGCGCTCAGCAGCTGCCCGTAGCGCACGTTCTCTGCGCCATGGACGATGTAGGAATCGTGGACGTTCTTGGAATTGGAGATGTAGTCGCCGGAAGTAGAAGTGTTGTGCCGGCCGTAGAACATGCGATGGGGCATCTTTTCCGCGAACTTGGCGAATTCCACCGCGAACCTGTCCAATCCTTCGCGGGATCCCAGATCGAGCTCCTTCAGCTTGCGCTCGTACTCTTCCTTGGAATACTGCTCGTTGAAGATGCAATACGACTTGTTCTTTAAATTCACGCAGCCGACGCAGTCGGAACAGCCAATGCAGCTCTGGCAAAACGCGACGTTATGGCATTCGTCGCAGTTCGCGGACCAGCGCGCCCGGAAGCATCCAAAGCAGCGCACGCACTCGTAGCAAAGCTCGCAGTTCGAGGAGAAGGACATGTCCATGCTGTCCTTCGTGTCGTCCACCATGTGCATGTATGCCGTATTCTCGTGGCCTATATGCGAGGCCCCGTCCCCGGACTGGAAGACCAGATAGCAGTTCTTCAGGCCCCCTACGGCATTGCAGTAGTCGCTGTTCACGAGAGTCGTGTACTCCGTATGGAGCGAGGGCAGGGGCACCGACCGCAGAAGCTCGTCGAACTGCTGGAAGAACGGCTTGGAGAAATCGTAGTCCCGTCCGTAGCTCTTGGGGTCCCACTTGTCGCTCCACCATATGTCCTGCTTGTAGATCACATACGGAGCGTTGGGATGGTAGAAGGTGATGATATCCTCCCCCGAGTAGGCGCATTTCCTTTTATAGAGGATCCTGTAGCCGGTCCAGCCCATGCGCCGCAAGCGGCGGCAGGGCGGGCACCAGGTCGGGAGCGGCACCTGCATGTGCGCGCAGAACGCGGCGTTGTCCGGTTCGATAACGAACTCCTTCTTGCAGTTTTGGCAGGTTTTGGTTTCGTTGCTCATACGACTTCAGCTTGGTAACACTGCTCACAATACACTATCTCGGGGCTCTCGGGAGCATGTGTGGTCCTAAATGCATTGGAGCAAGAGCTGGCCCCGTGGAAGTGGGACTGCTTCGCACAGGCACATTCCCTGTCCCATAGATGGCGTGGCTTCGTTTTCTCCCAACGCAGATGGTCGCGCTCTTGAGACGACAAACGCGGCAGGGGCAAGCCGTGCTTCTTATAAAACTGGTACTCATCGGGAATTATCCGATAGAACCTGCCACTCGCTTCGCACTCGAATATCTCATTACAGATTGCGGGTGTGGTTTCCGCGATATCATCAGGAAGCTGGGTGATCACTTTGTCTTTGTACTTGTCCCTGATGTTGATTTCAGGAAGCCATTGCCAGCCGCGCTGTTTTACTTCTCCTTCGGTCATCGGATAGAACTCTTGCGCGAAGGTGTGGTTGTAGCCGTGCGGCGACATGGAAACCGGAAAGTATTCGCCGTACTCGCCGGTCTGCTTCATGTGGGCAATGATCTTTTCTTTCAACTCCAGATATTCTTCCTTGCTATAAGGCTTGTTGAGGATACAGAACTGTTTTTTCTTGAGGCCGCAACAGGCGAAGAGGTCTTGGCTGTTATGGCATTCGTCGGCGTAGGTAGCATCGGAGCAGTTCCAAAGGAGATGCGAGAATAGCTGTTTATAACCCCAGGCGTGAAGGCTCTCATAGCTCAGTTCGCTGATGTAAATATGCACGTCCATGCTGTCTTTGGAATGATGGATGTCCGTGCAGTATTTACAGTTGATACTGTTGTCTATCGAATAACAGTCTTTGCAATTCTGGACGTTAACCAGAAAATTGCCCGATGAGTTCTTGACGTTCGTACCGATAAGCGGACGAGAGATGGAGGACTTGAGGATCTCCTGGTACTTGGCGAGCGCCTCCTGGAGTTTGCCGTTTTTGCCACAGAAGATTTCGTCCCAGGCCTTCTTCACTTCCTCTGCGGTGGAGGGTTCATTGAACAAGTAATTCGTGACGTTGTATTTATTGGTGCAAAACAGCGAATTTGAAACGCCCCGACAATGAGCCAGGAACGCGGAGTTATTACAAGCGTGTGAATCGTAGGCATAGAAAACCTTATAGTTGTTATCGCACTTCACCAGCTCATAGCCTATCTCGCATTCGTTGACATAGAGGCAATCTGTGCAGTCTTTGCAGTTCTGGACGCAGTATCCGTAGGCGCAACGCTCTGATTCGTCTATCTCGTCAGCCATATAACAGTCTTTGCTCCGCGAGGCATTGATGCAGTAGTCGGAGTTTTTCATATTAAGCATCGCGTTCGAGATATGCTTCGGCACGGCTTTGTACAGCTCGTTGAATTGCTCGAAGAACGGACGAGAGAAGTCGAAATCCCGCCCGTACTCGAAGGCATCCCAATCATCCTTCCACCAGCAATCGTTGCAATAAAAAAGATAGCCTTTAATGTCGGGGTGCCAAATGGAAATGGAGCTTTTGCCGCACTTGTCGCAGTTTCTTAGAAAATAGTTTTTGTCTCGATGAGCCATACGACGCTGTTGGCGGCAGTCGGGGCAGAGAGTCGGCGGCGGCACTTCTATCTTCTTGTAGAAATTGAAGTCCTCGTCCTCTATGGAGAACCCTTGGCTGCAGTTCTGGCAAGTGCGCGTTTCGGTCATACGACTTCGGCTTGGTAACACTGTTCACAATACACTATCTCGGGGCTCTCGGGAGCATAAGGGGTTTCGAATTCATTGGGGCAAGAATTCTTGCCATGGAAATGAGCTGCTGTGTTCTTGAAACCGCTTTCCTTTTCTCCTGCGCATTGGCACTGCCTGTGCCACAGTTTATGGGGGTTCTTGAATTTCAGCCGGTCTGCCTGACGACAGTAAAAACAACGCCGGGGAAGGGGGATCCTCATCCTGCGATAGAACTTGAGCTCGGCAGGCACTATGCGATAATTTCTCGCGCATCCTGCGCATGCAAGCACCTCGTCCACTATGGAGTCGGGTACGTCGGCGATCGCATCGGGGACCTTAGCGATATCGATCGTCTCCTTCCCGATCGTGACCTGGAATTGCTCCTGCCAATCCAATCCCTCCGCAGAGGCCTTCTCCTTGGTAAGAGGGAAGGATTCCTGTGCAACGGTCTCGTTGTATCGGAAATAGGAGAGTTCCGCAGGGAAGAACTCCCCAAACTTGTAGCTTATGCCTTGCCGGTCGGCGTAGGGCATACCATCCATCTGCGCTTTTATCTTTTTTACCAATGACTCGTATTCCTCTTTCGGATATTGCCTGTTGAAAATGCAGTACTGTCCCTTCTTAAGGCCCGCACATCCAAAAAGATGTTCGGATGCATGACAGCCGTCGACATAAGAAACATCTGTATTCCTCCAGGAAAATATGGCAAAGCGGCTTTGGTACGAATGGTCCGGAGTGATTCCTTCATAACATTGCTGCAACTCGCCTCCCACGCTCAAATCGTAGCTGTCTTTCGGCGTATCGCCATTCTCCACCCACCGGGTTTCTTCGGGGCGCTGCACGTTAAAGCAGTATTTTGAGTTCTTGCCGTTGATCAGCGCATCACCAGTGCAGTTGAAGCAGTTACGGAGCATGGCGAACCGCCTGGGCTTGCTGAAAAATACGTCCGCGAACTCCTTCTTCGCACGCTCCACGCCGGTGTATGTGTCCAAGCGATAATCGGCAAGTATTTTCTCGTATTCTTCTTTGGTGTATTGCTTGTTCTTGAAACAATACCGCTTGTGCCGCAAACCGACGCACATAAAACAATCCGTGCAGTCCCTGCAATCATAACAAAAAGCGCTGTCGGAGACGGAAACCGAGGAGTAGATATATCTGCTCTGATAGCACTTCTCCGTATAGACGGTTTCATAAGTGTACTCGCATTCCCCCATGCTGTTGATCGCGTCTACTATCTCTTTACCTCCTATGATGTAGAAATCGTACAGGCAGTCCTCCACCTTCCAGCCGATGAAACACATGTAGCAGTTCTTTGCTCGCGCAAAATCCTGGGTATATTCAGAATTGACACTGCTAATGCCGTCGTCATTGGTCATCGCGAGTGCGGGAACGCGCCGCTGAAGTTCCGCAAACTGCTCGAAGAAAGTTTTGGAGAAATCGTATTCTGCGCCGTACTCTTTGGGGTCCCATTTGTCGGACCACCAGCACTTCTGGCAATAGACGATCTGCATGGGGCCGTTTGGCGCGTAGATGGATATCGTGTTCTTATCGCAAAGACCGCAAGCTCTTGAGTAAAGCGTACTATCATTGCGCCATGCCAACCGCCGCTGCTTGCGACAATCCGGACAGAAGGTCGGAGGCGGCACGTTGAGTTTTTCGTAGAACGAGAAATCGTCCGCCTCCACGACAAAGGATCTCCGGCAATGACCGCAAGTGCGCGTTTCGGTCATACGACTTCGGCTTGATAGCATTCTTCACAATACACTATCTCCGGGCGCTCGGGAGCATAGGGGGTTTGGAACGTGTTGGGACATGCCTTTTCCCCGTGGAAGTGGGGTTCTCCGTTCGCATATATGCCGTTAGTCGATCCTGCGCCCTTGCAGTCACACTGCCTCTGCCAAAGGCGGAACGGGTTCCGAAGACGCATTCGCTCGTCATTGCGGCAGTAGAAACATTGGCGCGGCAAAGGCAGGTTCATTCGCCGATAGAATTGGAGCTCCTGATGGACGATGATGTAATTACGTTTGCAGTTAGTACAAGCAAGCACCTCTTTCATAATGCCATCACCCACCTCCGCGATGGTCTGGGGCAGAGCTTCTACCTTGATCGTCTCTTTGCCGGTCGTGAACTGGAAGCTATCCTGCCAGCGATATCCTTTGGCCAGTGCTTCTTCTTTGGTGATCGGGAAATACATCTGGGCAGTGGTCTCGTTATAACAAAAATGGGAGAGCTTCGCCGGGAAGAACTCTCCATATTCCCCGGTCTTCTTCATATGCTCGACGATTCTGATGCGGAGCTCGTGATAATCCTCTTTGGTGTATTCCTTGTTCAAGATGCAGTACTTTGCGCCGCGCAGGCTGGAGCATCCGAAAAGATTCTGTCCAGAGTGGCAATTCTCGCAATACTCAGCATGCGAGTTCTTCCAGGAGAAGATGGTGAATAATGCCCGATAGTCGTTGTCGGGAGTGATGCCCTCGTAGCATTCTTCGTTCTCGCCGCCTGTCGCCATGTCGTATCCTGTCTTGATGATATTACCGTTCTCGAAATATGCCGTATCCTCGCTTCCCCGCACATTGAAGGAATACTTCATATTCTTGCAGTTGAACATCTGATCGCCCGTACAGTTCACGCAGTTCCGGAGGATAGCGAACTCGCGGGGATATTCCAGGATGAACTCCTGGAATTCTTTCCGGGCGCGCTCCCTGCCGTCCCAAGTATCTAACCTGTACTCCGCCAGTATCTTCTCGTACTCCTCTTTCGTATACTGCTTGTTCTTGAAACAGTAGCGCTTGCGGCGAAGCCCTACGCACATGAAGCAGTCCTGGCAATCCCGGCACTCCAGGCAAAACGCGCAATCAACGAGCGCGAACGATCGGTAGCAGTTTCGTACGCGGTAACAGCTCTCCAGAAAGATGCTGTCGTACACCATCTCGCACTTCTGGAAGATATCCAGGGAATCGAACACCTCGCGAAGCTCCGGACCGGATATTTGCATGTCGTACGCGCACTCCTCGTTCTTCCAGGAAGAGGACACCATGTAGCAGTTCTTTGCCGAGGATACGTTCTGCGTGTATTCGCAGTTGATGCTCCCTATCCCATCGTCGTTCATGAGCGCGATCAGGGGCACCACGTTCTGAAGCTCGCGGTACTGCTCGAAAAACGGCCGCGAGAAATCGAAATCTCGCCCGTAAGCTTTCGGGTCCCAAGCGTCCGACCACCAGCATTTCTGGCAATAGACGGTAAGGGTCTTGTCCGGCGAGTAGAGGGAGACAATGTTCTTCTTGCAAAGATCGCACTGTCTTTTATAGAAAGAGATGTCGTTCCGCCATGCTCTCCGGCGCTGATTGCGGCAGGCGGGACAGAACCTAGGCGCCGGGACCTCTATTTTTTGATAAAAAGAAAAATCATCCGGATCAAGTGTGAACCGTTCCTTGCAGTTCGCGCATACCCGGTCTTGCCCTGAGCTTGCTTGCGGTGAACTTATTGAAGCCGTCGAAGGGGTCTCCGGACCCATATGCCTACTTTATACCACGCCCCCAACCTAAATCCATTGTTCATGGGCTTGGGTTGAGCGGAGAGGGTGGTGAGACCCTCTCCCTCGATCGATGACTAGACGCCGGGATGCTTCCAGTCGAAGAACGCGATCTCTTCCCTCGCGCTGACGTCACCATTCAGTTCCCCGATGTCTTGACCGGGGTAGATGGAGTGGACGACGCCGACGGGACGCTCTTCTTCGAGCCTCAACTCGAAGATCACGGTGAGCTCGGAGGTCTGGGGAGCGCGCAGGTGAACACGGTCAGGACGAACGCGGAGCGCGGTGCTCCTGCGGTTCGGCTGGAACGCTTCCAAATCCTCCGGACGAAACCCGGCCAGAGGAGAAGTGCTTGCCCAGCCGACGGCCGATCCGTATGCGAGCGTGACGCTGTTGGTGCCAATATCGCCCGCGATCAAGGCCTCCGAGATCTGGATAGTGAGCTGGTCGAGGATGGACTTATCGTCCATGAAGTCATCCGCCCACTCCCAGCGGTGGAAGTTGCCCGCCAGCTCGAGGTGCGCTCCGCGGAAACACGTAGTGTCCAGTCGCCGGAGTGTTTTCTCGGGGATAACGATGCGGGCCTCTTGGCCGTTCTGAAGCAACACTTCTCTGCAAACCGATGTCATCACACACTCCTGTCAGTACTCTGATTCAGGTCCGTGGGCAGCACGGATACCGTATCCAGTTGGGTTTAGTGGACTGGCCAAATTAAACCATCGTGCAGGAAGTTGTCAATAGAACGCATTGTGACTCTCTGCTGCTCATGGAATAATCACGGCATGAACCTAGCCGGGACGGCGCTCATCTTCCTCTCCGCGCTCACCGTTATTGTCGGAGATTCGATCATTAAGAAGGTCAGTTCCGGCACGATCATGGACGCGCTTCGGGATCCATGGATGCTCGTGGTTTACGCCCTCTACTTTGTCCAGATTCTCTTCGCCATCTATATCTTCGTGTATAAGGGAGAGCTGACCATCTACACAACCCTCTACGTCGTCTTTTACTCCATTCTAGGCGTCCTATCCGGCATCCTTATATTCAAAGAAAGCCTATCCGCCGTAAAGGGCGCAGGCATTATTCTCGCCGTAATTGGGGCGGTGCTTATGAGCTTGTAGGCGCCCGGCCCGTCCCGCCGCGCTCATAACCCGATTCAGAGGTCTTTCGCGAGCTTCGTGTCCTTGATCTTGTACATCCGGCGTTTGTAGATCGTCTTCAGGATGCGGTCAGTGGAGTAGCCGACCGCGGCGAGTATCGCCACGTAGACCAGGCCGCCCCCGTTGAACTGGGGCACCTTCTGGGCGAAGTTCACGAGGGTCGCCGCGACGCCCATGGAAGTGATGATGGTCAGGTTCTTCACGGAAGCCTCGGTGCTCTTGGCCTGGATGCTCGAAAAGAGATCGAGGGTGGAGGTCACATAGTTCTTGGTCATCCCCCAGATGCCCTTCACGTAGTCCAGCGTGTCGGACAAGGTCTCGTGCTTGAAATCCAGCACCGTAAGGAGGCGCGCGAAATCCTTGCTTTCTCTGGCGATCTTCTCCCGGGTATGCAGATACGTGCCCATCTGGCCGATGCGCGCCTCGATGAGGTTGATGGTCTTCGCGTAGCTCTCCACCTTTTCCTTGAACGCGCCCACTTCTCCGCCCTTGATCTCTCCCTTCTCCTTCACCTCGGCGATGCGCTCCCAGATGATGCGGTGGAGGTTCAGATAGCGGTGGAGCTGGCCTTTGAACTCGCGCATGAAGACCTGCTCCTCGATCAGGCGCTCCACCTGGGGCATCTGCTCGGAGATGTTGTTCACTATATAGACGTTGTTGCCCCGGTAGATTTCGAACTCTTTTTTGCGTATCTCCAGGTATTCCTCCTCGCGGAAATGCTCCAGGATGGCCTGGACGTCCTTGCGGGTGCCGCGATGGAGGACGATGAAATACGGATAGACCGTCTTGATATTAGCGAGTTCCTTTGGGACCGGCGCGCCCAGGCTGAAGATGTAGCCTATGCCCGGGGAGAGCTTTTCCTCGTAATAACTCGTGAGGTCGTGGATGTCCTCGTCGAGGGAGGTCAGGTTCTCCTTACTGAAGAGGACGAGGCCGTCTTCGTATATCTTGATCTCGATACCTGCGTTCGTGCGCACGCCGATGTGATCGAGGCTCCCGGGATGCATCGCGACCGAGGCAATGTCCGCCTGCAGGTGGAGCGTCCTCAGCTTATCCTTGTCGAGCGGCAAGGGCGACTCCCCTCTCTTCAGGAAATCGTACACCTCCGAAAGGTGGAGGGTGGTGCGCTGGAACCAGCCGCCGATATAGATCTTCTGAGCCTTATGAGAAGAAACAGCCATCGTATGGTCTAAGTATAGCACCGGGGTATAGGGAGATGGTGTTGAAGCCCCCGCAGATCAGTTCTCTTTCCACAGGCATGCTGCCGAGCACGCGAGTTTATATCAAAATTCGACCTCCGGGCACATCCAATGCACTGCTTTGACATTTACCGTGTATATTGTATAATATGGAAACGCTTCTTGATATAGCCGGAGGTCGGGAAGAGGGCGCTCACTCGCCTTCTTCCCGGTCCTCGGCCCATACGACCGAGGAAATTTCAGTTCAACCAACAACAGGAGGCAATGTGAAAGCTCAGACGACCACGACCCCGAGACAACCCACGACTGCAGGCAGTCTGCTCAGCATCGGTTTCATGCCCGCTCTCGCAATTCTCGCTCTCATTCTTCTCATCTGCGTCCAGACGCGCGCCGTGTTCCGCCAGCAGATCGCTCCCGCAGTCGACGAGATCGAGAAGATCGTCGGCGACGCAAAGGACATCCGCGAAGTGGAAGGACGCCTCGAATCTTTCTGCGGCCGCGACACCAAGGAGCGCGTCATCGAAACGCGCTGGATGACGAGCCGGCTCCAGTTCCACTGGACCTGCAAGTATTACGCGTGGGAGCGGGAAGGCGTCACGACGGTCTACATCAGCGTCCACGACCGCATGACCCTGTCGCCGAACGGCACTCGCCTCAAAAGCGGCGAGGGTGCGCGCGACGAAGGCTCGGTGGCGATCGGGATCGACCGTCGGACGCTCGACATCGAATTCAGGAACTACCAGCGGTAACAGAGAGGAAACGACGATGAGTATTGTTATGCGAGCGATGAGCAACGTCCAACGCGTGACCCACGAAGTGCATCCGAAGCCGGGCGGCGGCAGGATGAGCGACCGGGAGATCCACGCCGAGGGCTTCTGCATGATGGAGCACTTCGGCGTGTACCCGTCGACGAAGACCCGCGGTTTCAGCCGGGGCATCGAATCCGGCTGCTACGTCGCGGAGAACGGCGCGGGAGTCAGCTATCGTCGGCCGAGTGGCGCCCCCACGTGGTGGCTCGAGGGCCTCGCCAAGGTAGGCGGCACGACCGTGGACGCGCTTCGTACGCGGCGGCCGTTCTCCACCTTCATCCGCGCCATCGACGTGGTAGATCATGGAACGCCGGTCGTCATCGCGGGGGCCACCTGTGCCAAGCTCCTCGCCGCCATCGAGAAGATGGAGGGTGAGTCGCTTACGGCAAAGGTGACGGCTGTCATGACCGGAGACGATGCCACGCACTGGCTCGCCGCCCACGACATCTTGAAGACCCTCTTCCGCACCGCAGGCGACGGCGGATTCCTCGGCATCAACTGATCGTGATTCTCAATCGCGAAAACATCGACGGCCGCTCCTCACGGAGCGGCTGTTGAAATTTTGGCCTTGCGGTACTCTATTGAAGATCAGACTTTATAGAATCGATCGAAACGCTCCTGATCGTTCAAAGGGAGCAGTCTCTCGAAATCGCCCGAGATCTTCTTGCGCAATGCCGCCGATTCCGAAGCTTTTTCCTTCCCGGCAGAGGGCAAGGGTTCTAATTTGCGCACGTCAATATAATTGAGTGCGCCTATACGCTCTCGGATCTCCTGATAGCGGGCCCATGCTTCAGGTTCTTTCTCTTGGTCGGGCGGGACAATATCCTCTACAAGGATTGGCACGATATCGATTCCATAAAGCTGAAAGGCCTGTATTTCCCTGAAGACCCACTCGCTGCGAATGGAGGCGTTGCCGAGCATTACCACTGCCCGGTCGGAATGGATGATAGCGTTTAAGATACGCTCCTGAAAATCATCCGCTGTTTGTATGCCCTGTACGTCCTGCCACACCTCCACCTTCTTGTCATGCTTCAGCGTCGAAAGTATCTCCTCCATCCGCTTTCCTTTCGGACCAGCGTCATGGAGATCCGCGCGGCCATGAGAGAAGAAAATCCTCGCGCGGTAATCAACCTCCGCTGCCGCAAGATCAGATTCTTCGAAGAATCTTTTGATATCCTTAGCCCTGTCCGGCAGCTTCTTCAGTATAAGTCTTTTCATAAAGGTGATACTGGCCGTGTGGTCCGACCTCTCCTTTGCGAGGGCTCTCAGCTCACTCTCGACGTCGGCTTCCGCGTTCTCTACGTGTGACAACGCGAAACGTACATTTGCGGTCGCGCCCGTGAAAACACTCCAGTCCCTACGCAATTTGCTATTACCCAGCGAGATACTCTGCATAAGCATTTGTACCAGCGCCTCGGGATTCGCTCCATTCTTGTCAGCCTGATCAAGAATTGCGTCTATCTCGTCGGGATCCCTTTGCTCTATCTTGCGTCGCGCCACGTTCTTTATGACTGCCTCCATGCTTTCCCTACTTCCGGGAAACTGAGTCAGAAACTGTGTCAGTACGCCCCGAAGAGCCCCTTCGTTCAAAAACCTGAGAAGGGATATCGTCTCTGCGAACTCGCTTTTGGCGCTCGCCTCGGGATGCTCCGCGGGCCCTCCCAGCGCACTATGAAGCGTGCTTCCTTCAAAAGACTCGGCTTCCTGCCACTCATCAATCATACCGTTTAGTACAACATAGAATCCACAAAAATAAAACTACCCAACGAACGAAGGTTCTACAAAGCAATCCCACTCCGCTAAAGCTTCGCGGGACGCAGCGCGGGGCGCGAGAAGCCCTAGCTCGCTTCGCTCATAAGACCTTCTCGCGGAGGGGGAGGGATTCGAACCCTCGGTACCTTTCGGTACACACGCTTTCCAAGCGTGCGCACTAGACCGCTATGCGACCCCTCCTGTGGATTTTCGAACGGGGTCATTTTAACCCAACTTACAGGAAGGGGCAATTAGACTGTGGCATAATTAGACCCATCCCATGATCCTGTCGCTCATCATCACCACGCTCGGCCTCGCGCTCTTCGAGACTGTTTCGAGCGTGGATAATGCCGTCATCAACGCAGAGGTATTGAACACCATGGGCGCCAAAGCGAGGAAATGGTTCCTGTTTTGGGGAATGCTCATCGCCGTATTCCTTATCCGAGGCCTCCTGCCCTGGCTCATCGTATGGGTGTTCAACCCCGCCCTTGGCCTCCTCGGCTCTCTAACCGCCACCTTCTCGAGCGACCCGGCGGTGATGGAATCCATCGAGAGGTCGGCGCCCATCCTCCTCATGGGCGGCGGCGTGTTCCTGGTCTTCCTCTTCTTCCATTGGCTCTTCCTGGAAGAAAAGCACTTCGGCTTGCCGCGCACGGAACAGTTCTTCCTGCGGAACGGCGTGTGGTTCTACGCCATCGTGTCCATAGTGCTCTCCGCGCTCGTGTGGTATTCCCTATCCCAGAATCAGCTTATGGCCTTCGGGGCGGTCATAGGCTCGACGGTCTTCTTCATCACCCACGGCTTCAAGGAGAACGCGGAAGCGCGGGAAAAGGACTTGGTCACGAAGGACCGCTCCGACCTCAGCAAATTGCTCTACCTCGAGGTGATCGACGCCACGTTCTCGATCGACGGCGTGCTCGGCGCCTTCGCATTCACCATGGCCGTGCCGCTCATCCTGATCGGGAACGGCATCGGAGCCTTGGTCGTCCGGCAGATGACCATCGGCAACATCCACCGGGTCAAGAAATATATCTATCTGAAGAACGGCGCCATGTACTCCATCCTCTTCCTCGGCGCGATCATGATCATAGACGCGTTCGGCATTCACGTGCCGAGCTGGGTTTCCCCGTTCATGACCTTCGTGACCATTGGCTTCTTCTTCTGGAAATCGAAAGTGGCACTGAGGACCGCAGGGGCGTAGGCCGGAACGCGGCTACGATATCACGGTCCCCCTGAATTCCTTGCCTTCGAGGAGAGCCTGGAGGTTCTTCAGGTCTCCGTTCACGATGATGGCGTCAATGCCTTCCTTCTGGCCGAACCTCGCCGCGAGCGGGTCCACCGGCGAGTGGAAACCGGGCGTCCATTCGGAAGGGATCAGCTTGCGGTATGCCTTCCAGGAAAGCTGCGGCAGGGGCTTCGCGCCCTTGAACTTGTTGGGGTCCTTGTCGTAGACGTGATCGGGCTTGCCTATGATCACCACCTCCGGAATCTTGAAATCGGAAGCGAGCGCGGTCGCCACGTGGTCGGTGGACGAACCGGGATGCCAGCCGGAGCCGACGGTGACCGCATGGTTCAGCTTCTTGATCTTGCCCCGCGTGTCTATGACGACCGGGTTCGCGATGTCACGGAAGATGGTGCGGATGAGGTGCGCGTTCAGGCGGGTGACGTGGATGCCGAGCCAGTCCTTGTCTTCGTCGGTCAGAGGTGCCACCTCCGCCGCGGCCTTCTGATAGACGCGGCAGATGCTCCCGCCACCCACCACGATCACGAACTTGTAGCCCTTTTTCACGAACCGCTCCACGAACCTCTTAAAATCCCGGATGAACCGGGAATTGATCTCACTGGGATACACGATAGAGCCACCCAGGGCCATGACGATTGTCTTGCCGAATTTGTGATGCATGTTTGAACTCATTCCAGGTTACATTGCCCGGGAAAATCTC
This sequence comes from Minisyncoccota bacterium, assembly GCA_025449695.1. Taxonomy (GTDB): domain Bacteria; phylum Patescibacteriota; class Minisyncoccia; order UBA6257; family 2-01-FULL-56-20; genus JANWIW01. Next base: position 25,766 of record JANWIW010000027.1, on the reverse strand, counting down.
CAACTGTTCCATCTTCCCTTTCCTTAAAATGCGGCCGCATCCTAAGGAAAGGGACAGAAAGAAAGGCGTGGGAACAGGAGGAAGGATATCACCAAGTATTCGCTTTTTCCAGGGTGGCACCCTGCTACCGGCGATTCTCACGCCCTCGCCTTTCCTTAAAATGCGGCCGCATTTTAAGGAAAGGCGAGGGTTGTAAGTGAATACTGCAATGGCGGAATGGCGGTCATCCACCCAAGCTCATTTCCCTCAATGCGCGGATGCGCTCCTCGATGGGAGGATGGGTCATGAATGCCTTGTGCCACCAGGCGGTACGCTGCTGGCCGGTGAAAGGGTCGTCTATCCAAAGGTGGGCGGTGGTATTCCGGGCGCGGCGCATGGGCGTAACGTCCCGGGCGATTTTCTCCAGGGCAGAGGCAAGCCCCCGAGGGTAACGGGTGAGGAGGGCGCCGGAGGCGTCCGCCAGGGATTCGCGCCGGCGGGAAATGGCCAGCTGGAGGAGCGTGGCCGAGATGGGCGCGAGGATCGCGAGCGCGAGGCCGATGATGGCGATGGCTCCTCCCCCGCCCTCCCGGTCGCGGTTGCCGGAACCCCAAAAGATGGAGCGCATGAACATGTCGGCGACGAGGGAAATGAAACCCACCAAGATGACCGCCATGGTGTTGACCAGAATGTCGCGGTTCCCTATGTGCGACATCTCATGGGCAAGGACGCCCTCCAGCTCCGTCTTATCGAGCTTCGCGAGCAGGCCTTCGGTCACGGCGACGACCGCATGCTTCGGGTCCCTGCCGGTCGCGAAGGCGTTCAATTGCGCCTCGGGTACTATATAAAGCTTTGGCATGGGCAGTCCGGCGGTGATGGCGAGGTTTTCCACGATCCGGTAGAGCTCCGGGTTGGCCTTGAGGTCCACTTCCTTGGCGTGGGCCATGGAGAGGACGATCTTGTCGGAATACCAGTAGCTCACGAGGCTCATGACCGTCGAGAAGATCACCGCGAAGAGGAGGATGGACGGATCGCCGTAGTACTGGGAGATTACCCAGCCGAGCGCGATGACGACGCCGAGGAAGCCTGTAAACAAGAACCAGGTCTTGCGTACGTTGGCGTCCTTGTGGGAGTAGATGGTGGCCATGGGCAGTGTTCTAATCGTTGTAACCGATGCGAATGTTTTAATCGTGAATCCTGCTCCGTAGCGCCTTTTCTAAAGCAATCAGTTTGAAATACTCCTTCTCAAGCAAAACGACGAGTGTGCGCATATCGTCGTTGCGCGAGAAGTCTTCCTGTTCCGCAATTCTAGCGCACGCGACGCATTCCAACAACGAGCCCTTTGCTCGATTTACATAGTTCGCAAAGCCTTTCGGACTCTGCTGGCCGCTTCCTTCGGCGATGTTTAGAGAGATAGATATCGCGGCCCTTCTGAATTGACTTGTCAATCCAAAACGCTCGTCACTCGGGAAGCTGCGCGTGAGTTTATAAGTTTCCGTCACAATAGATTGGGCGACTTGCCATACTTCCAGATCCTCAAATCTATAACGGGTGAAGAGCAGCTTTGCCACTCATCCACGCTACAACGAGTAGAACGATTAGAACAACTACAACGCTTGTGCACTAGAACTTCACCTGCACCGGGGCGCGCTCAACGTCATTCTGAACCTCGAAGAATTCCATCTTGGAGAAACCGAAAGGGCCGGCGATGAGATTCGTGGGGAAGGTCTCGATCTTCGTGTTCAACTCCATGACATTCGAGTTATAGAAGCGGCGCGACGCCTGGATCTTGTTCTCGGTGTCGGTGAGCTCCTGCTGGAGATGCAGGAAGTTCTGGTTCGCCTTGAGGTCTGGGTAGTTCTCCGCCACCGCAAAGAGCGATTTCAGGGTCCCGCTAAGCGCGTTCTCCGCCTCCAGCTTCGCATTGCCCATCGGCGCCTGCATGGCGGCGGTGCGGGCCGCGGTCACCCGCTCGAAGACGCCGCTCTCGTGCTTCGCGTAGCCTTTAACAGTCTCTACCAAGTTTGGGATGAGGTCGTAGCGTCGCTTGGTCTGTACGTCGATGTCCGACATCGCCTCCCGCGCGCGCATACGCGCGCGAACCAGGCCGTTGAAGACCGCGATAAGCCAGAGGGCCACCACTACTATTACTGCGATCACTATTCCGATCGTCGTCATGAGGATTATTATACCGCAACCGAGCCTCATTTAAAAGAAATAGTCCAAGGGATAGGGGACGGCGTACTGCACGCAATGAATAAAGGCGCTTCCCTTCGGAAGCGCCCGTGGCGACTGATCGGAGTTGCCAAAGCAAAGGACTTAGCTTCCCCAGGCTGAACGCATAGCCCTAGACTCCAAAGGCCGACAATTAGCGCTCTTCACACTCAACCGGCAGCCCTTCTGATCCCACAAACACCCGGCAGGTCTGCCGCCACACCTTGAATTCAAAGAGGTGGGACGATTATATGTATCCTTATCCACTCCGTCAATCCGGTCCGGCATGAAGATGTCCTGTATCCACGCGGGATAGAAACGAGCTCTGACGACGCTTGCCAATCGCGAACACCCATCGCGAGAAGGCGAGATACACAATCATCATACCCGCGACATACAGGGCTCCGAGGATGTTCAAGACCAAAGGAGCCTCTAGGAGATCCTGGCCATTCGCTTTGAAAGCGAAATAAAAACCTATGGGAAATCCCAGAAACGGCAGCGCCATGAAAAGTGGTGGGTCCATGCGGCCGTCATCCTCCGGACGATCCTTGGCCTCCCGCATCCAAAGCATCAATAAGACGAGCTCCGCCACCGCGAACACGGCGACATACCCCGCCTCGACATCCAGGGAGAGATACCGACCGAGCCACCATGCCGGCACGAAAAGCGCGGCACCGAAGAGGTTCGATGTCCATGCCGGCAGGCGCACCACGGCTTCAAGCGCGGCGTAAAACTTATGCTCCGCGCCGATCAGCACATAAAAAAGAACTGCGAAAAAGAAGCCTCCGAGATATTGTGGTCCCGCTAATAACGCTGCGCCGGCGATTGCCATGATACCCACCACAGCGACACGCGTAGCCTTGCTCTCTGGCAATAGAACCCGTACAAGATGGAGCCCTCCCATGATCGCGACGCTTGCAATGACTATCCATATCCCTGTCTTGTTCTCTAAAATGAGCGCGAACAAGAAACCGTTGATCACCTGGAGAACGCGGAAGCAGATGAAGATGACCGCGATCGCGACAATGGTCATTTGCGTTCGTAGATAAGAAAAGTATGGGGATATGCGTTCTTCCCGTCAACTATCCCCTCTTGCTTCGATATCTCCTTCCATTCCGGGCCCAGCTCCGGAAAAAAGACGTCCCCCGCGAAATCCTCGTGGATACGGGTGAGATAGATGCGGTCCGTGCGATCGAACATCTGTCGGTAGAGCTCCGCGCCGCCGATGAGAAAGACTTCAGGAGAAGGTCTTTCCCCCGCATCAAGTGCGGGGTCAGGATGACAGAGGGCAAGAGCTTCTTCGATCGAATGCACGAACTCTACGCCAGCGGGCTTGCCCACCGAAGCCTCGGCGGAGGCGGGCTTGTAGTCTTCCTGCCGCGTGACTACGATGTTGCGGCGGTTCGGCAGGGGGCGGCCGATGGATTCGAAGGTCTTCCGTCCCATGATGACGGCGTGCCCCTCAGTCACGTCCTTGAAATGCTTGAGGTCGGCGGGAAGATGCCATGGCAATTGGCCGCGGTGGCCGATGACACCGTTCGTGGAAACAGCGACGACGATCGAAAGCATGACTAGCTTCCGGCCTTATTCTGCAGCCGCTCCAGTATCTTCTTCTCTTTCTCCACGATCTTATCTTCGGTGCCACGGCGGGCGATGGCGTAATCGTTCATGTCCACCAGCATGAACTCGGCGAGAAGCGGGAACTTCTCTTTTACCAGAAGATATTTCTTTTGCTCGACGGTCCGGTAATCGGGATGTCCTTGGGAGATGGTCCGCAATTCGGCCTCCCAGAAGAACTGTCGGAAGTTCTGCCATTGATAGAAACGGATGTGGTAACCGAGAGGCACCACATATTGAGCAAGGTCGGGATCAGCTCCCTCGAGTCTCCGGAACAGCTCGGCTGCTTTGTCCATCGCCTCGCGATAAGGAGTTTCCAGTCCGGCACCGGTCAGCTCCGCCGGGACGGCATAGCCGTGATGCGTGGAGAACCGCTGACGGTCCTGGGTCATCATGCGGTGGCGCTGGACGTCGCGGTAGGCGCCGATGTCCATAGTGATCTCGAACCGGAGATACGCGTTCTCGAAGGCCCGGCCCACTTTGTACCAGCGCTGCTCCCGTCCGGGCAGATAGCGCTTGATGACCTCCCGGCGGCCGGCCTCATCCAAGTTTTTCACATGAGCCAGCGCCTCCGCCCAGCTACCGTGGAATTCGGGAAAGAGGATCCCTGCAATGATATTTTCCTCGGCATCGGGAGTGTATTCCGCAAGCAAGACCTCCTGCACGCCCGGCTTTGCCGCAGGCGCATCTTTTTCCCATTGCTTTTCCCCTATGAACTCACGGATCTTGTCGTGCCGGCGGGAGAGATACTCCTGGTAGTGCTTGGTTTTCTCGTCTTCCAGGCGCAGCAGCAGGGAGTAGATCTCTTTGTCTAATTCCTGCTTCAGAGACGCGGCGAGCCAGCGGAACTCGCCGAGATTGCTGCCTGCCATGCGGTTGATGGCATACTCGAAAGCCTGCGCATTCCCGCGGAATGCGACCTGGCCGAGGGTAGCCATGGGTAAAAGACCCCGCAGGGTATCGAAAGCCTTTTTTTCCAGCACCGACTCTTTGTCGTCGAAGGTGACCTTCAGCCATTCGAGCAGCTTTGGCAAGAGCGCGGCATACGTATCGAAAAGATGGTCGAGAGTCGCTCGATAGTCCTGAAGCAGGTTCAGTTTCTCCAGATCGGGCTTCGGGGTGTAGTACAGGTAATTTCCGTTGACCTTGTTGCTGAAATTAACGTAACGGGTCGACTTCTCCAAGGGCTCCAGGCCAATGCGGCGGTCCTCCAGAAACTTCATGGCAAGCTGCGAGATGCCCCAGAGCACTACGTGGGTCCCGGTGAGCTGGGCGATGGAGTCGTCGCCGTATTGGGAGAGCCAACGGGCGTAGAAGGATTGCGCCCGCTGATTGTTCAGGATTTTCCGGAAGCCGCCGCGCTCCAGGAACTCGATGGTGCGGTTCAACTCGGCGGCAAGCTCTTTGTCCTCCCCTTCCAGAATCGGCTTGATATATTCCTTGAGCAGAACCTCCGTGAGGGAACCCGTGGCGCGGCTTGCGCGGGAGCAGAGCGCTCCCGTGATCTCCGGCGGCAGGTTGTGGCTGATGACCGAGACGAGTCCATCCACGTTTGTCACGAAGGGCGAAAGATACCGCCTGTCCTCGTCGGTCCAATGGTGCGGTTCGAAGTCGGGCTTGTAGTCGCGCAACTCTTCCGGAGTTTGCATGGCTCTCATGGTAGACCAGTAGCCCCTTTTGGTAAACGCCTTTCGCAAATGCGGGGAACATTGGGTAATCAATGCTTTGAGGAGCATCTCACGCTCAGCTGGATCCCGGATAGCCCTGCTGGGCTTCCGGGATGACACTGAAAAGAATAATAACGGTAGCGGCAAGCGCATTCGAACGCCTACAACAAGCCGCGCGCCCTTACGGGCGCGCGGCGATCCAACGAGTACAACGCTACCACGTCGCGAAGCGACTAGTAATCCATCCCGCCCATGCCGGGCATGCCGCCGCCCATGCCTCCCGCCTCCTTCTTCTCGGGGATGTCGGTCACGGCTGCGCCCACCATGAGGTAGTTCGCGGCCACGGACACGGCGTTCGAGAGCGCGGTCTTCGTGACCTTGAGAGGATCGATGATGCCCGCGTCCTTCAAGTCGCCGATCTCGTTCGTGACGGCATTGAAGCCGGTCCAGGCGTTGCCGCCGCCCTTGCCTTTCTTGGATTCCAGGGCGCGCATGATGGAATCGGGAGATTCGCCGCTGTTCACGACGATGGCGAAGAGCGGGGCCTCCATGGCCTTGACCAGAATCTCATGCGCGGCCTTCTCCACGTCGCCCTCCTTCTTGTCGCCTATGGCAAGGCGCGCGTTGAAGAGCGCCATGCCGCCGCCGGGCACGATGCCTTCCTCCATGGCGGCGCGGGTCGCCGCGACGGCGTCCTCCACGCGCTGCTTCAGCTCCTTCTGGGCGGATTCGGTCGGCGCGCCAACCTTCAGTACGGCCACGCCGCCGGACAGCTTGCCGAGACGCTCCTGGAGCTTCTCCTTGTCGTAGTCGGAATCGGTCTTCTGGATCTGGGCCTTGATCTGGGCGACGCGATCGTCGATCGCCTTCTTTTCGCCCTTGCCGCCGACGATGGTCGTAGCGTCCTTAGTAGAGACCACCCGGTGCGCGTGGCCGAGCGAGGATACGTCGGCGCTCTCCAGCTTCTTGCCTACCTCCTCGGAGATGAAATCGGCGCCGGTCACTATGGCGATGTCCGCAAGCATCTCCTTGCGACGGTCGCCGAAGCCGGGCGCCTTCACCGCGAGCACGTTGAACACCCCGCGCAGCTTGTTCACGATGAGCGTGGCCAGAGCCTCCCCGTCCACGTCCTCCGCGATGATGAGGAGCTCCTTCTTGCCGCTCTGCACTATCTTCTCGAGGAGCGGCAGGAGCTCCTGGATGGAGGAGATCTTCTTGTCGGTGACGAGGATGTAGGGGTCCTCCAGCACGGCCTCCATGCGCTCCTGGTTCGAGACCATGTATTGGGAGATGTAGCCGCGGTCGAACTGCATGCCTTCTACGAGCTCGTAGGAGTTGCCGATGGTATTGGAATCCTCGATGGTCACGACGCCGTCCCGGCCGATCTTGCCCATCACCTCGGAGATGAGCTTGCCGATCTCCCGGTCCTTGGCGGACAGGGTGGCTACCTCCTGGATCTTCTTCGGATCGTTTATCTCCTCGCGCTGGTCCTCAAGCGCCTTCATGATAGCGTCGGTACCCTTCTTCAGCTCCTCGGCCAGCTGGATCACGTTGAAGCCCTTCTCCCGAATCTGACGCTCGCCCTCGTCCATCATCGCGTGCGCGAGGACCACCGAGGTGGTGGTGCCGTCGCCCACGTTGTCGTTCGTCTTATCGGCGGCCTGTTTGATGAAATCGGCGCCGAGGTTCTCCCACTTGTCCTGGAACTCCAGCTCCTTCGCCACGGTCACGCCGTCGAAGGTGACCTGCGGAGCGCCGTAGCCCTTCTCGATCACAACCGCGCGGCCGCGGGGGCCGAGGGTCATCTTCACCGCCTCCGCGAGCTTGTCTATGCCTGCCTTGAGCGAGGCCCGCGCGTCCTCGTTGAACTTAACTTGTTTAGCCATTGTAGGTGTTGTAAGCGTTCTAGCCGTTCTAAGTGTTCTAAGCGGGGGTTCACAACGCGTAGAACGGTTAGAACGTCTTGAACATTATTCTATGATGCCCAATATATCGTCCTCGTCACCGATGAGGTACTTCTTGCCGTCGATCTCGAGTTCGTCCGGACCGTACTTCTTGAAGAGAACGCTGTCGCCGACCTTGACCGACATGGGAGTTATTTTGCCGTCTTCCGACTTGCCAGGCCCTACCGCCACTACCGTGCCGCGGGTCGGGCGCTCCTTGTCCGCGGTGTCCGGGATCACGATGCCGGACTTGGTGGTCTTCTCCTCCGCCTGGGGTTCGAGGAGAATGTGGTTCGACAATGGTTTTATCATCATTTATTTTTTATTAGTTTTGAGTTTACAGTCTCCAGTTAAATTTCCCTTAAAACTAGAACTCATCTCAGAAGTACCGCCGGCCGCGAGGGTATTTTTGAGATGGGTTCTCACGGTAAACCGAAAACATTTTAAATTGGCACTCCCGACCATGGAGTGCTGAAAGATTGTAGTTTCCCTTTGAAGGACTGTCAATTCCGCCTCTGCCACGCGCATCTTTTTTGACAAAATCATTTTTAGATGACATGGTAAGCACCGGTTCGTGCAGGGGTTGAAAAGGGGGAGATTATGGCCAATGAGTACTTTGAACGGCTTGCCGAGGAACTGGAGCGGGTGGCGAAAGCGGTGTCGTACGCCGTGGGCAGGCCGCTCGTCATCGTTCCTGGCGGCATCGACAAAAAGGGCCTCGTCACGGTCGTCGCCGAAAGCCTGCGGCAGGGCAAGATGCTTTCGCTCCCGGAGATCTCGTCCGAGCTGCAAAAGCGGTTCGGTTACGCGCCGAAGAGACGTTCCGGTACGGCAGGCGTGGTGAGCGCGCTCTATGAGTTCCGTAAGCGGATCAGGGCCTGGTACGAAGAGCATCCCGGCCATAGGCCGCAAATCAGCATGACGGCACACGGGCGCTTGGAATTCAGCGAGCCGCACTGGAGCGAGTATTTCGAGATGATGGCTCAAGAACTGGAGCGTGTAGTGCGGGCCCTACCTGCCCTGCCTGCAAGCATTCCAGGCGGGGTAGACAGGAATGGGCTGATCACGCTCATCGCGGAGGGGCTTCGACGAGGGAAGATGCTGCCCTTCCGCGAGCTCTGTTCGGAACTACAAGGCCGGTTCGGCTATGTACCTCGAAAGTCGCCTCCAGCAAGAGTGCAGTATGCCCTCGAAGGACTCATCAAGCGGATCAGGGCCTGGTACGAGGAACATCCCGATCATTGGCCGAAGATCAGCATCACGTCGCACGGGTACGTACAGCTCATCGAACCGGAATGCGACGAACGGCATCAAACGACAGGGTGAGACCGCAATGGCTCACCCTGCTCGCGTTTTCATGAGCAAGCAAAGTTCTATTTCCCTTTCACCATCATTTCGTAGATGTTCAGCACCGCCTTTACCGCATCTCCTGCGGAGATGTTGTTTTGCTTGTAAATGACGTCTGAGACGTCCCCCGCCGCCCATATCCCGGGCACCGAAGAACGCTGGGTCTTGTGGTCAACGGTCACTTCGCCCCCTCCGTTCAACTCGACGAGACCCTTCACGAATTCGGAGTTCGGCAGGGCGCCGATCTCCACAAAAACGCCTTCCAGAGCGATCTTGCGCGGCTCGCCGGTCCGCGTGTCCTTCACGACCACGCCAGTCACAAGATCCTGCCCCTCGATGGATTCCACGATGGTGTTGGTGAGGATCTCCACCTTGGGATCGTTCTTGATCTTCTCCAGCGTCACCGCGTCTCCCTTGGGCTCGGAACGGACGAGGAGGTATATCTTAGAGGCGTAGGGCAGCAGATCGATGACGGCCTCAAGCCCGGCATTGCCGCCGCCGACCACGGCCACCACCTTATCGCCGAAGAGCGGCGCGTCGCAGATGGAACAGTAAACCACGCCCCGGCCCTCGAACTTCTGCTCGCCGGGAACTTCGAGCTTTTTCCGCCGGCTGCCGGACGCGAGAAGGACATGCTTCGCTTCCATCTCCTTGCCGTTCCGGAGCGCCAGGCTGAAGGTCCCGTCATCCTTCCTGGATATGCCAGTCACGAGCTCGCCCTCCAGAATATCGACGCCCTCGCGGTACGCGTACAGGTGTTTCTTCAAATTCTCGGCTAGATCGAAGCCGGAAATAGAAGGCGTGCCGATCCAGTTCTGCACGTCGGCGGACACGAGCGATTGGCCGCCGAAAGCCTCCGCGACCACGGCGGTCTTTATCTTCTTGCGAGCCGCGTAGACGCCTGCAGCAACGGCCGCCGGCCCGCCACCGATGATGATCAGGTCATACATAAGGGTATTGGTTTAGGGTATTGGGTTTAGGGACGGGGATTCCATACCCCATACCCTATCCCCTATTGACTGATCCCAAGCGCCTCCGCTATCGCGCTCCGGTCGAAGCCCACGTAGATCTCCCCTTCGACGTCGATCACGGGCACTCCCAGCTGATGGGATTTGGAGAACATCTCTTCGCGCGCCTTCATGTCCTCCTGGACGTTGAACTCCTCGTACGGCACGTTCTTCTCCACGAAGAACGCCTTCGCCATCCGGCAATAGACACAACTGGGGGTGGAATATATCTTTACCGTCTTGGGCATGGAAAAATGATTGGTTGGCTGACCGAACGGACCCTAGGGCATCATTTTATTCTGGCGATGGCAGCGGCGCAAGTAGGATGGTCTGGTAAGGTTTATTTTCAGGCCTGTTTGTCATTCCGGAAGCCCAGGAGAGCTATCCAGAATCCAGTATGACTTGTCTGGATCCCGGCTCCCTCCTTCGCCTAGGCTTCGAAGGACACCGCAAGGCCGGGATGACAGAACAATACCGGGTCGCAAGGGCGCAAAGTTGACTTCCGCCGCATATACTTATATAAATGCTTTCAAGGAGGTTCGAATGTTCTCGCAATTTGCAAAACCAACCGTCAGCTTCACCGATCTGCTCGCCGCGTTACCGCCGCCCGGAAAGACGATTCTCGGGCCGCGCCTGGCCGGAGACATCGCCATCGCTAAGGGACTGAATCCCCTGGCGCTGGACGAAGAAGATGTCTTCCAGGCCGTGGTCATCATGAAACACGGCAGGAGCACCACGGTAAGAAAACAGGAGAGGGCCACCACCGTCGTCGGCCGTCCTCACTTCGTCTTCGCGCGTTGCTAGAAAGGCGCCGCGCATCCCAACCCAAAGGGGCCGCACCGCGCGGCCCTCGTTCATTTCACACCGTTGTCGCCCCTTAGTTGCCCGCCAATGCGTCGTTCAAGAAAGTGCGTACCGCAGCCAGGTTGGCCGGGGACTGGAACGGGTTGGTCTGGGCGGTCCAGGCCCCCAAGGTCTTGCCGTTCACGAACACGCTGGGGGTACCGTTCACGCCGGCGCTGCCTGCGGCGGCATAATCGCTCTGCACCTTGGCCGCGTGTTTATGCGAATCGAAACAGCTGCCAAAAGGGCCTGTATCCATCTTCAAGTCCCCTGCGAGCTTCATGAACAGGGCCTTGTCCAGGTTGCCGTTGTTCTCCTGCCCGTCGACATGTTCCGCGTTGTATATCGCATCGTGGAACTCCCAAAACTTGCCCTGGTCCTTCGCGCACTCTACCGCTTCCGCGGCGAGCTTTGATTCCGCACCGAGAAACTGAAAGCTGCGGAAGGCCATCTTCACCTTGCCCTTATCGATGAATTCTTTACGGATCATCGGTTCCACTTCCACGAAGAACTTGCTGCACCAGGGGCACTGATAGTCGCCGTACTCGATCACCGAGACCGGCGCGCTGGCCTGCCCGAGAACCACGTCGTTCGAGCCGATAGGAGGCAGCTGCGCGGCCGGGGCGGGCTCGTTATCGCCGTTGTCACCGGGATTCACCGCGACATTGTTGCCGTTCGTGACGGAGCCGCGCTGAGTGGAGTAGAACACCGAACCGGCGATGAGGACCGCCGCGACGAGGATCGACGCGGGCAGCAAATATTTATCTAAGAAGGCGGGGTTGTTTTGATTGTCCATGCTACAATCGTATCAACATGAGTTGGCGAGTCAAGTCTCAGCGCGGGAACGGCGCAGTTCTCGGCCTCGCGGACAAGCTATTTTGGAAATGATGCCTGGATTTTTTCCCCGCGCGAAAAGCCTGCTCTTCGAGAACAGCTCCATGCGCCAGACCGTGTTCAAGAACACCTTTTGGCTCTCCGCGTCCACGATAGGCGGCCGGATCATCCGCGCCGTTATTCTCATTTACGCGGCGCGCGTGCTCGGCGCGGCTGGCTACGGCGTGTTCTCCTACGCGGTGGGACTGGCCGGCTTTTTCTCTCTCTTTTCGGATATCGGGGTAAGCTCAATCCTCACCCGCGAGGGCGCGCGCAATCCCGCCCGGCTGCCCGCATACTTGGGCACGTCTTTCGCCATTAAGCTCGTACTCGTCGCCGCGAACACCATCCTCCTCTTCGCGGTGGTACCTTTCTTCACGAACATCAGCGGCGCCCTGGCCCTCCTGCCGTGGGCCGCGCTCCTCATCGCTTTCGACGGCCTGAGGGATTTCACGACGTCGCTCACTCGCGCCTCGGAGCGGATGGAGCTCGAGGCTCTTATCATCACCTTCACGAACGTCGCTATCACCGGCATCGGCCTGGGGCTTCTTATCCTCCAGCCGAGCCCGCTCGCGCTCATGATCGGCTACACCCTCGGCGCGGGCTGCGGCATGGTGCTCGCCTATGCGATGCTCTGGAAGCACTTTTGGGGTTTCTGGCGGCACTTCGAAAAGGGCCTTGTGAGGCGGATTCTCGTCGAGGGAATCCCGTTCGGTCTCATGGGCTTCCTCGGCAGCCTGATGCTGAACACGGACACCGTGATGCTCGGCTGGTATATGAACGCCACCGCCCTCGGCCTGTACAGCGCGGCCCAGCGGCCGATCTTCATCCTGTACATGGTGCCGCAGACCCTGTCCACGGTCCTCTTCCCGGCCATGTCTCGCCTGGCCATCCTCGAGGGCGATCGCTTCCGGATGCTCATGGAGAGGATCATGAGCTTCGCCTTCTTTCTCGCCATCCCCATCTTCGTGGGCGGTCTCGTTCTCGGGAGGAACATCATCGTCCTCCTCTTCGGCGCTGAATACGAGGCGGCGACCCCGGCCTTCCTGATCCTTCTCGCCACCGCCCTCACGCATTTCCCCGCCTCCTTCCTCGCGAACGGCATCTTCGCGAAGAACGAACAGCGAAGCGCCATCGTGTTCCTGGCGATAGGCACCCTCGGCAACGCGCTCTTCAACTTCCTACTCATCCCCCACTGGGGGATCGCGGGCTCCGCTGTCGCGACCATCCTCGCGCAGATCCTCGCGAACGGATTCACCTGGTGGAGACTGAAGCGAGTCGCTCCCTTCCAGACGCTGCGGCATCTGGGGAAGATTGCCGCGGCGAGCCTCCTCATGGGAGCGTTCGTGTTCGTTCTGGAACGGATGGGCGTGCACGTCATTATTTCCATCCTGGCGGGCATCGCAGTCTACGGCGCGGCGCTCGTCGCCATGCGCGAAGAACTCTTGAGGTACCTCGATCCCCGCAGCCTATTCTCGTAGCGCCGGGCGTTTCCCAGTGCTACTATAAAGAACGATGTCCCGGACAAAGAAGCTCGTCCTGCTCGCCGGGGACGTGATATTACTCTACGCCGCGCTCGCCGCGACGCTTTTGATACGCTATCAGGGCCGTAATTTCGAGGACTATTGGCGCATCCACCTCGCGCCGTTCTCCCTGCTCTTCATCGGGTGGCTCTTCGTATTCATGGTCATGGACCTCTACCGCGAGCGGGCGTTCGTGAACTACAACTCGCTCGTGAACCGGATCATGACCGCGGTGGGCATCGCCGCCCTGGTCTCCATCGTACTTTTCTATCTTTTCCAGTCGCTCTTCCAGCTCACCCCTAAGACCAACCTATTCCTTTTCGCGGCGGTCGTGATCGCCGGGGAGTATTTATTCCGCAGCACCTTTCTGGCGGTGGCGCGCTTCCGTCCCTCCCCCGCCATCGTCATCGGCCGCTCTCCGGAGATCGAGGAGCTCCTGAAGTTCCTGAAGAAGCATCCCCATGCCGGCTACGAGGCGGCGGCATGGATTGAGGAGTTCGGGCCCCTGCAAATGGAGGATCTGCCCCGGCTCATCGAGAAGCACGGCGCGCATACGCTCATCATCCAACCTTCGCTCACCAAGGACCCGGCGGCCATACGAGCCCTATACGATCTCCTGCCGCTCGGGGTGACCATCGTGAACTTCACCGACTTCTACGAATTGGTCTTCGAGCGCGTACCGCTCGGCGAGCTGGAAGAGGGCTGGTTCCTCGAGCACGTCACGACTCGCCGCCCGGGTTACGACCTGGTCAAGCGGTTTGTGGATTTCGTGCTGGGAGTCGCGTTCTCTGTGGCGCTCATCCCCCTCACCCTCCTCATCGCGTTCCTCATCAAGCTCACCTCACGCGGCCCCGCCATCTTCGCGCAGGCGCGCGTGGGCAAGAACGACGAGACATTCACGCTCTACAAGTTCCGCACCATGACCACCTGGCAGGGCGGGAACGACGGCACGCCCGCCTGGACGGAGAAAAACGACCGGCGCGTCACGCCGTTCGGCAAGCTCCTCAGGCTCACCCATCTGGATGAGATCCCCCAGCTTTGGAACGTCGTCCGCGGGGACATCTCCTTCACCGGCCCGCGGCCGGAACGGGTTGAACTCGTGGAGCAATACCGGGCCTTTCCCTACTACAACATCCGCCATGTGGTAAAACCCGGCCTGACCGGCTGGGCTCAGATAAATTTCCGGCCTTCCGCCTCCCTGGACGAGGCCAGGGAGAAGCTGAAGTACGACATCTACTACGTGAAGAACCGCTCCTTCCTGGTGGACCTGGCTATTATCCTGAAAACGGCGAAGTACCTCTTCGTGAACGTGGAAGCAGGCAAGCATGTCCCATCCGAGCAGACCACGGCTTGACAGAAACTTGCTTTTTGTATAGTTATGTGTTATAATGAAAGCGCATTTTGAAATCCGTCGGTTGCGGCTCCAAGCGTCCTTGTAAGGGCATTTGGAGCTGCAACTGACGAAAGGAGCTTTAGATGCACGCTCTCGCGCTCCGCGCCTGGGACTACCCCCTCGTGCGGAAATACTTCCGTAACTCCGACGGCCTCACCATCGTCGGATTAGTTCTCCTTCCCCTTCTCGGACGCACCGGCTGGACCGGCCTCTCTTATGAGGGATCGGTGACCGCACTAGTCGCCGCGGCTCTGGCTCTCGGCTATTACAAGGCGGCCTACCAACCCTTTGAGGGTTACCGCCTGTCGCGGCCGAAGAACTGCATCCGCTGGGTGGTGCTGCCGATGTTCGTGTTGAGCGGCTTCGGCATCTGCTTGCTGGGCGGATGGATCGCCGGCTCGCTTATGACGCCGGAGGCAGCCGACCACCTGTTCTTCATTCTGGACCGGATATGGGGAGTCCGGCTCTAGAAACAATAAAGAGGGCGCCTTTCGCAGGCGCCCTCGACTCGTTTTAAAATCATTTGGCCGGGCCCTGGTACCACTCGATGGTCCTCTTGAGGCCTTCCTCGAAATCAGTCGCCGCCCTGAAGCCGAACTCCCGCTCGGCGCGCGAAACGTCCAAGAGGCGCCGCGGCTGGCCGTCGGGCTTGGACGCGTCCCAGCGCAGTTCGCCCTCGAAATCCATGAGCCGGGCGATGAGCGTGGCCAGGTCCTTAATGGATATCTCCATGCCCGAACCGAGATTCACGGGATCGGGCTTGCCGTACTGCTCGGTCGCGAGCGCGATGCCGCGCGCCGCGTCCTCCACGTACAGGAACTCCCGGGTAGGCGTGCCGGTCCCCCACACCTCCACATACGCCCTGCCTTCGCGCTTGGCCTCGGCGATCTTGCGGATGAGCGCGGGGACCACGTGCGAGCTCTCAGGATCGAAATTGTCGCGCGGGCCGTACAGGTTCACCGGGAAAAGGGTAATGGCATCCATGCCGTATTGCGCGCGATACGCGTTCGCCTGCACGAGGAGCATTTTCTTGGCGAGGCCATAGGGCGCGTTCGTCTCTTCCGGATAGCCGTTCCAGATATCCTCCTCCTTAAATGGCACGGGGGTGAATTTAGGGTACGCGCAGATGGTGGCGACACCCACGAATTTCGCGACGCCTGCCTGCCGCGAGGCTTCCATCATCTGGGCCCCCATCATCAGGTTGTCGTAGAAAAGCTCGCCCGGGCTCTCGCGATTGAAGCCGATCCCTCCGACCTTGGCGGCGAGGTGGACGACCACGTCCTGCCCTTTGACCGCCCGCGCGCAGGCGTCCCACCCGGTCAGGTCGTACTCTTCCCGCAGGGGTACGGTGATGTTTGACCTCTCTATCCCGCGGCGGAGGAGCTCCTCTATAAAAAAACTGCCGAGGAAACCGGCCCCTCCCGTGATCAATATCTTTTTGCCTTTGAGGTCCATGAGGAAGTTGTAGTCGTTGTAATTGTTCTAGTCGTTCTAGCCGTGGTCCGTGCGGTTACAACGCTTAGAACGACTATAACGATTAGAACATCATATCAGCTGGAGTAATTTCGAGAATGGCTTAACGAGCGCCGTGAACCATCCGCCACCCATGCCGTTCACTCGCCAGGCCCGTGCGTCCTCCACACGCGACTTCCAGAGAACGGCGAGCGGCCGGTTACTGGCGCCGCCAGCCCTCATTGTAACCAGGGTCTCGGGCAGGTAACAAGAAGCGATATGATGCCTGCCGAGCATGCGCAGCATGAGCTCGTAATCTGCGGAGATGCGCATGTCCGTACGGAAGGCCCCGTATTTCCCGTAGGCGCTCCGGCGGACGAACGTGCTGGGATGCGGCGGATGCCACCCCCAGCGGAGCTTGCCCGGGATATAAGCCCCGGCGGTCCAGCGGCGCACCACCCTGGAGACGTCGGCACGATCCACGATGACCAGGTCGCCCCAGCCCATGTCCGCGCCGCTCTCTTCCATCTTCGCGACCATGCCGGCGACCGCCTTCGGCGTCGTGTACATGTCGTCGCTGTTCAGCGTGGCGACGATATTTCCCGTCGCCGCGGCCAGCGCCTGGTTCAGGCCGTCGTACATTCCGGTGTCCGGCGAGGATATGACCTTTAGCCTGTTTCCGTATTCCGCGAGAATATCCAGCGTGCCATCGGTCGAGCCCGCGTCCTTCACGATGTACTCGATGTCCGGATGGGCCTGCGCGAGAACGCTCTCCACGCAGTCGCGAATGAACTCGCGCCCGTTCCGGACCACGGTGATGACGGTTACTTTGGGTAAAGAGATCATGT
This sequence comes from Minisyncoccota bacterium, assembly GCA_025449695.1. Classification (GTDB taxonomy): domain Bacteria; phylum Patescibacteriota; class Minisyncoccia; order UBA6257; family 2-01-FULL-56-20; genus JANWIW01. The sequence continues at coordinate 9,060 of JANWIW010000027.1, read as the reverse complement.
GTAATGTTTGTCATTCTGAGCCCTCCAGCGGACGGGCGAAGAACCTTCTCTTTTCGGGGGCAGAAGGTCCTTCGGAATACCTCAGGACGACAGAAAAAGATATCACGATTATGTTTTTCGCTCAACGAGGTAGTTTCCCAGCACCAGCGCGTCCATTTTGGTGCGCAAGAAGCAGTCTATTGCCTCTTCCGGCCGGTTCACGATCGGCTCGTTCTCGTTGAAGGAGGTGTTCAACACCATAGGGACGCCGGTTAGCTTGCCGACCGCTTCGATCAGGCGGTGATAACGCGGGTTCACATCCCGGCTCACGGTCTGCAGGCGGCCGGTGCCGTCCACGTGGACCACTGCGGGGATCTTATCGCGCACCTCCTTACGGATAACGTATACCTTCTCCATGAACGGCACGGGGCCGTGCGACTCGAAGTAGTCGCCCACCGCCTCTTCAAGGACGGAGGGCGCGAATGGACGAAATGGCTCGCGCTTCTTGATCTTCAGGTTCATGCGCTCCTTGATCTCCGGGAAAGCGGGATTGGCCACGATACTCCGGTCGCCCAGCGCCCGGGGGCCCCACTCCGTGCGCCCCTGATACCAACCGACGATGTTCCCGTCCGCGACGAGCCTCGCGACGCGCGGGAAGAGCTCGTCGTCCTCAAGATGTTCCGGCGCGAGGCCCGCCGTGTCGAGCGCTGCCTTGCATTGCGCATCGCCGAACTCCATGCCCCAGAAGGGACTCCTCATCTCGAAACCCCGCCGGTTCCCGAGGACCTGGTTCCAGATATAGAAAGCCGCGCCGATGGCCGTACCGGCGTCATGTCCCGCCGGCGGGACGTACACTTCTTGGAACGCGGAATTCGCGTAGATCCTGCCGTTCGCGAGACTGTTCTGCGCGCAACCGCCCGCGAAGGCGAGCTTGGTTAAGCCGGTCCGCCGGTGTAGGTCTTCCAGTATGTGGAAGAACACCTCCTCGTAGAGCGCCTGGAGCGATGCGGCGATATTCTCATGGTCCCTGGTAATAGGGTCCTCATATCTGCGGGCGGGACCGAGCAGACGCTCCAGCTCTTCCGAGAACAGGCGGCCGATGACCGGCTCGCCGCCTTCCCAGGACATGCCGACCACCGCGCGGCGGTGGGCAAAGTAGCGCAGGTTCAATTGGAAGCCGCCATCCGGCATGAGCCTGATCAGTTTGCGGAGCTCGGGCAGGAACCGGGGCGTGCCGAAACCGGAGAGACCCATCACCTTGTACTCGTCGCCATACTTCCAGAATCCCAGATACTGGGTGAGTGCCGTGTACAGGAATCCCAGCGAATGCGGATATTCCACCGTGGCGGCGGGAAGGATGCGGTTCCCATGCCCCGCGCCCCACATCGTGCTCACGAAGTCTCCCATCCCGTCCACCGAGAGCACCGCGGCGTCATCGAACGGCGACACCAGGAACGCGCTCGCGATGTGCGCGCGGTGATGTTCCACTCCCACGATCTTTTTCCTAAGGAGGGCCGGCGACATATCGAACGCCGCGCCCAAACCTTCCGCCACTCCCCCTTTCACTTTGCCGAGGTTCCGCGCGCGGCCGGCCATCGCCCGTGGGCTCAAGCCATGGGTCACCGCAAAACCGACCTTCTTCCAGAAGTTCGCGCGGGGATCGCGCGACACGCCGATGCGATCCACCTGGTCCAGAGTTATGCCCGCGAGGTCCAGGCAGAACCTCACCGCTTCGACGGGCAATCCCGCCCAGTGCTTTACCCTGCGCAGGCGCTCCTCCTCGATGGCGGCCAAAAGTTCCCCGTCCTTCACGATGCAGGCGGAAGAGTCGCCGTGGAAGGCGTTCAGCCCCAGGATGAACATAAGTGCTGGTAGTATAGCGCGAAACTTCCAAATGGGAATTGCCGTTGACGGACAGGAATCGAGCCACTACACTATGTCGTCAGAGAGGAGTCAAGGATGACCATTACTACGCGGCAGTTCACGGTCACCGCGATCACGATCGACCAGTACCCCAGCGGCAGGATCCTGCTGCACAAGCATCCGGCGCAGTTCGAGGTCACGTGCTCGGTGGATTGGAACTACCTGGCACACCTCGACACGGACCGTCAGGGAGTGTGGGCCCAGGGCACCATCCAGGCCGAAGAAGTCTCGGAAGATCTGCCCACACACAGCCACACCTGCGAAGTGGGCGTGGATCCCGAAGGGTTCATCTGCTTCGAATTCCAACCATCGGGCAATGAAGGCACCAGCGTGACCTGGTACACTTCTACCCACCAGAACGTACTGCTCACGCCGTGAGCGCGAGAAGACATGCGACGCCGAGCTTAGCTCGGCGCTCGTCATTTTACGCAGTTAACTAAGGCACGCGGCAAAGCTCCCGCGTTCATTCTCGATTCTTTACCCTGAGCTTTATCGAAGGGTCGATTCTTTACCCTGAGCTTTATCGAAGGGTCGATTCTTCCTTAGCTCGTACAGCTTCACGTCCACAAGCATGCGGTACCAGAGCCCCTGGAAGAAGTGGAAGATGAAGCCCTCCTTGCCGTCGAGGAAGCCCCTTTGCACCACGTAGCGGTAGAAGAAATAGAGGAAGGGACGGACGAAGAGGGGCAGCTTTTGGTACACGTTCTGCTTGAGCCACTTCTTGCGCGCGACGGCGGAACCTTTGAGATCGGGCGCGACCAGGTCGCCGCCGGGACCGGTCAGTGCCTGGACCTCGCGCTCGGCGTAGGTCACGTGCTTCGTGAGCCAGGCCCGGAAGCCCTTGCGATCCTCCTCCCGGAAAGGGTGTTTCAGGGTCGTCACTCGCCCCGAGGAAAAGATCAAATGCTCGTCCATGGGCCTCTCCTCGAAATGCGCCCGGTCCCGCCGCCAGAGGCGTATCCAGGGCAGAAAATGCCCGCCATGCCTCATGACCCGTCCCATAAAGTAGAACTCTTTCATTATGGCGATGCCGGAGGCATCCTCGCCGAGATTCGGCCAGAGATCCCCGAGCTCCCGCCACGCATCCGGCGTCATGCGCTCGTCGGCATCGAGGCGCATGATCCACTGATGTTTCAATGGCAGCGTATCCGCGGCCCAGTTGAACTGGTCCGCCCAGTTCCTGAAGGGATGCTCCGCGATATGGGACGTGTAGCGCCTGGCGATCGCGAGAGTGCCATCAGTCGAGCCGCTGTCCACGACAAATATCTCGTCCACCCGGCCGGCGAGGCTCTGCAGGCACTCTTCTATGTTCGCTTCCTCATTGTAAGTGAGGACAATAGCGCTTAGCGGAAGGGGTTTCATGACAATGTCCCTTATTATAGAGCGTCCATAGTACGCCGGACGCCTTCCCGGAAGGATGTGCGGGACTTCCAACCGAGGATCCGCCTCGCGCGCCGGGTGTCGAGGACAATATGGGTTACCTCGCCCTTCCGCCGCGCCGCGTAGCGGACCTTCCCTTTATATCCATATCGCGCGGCGATGGCCTCGAACACCTCCTGATCGGACGTACCCTTGCCCGAACCTATGTTGAAGGTCATGTCTCCTCCTTTGCGGAGCGCGGCGAGGTTGGCCGCGACCGCGTCATCTACGAATATATAATCCCGGGTCTTGGACCCGTCACCGAAGATGGTCGGACGCTTCCCCTGCTTCACCAGGTCTCCGAAAATGGCGATGACCCCTGCCGCTCCATGGGGGCTCTGCCGGGGGCCGAACACGTTGCCGTAGCGCAGGTTCACATAGTCGAAACCGAAATATCGGGCATGGAACTCCACCAGTTCCTCGCCGAGCTTCTTGGAATGGCCGTAGGGGGAAAGCGGCCGGAGCAAGGCGGCTTCGGAGGCGGGCGGCCGGGGCGGGTCGCCGTAGATGGCCCCGCCGGAGGAAGCGAAGATGTACCGCTTGCGCTTCACCCTAACCTCTTCCCCGAAGGCCATGAGCAGGTTCAGCGTGCCCCGCACGTTCACGTCGAACGTGGCCAACGGGTCGCGAACCGATTTCACCACCTCCATGATGGCCGCATGGTGGCTCACCACCTCCGGCCGCTCTTTGGCCATTATCTTGCGCATCGCTCCGATGTCCCGGATGTCCGCCCGGTAAAATCCGGCCGCGCGCGGCACGTTCTTTCGCGTGCCGCTCGAGAGGTTGTCGACCACGGTCACCTTATGCCCTTTGGCCGCGTATGCATCCGTGACATGGCTGCCGATGAACCCCGCTCCGCCGGTGATGAGTATCCTCATAGATCTATGGCGCGCGTCCTGCCGGTGCGGTACGCGGCAATGCATTGAGTGTATGCCTCCAGGAACCTGCCGGCAACGGCGGTGTAGGAGAGATCCTCCTTGACCAGCCTCCGGCCATGCTCGCCCATCGCGCGGCGGAGTGCCGGCGACTGCAGGAGCTTGAACAGCGCAAACTTCACCTCCAGCGGATCCTTGCGGGTCACGAAGCCCGCCTCCGCGGCACGCACCTGCGGCGCGAGGCCGACCGCGTCCGTGATCACCACAGGCACGCCGAAGTGCATGGCCTCCGCCACGGAGTTGCCGAAGTTCTCGGCATAGGAAGCGAGGATGAACACATCCGCGGCGGCATACGCATTCGACCTGTCCTCTCCCTGGAGGGTGCCGGTCATGACGACCCGGGAGGAGATGTCCTGCCCGGCGATCAGCTTTTGCACCGTGGGCATGTAGCCTTCGTCGTCCCCGCCCGCGATCACAAGCACGGCATCCGGAAGCTCGCGCGCCAGCCCGCCGAAGGACTCGAGGAGCGTGTCCAATCCCTTTTTCCAACTGATACGGCCGAGAAACAAGACTACCTTTTGCTCCGGCCGGATGCCGAACCGCTTCCGGAAGGCGGTGCCGTCGCCCGGCGCGAGCGTCTCCGTGTCCAGCCCGTTCGGGATGAGCACGCTGCCCTGGCGGGGCAGCCCGAGCGTATCGTATTCCTCCTTCTCGATGGCGGCGGTGAAATGGATGGCAGTGGCGTTCCTGAGATTTCTTTTCTCGATGGCGGCGATATAAAGCGCCTTCTTCAGTTGCTTGCTCCGGAGCGGCGCGCGCATGAGAGCGCCTCGCGGGGAGATAAGGTAAGGCTTGCGGTTCCGCGCAGCCGCCCGCGCGGTGAGCCAGGACGTGGAAAGAAAAACGGAGGTCTCGTGGAGGGCATCGAAGCCGGGCGCGGCGGCGGAGAGCGCGCGGCGGAGACCTCCGGAATAAAACCAGGCCCGCGGAGAGTCCGGCTTGAAATACGTCACCTGCACGCCTTCCACGTCGAGGGGCGTGCCGAGCGGCACGTCCAGGTCCGCGCCGCCGTTCACCGCGGTCGTATACACGACCACCTCCGCCCCGGCACGGACCAGATACTTGTTCACGGCATGAGCACTCGCAATCGCTCCCCCGTAGTACGCCGGAGGATAGGTCGGCGAAACGTGCAGGATGCGCATCCCGTTAGAGACCGGAAACGCAAGCGTTTCCGTGAATTGCCGGCATACCTGACGCACCAGCAGGTAGTTTTGTATTAAAGAATCTGGGCATGGTAAGGGTGTCTCAAACGGGACACGTGACGGTTATTATGGCAGTTCCTGCCGCGCCCGCAAATCAGGCTTTCGGGGTCCTGCGCCACTCCCGCGCGAAAAGGGCGATGAGAAACATCGCGATGAAAAGCTTGAGGTTGCCGGCGATTGCGGGAGCGAGGCTCGTCTCGACGCTCCTGAGGACGAAAACCCATAGCGCGGCGTAGGCGCCCACCGCCGTCGCGGCGCGGAGCGTGGCCGAGATGAAATATTCGTAAGTAAGCCGCAGCACGCCGCCGGTCAGAAACATGCCGATCACTACGCTCCATATGCCGAACGCCAGGTACCAGTCGCCGACCCAGGTCGCGCCAATGGTAGTAACGGTGTCCGAAGGCGCGAGCGCACCGAGCCTCACCCCGAGCACGTGGCCATCCGCGTTGATTGCCGGCTTGGAATGCCAGAGGAAGCGCGGCGGCCCCATACTTACCAGCACGTTCTCCAAGAATGCGAAACCGCGGCGCGGGACCACGTCCCGGCTGATGGGATCGAGGACGCGCATCTGGTTGAAACGGCCCACTACATTATCAGTCACGAAGGTCGGCAGATGTTCCACATGCACCTCGAGGGAACTGTCCAGCACCTTGTACGACCTGAGTCCTAGGGGATTACGGCACACGCTGCCCCAGCTGAAGATGAACCACATCGCCACGGCGAAGGCGAGTATGGGCTTGTAGGAGCGCTTGCCGAGATACCACTCCGCGATGATCCATACGAGGAGGGGTATTACGACGGCGGTCCGGGTGCAGGTCGGGAAGTTGTATGCCACCTCGGTGAGGATCGCGACCTGGGAGGCGATCCTCCAGAACCTGGCCTCCTTGGGATCGTCCGCGGGCGGGCGGAGCGCGAAGGCGGCGGCCAGTGCGATCGCGAAGATGTTCACCTGGTCCAGGAATCCCACTGTGCTGTAGAAAGGATGAGCGATGAAGGAGGGGCTCGGCAGGACAAGGGAGAATCCCCCGGCCAGGACCTTGATGACCTTGACCGCGAGTCCCGTGCCGAAGATGGCAAGGAAAACGAACTTGGCCCGGCCCTTGTGCCACGGCCCGCGCCAGGGATTCGGGAGGCGCGCGGCGAAGGTGCGGAACGGAAGAAGCCAATAGCCGGCAGCCAGGGCGGCCCCGCCAAGGAGGGCTATGAGAAGAGGACGCAGGGAAAACTCATATCCCTCAAGAGCGAAGCCGATTCTTACGCCAAGGAGCGCGAGGACGGGTACTAAAAAGAAATCCGCGGCGTAGAAGGCGAGTACCGCGGGACCGAGCGCGAACCAGTCATATGCGGCGAGCCGCCGCCATAGCTTCGTCATGGAACGGCTTCATTATCCCAAAGCCAGGCGCCGGTGACAACGCGTAAAACCAGCTCACCACTCGTTCATCGCCTTCTCCCATCGCTCCAGCGTGCCGCAATCGTACCAGCGCCCGTTCTCCATCCGCATCGCCGCCACCTTGTTGGCTTTGGCCAGCTCGGGAAAGACATGGTATTCGGTCATGATTGATTCCTGGGCCGGGTCCACGTATTCGAACACCTTCGGAGAGAAGACGTAGAGTCCCGAATTCACGAAGTTCGAGGGAGGGTTCTCCGGTTTCTCCCGGAACTCGGTCACCCAGCCGGCTGAGGCATCGCCCTCCACCATCGGCACGCCGTAAGGACGCGCATCCGGTACCGGGACTGTAGCGATGGTTCCCACCGCTCCCTGCTTCTTGTGGAACTCCACCAGGGCGGTGAGATCAAAGTCCTTCAGCTCATCGCCATGCGACATGATGAAATCCTCCGCGCCAAGCCAGTCCCTCAGGTCCACCACGCCGCCGAAAGTGCCCCGGGGCTTCTCCTCGTAGACGATGTGCACCTTGTCCATGGGAATCACGTCGTCCCAGGTCTTCTGCCAGCGGGCGAAATCCTCACGGTGAGGCGTGGAAATAATGAGCGCTACCTCCCTGATCCCGTGCTTCAGGAACAGTTCGATCAGGTGATTGATGATGGGCTGCTTGTGGACGGGCAGGAGGGGCTTCGGGATCTCGTAGGTGACGGGCCTGAGGCGCGTGCCCATGCCGCCAGCCTGGATAATGGCCTTCATTGAGGGTCATTGTAGAGGCGCGTGCGGCATCCGTAAAGAAGTCCGGACCTTAGTGGCGCGCGGCAAGCAGCCGCTCGTACGCGGCGATCACCCCGTCGCCATAATCGTGCCAGGTGAACCCCTGCGCGACCCGCGCCGCGGCCGCCCGTCCCATCTCCGCGCGTTCTTCGGGATGCTCGTAGAGGTAGAGCAGTTTTTCCTTCAGCGCGTCCACATCCCGGATGGGTACGAGGAAGCCCTGTTTGCCCTCCTCGATGAGGTCGGGCCCGCCGCTGTTCACGGTGGCGATGACCGGCAGTCCCGCCGCCATGGCCTGGACCAGGACCATAGCGAAGCCGTCCTCGACCGTCGGCAGGACGAAGACCGAGCCGCGCACGTAGGACTTCGCGAGATCCTCCATGGATTGATGGCCGACATGGATGAAGGTGCCCGCATAAGGCTTCAGCAACCGATGCATGTAGGGAGCGATGTCGCCGATCACGAGAAGCTCCGCATTCCTGAGCTTCAGCTCGGCGAAGGCCCGGAGAAGATACAATATCCCCTTCCGCAGGGTCACGTTGGCACGGAACACCACCCTGAACACATTGTCCTCCTTCGGCGCGGGCCGGAAGAGATCGGCGTTCACCCCATACGGCACATGGATCAGCTTCGATTCGGGGATGCCGTGCTCGAGGAACGTCCGTTTCGAGAAAAGCGACGGGACCGCGATCGCGTCCGCCTCCGCGTATTCCTTGAGCTCCTTCTCGACGATGCGCTTATTGGCCAGCTCGAATGGGATGCGGGGCATGCTCCAGCGCGCAAATTCCTCCTCCATGAGCGACTCCTGGGCCTGTATGTGCGCGCTGCCATGATCGATGACCGTCACCGCGCCATACCGGCGCTTGGCCTCGCGCATGGTGCGGAGAGAGAAGCTCGAGAACCCGTCCAGGACATCGCACGGAACGAGCTTGCGCAGGGCCAGCGCGTCGTAGAGTTCGGTGATGGGAGCCTTAGGGTCGAAGCGATTCTGGAGAAACATCGGCATCTTCCGCCAGCCCCGTTCCAGAAGTTCTTTTATGAGGATCGAACGTATCTTCTCCCGCGGCACGCCCATCTTGACCGGTACGAACTTCGGATAAGAGGTGATGAGGCGTTCCAGGTATCCGTGGCGCGCCAACTCGTCCGCGAGATGAAAGGCCCAGAAACGCCCGCCGACGGAGATGGTGACCTTCATATCATGCAAAGTTCGTTACTTCGGTCCCCCATCGCATACAGAGTGAGTTCAACAGGGAATAGCTCAAGCATTGTCATCCCCGCGAAGGCGGGGATCCAGTAAAACCATGTTGGAGTGGATCCCCGCGAAGGCTTTCATGTCGGGCACATGCGCGAGCACTGCGTCGGATACCACGGCGTCGAACGAACCGAGGTCTTCCGGCGGCACTGCGCCAAAATCTCCCTTACGGAACGTGATTTTGACTCCGTG
>JANWIW010000026.1 GCA_025449695.1 Minisyncoccota bacterium | reverse complement strand
GTTCATGCCGAGCGGACGGGCCAGGTCGCCAGGATCGAAGACGATCACGTCCTCCGCGCGCTCTGTGGGAATGTGGCCGAGCACGGTCTCCACTAGGTCGCCATGGGGGTCCACCAGGGCCGCTCCCTTCCCCTGCTTGATGTCCTCGATGATCATCGCGGAGAGCAGGGTGGATTTGCCGGTGCCGGTCTGACCGATGATGTAGACGTGGCGCTTCCGGTCGGCTGGGGCGATGCGGATCGGACGGCGGTCGCCGCGGAAATCGCTCTCGCCGAGCAGGGTGCCTTCCGTGGGCACGTCGGGCGGCGGCGGGGCCTCCTTGGACTTCAGCCACTTTATGCGCGGCGTTTCCGTGAACGGCGTCGGGAAGTGATAAAGGCTGGCTATCTCCTCGCTCGTAAGAATCATCGCCTGCGAGGATTCATATTTACGGAAGATGAAATCGTAGATGAGCCCCTTGGGATTGCGCGGCTTCATTACCCGCAGGTTATTGCGGGCAGGGCTCGTGAACTGCTCGAACACGGTGACGATGCCGTTCAACACGTCGTTCGCCTGGAAGGGCGAAGGTCCCGAGGCCAGGATGCGCACGTTCACCATGAAGAGAGGCTTCGCCATCTTGGCGGTGACCGCCTTTACGGCCTCCTCGTCCACCACCTTATCCTCCACCTCGCCGCGCTTCTGGTACTTGGGGTGGAGCACGCCCTTCAGGAGCTTCCACCAGCTGAGGCCGAGCACCTGGTCCACCGACCAGCCCTGCTTCAAGCCGTTCAGGGCGCGGCGGATGTTCTTCTTCGGCCGCCGGCCCGGGCGCCTGAGGACGACCTGCATGGCCGCTCCTTCCCCTATTTCTGCCACTTTGGCGAAACCGCCGAAGATGGGGTTCACCGTGTCCGTCTGGATCTCCCGGTAGCTGCGGATGGGCAGGGCGAAGTGGTCCTTCAACTTGAGATACGCCCCGACGGACGTGCCCTGGGGATTGAATATGTTGTAATCGTCGGAGATCTTTTCCACCGACGCTCCGTTCCAAATGCTCTGGACCTGCTTCGCGGTGACCTCGCTGTACTTTTTCGGCACCGAGGCATAAAAATGGATCTCTTCGCCCACGTGCGGCACCGCCATCTCCAGGACCACCGTCTCCTTGATGCCGGCCAGGCTGCCCAGGAGTTCTTCGAACTTGATAATCTCTGTTTCCACGTACCTGAACTCCCGCATGTTCTGGTTGTTATTGGCCTGCATCGCCTCCTTCGGTATCTTGATGAGGAGCAGGTCCTGTCCGAGGGAGCCCTTGAGGACGCGGACTCGTGTCCAGCGCCAGATGAAATAGAACGCCACGGCCACGAGGAGACCGATGCCGATACCGATGATCGTTTGGAGGGACATGGGATAGTTCTTAGTTCTTAGTTCTTAGTTGCGGGCAAGTTTTCATTCTTCAAACTAAGAACTTGGAACTAATCTACTAGTTTTCTCTTCTGGAGTTCGGAATAAAGCTTGCCGGCCAGGACGTCATGGAAAGCGTCGAGAACGAAAGGGTTGGACTTCAGGGCAGCCGTATTGGCCTTGGCGATGCCTTCCTTGAAGGCTATGTCTACCAGGTACTCTATCTCGAGCTTGGTCGCGGGGGCGGCGTTCGCCACGTAGGCCGGCAGGTACGGCGAGGTCTGCGCCTCGGAAGCCTGCGGGGCCGCCGGCAGGGGGCCGATGGAACGGATGGCCTGCCGCACGAGTTCGCGATCGCCCGCTCCGGCCATCTCCGGGTTCTCTTTGTGCTTCATTATCTCTCCCGCGAGGCGGTCCATGTCGGCTTCCAGCGCGCGGACGGGAGTCTCCAACTTCGGGACCGGCTTAGGCAGGGATTCCTCAGACATGGTGGGGTGTTGTAATTGTTATAATTGTTGTACCTGTTGTAATTGCATTAGTTGCCATACAGTTACAACAACTATAACAGTTACAATACTTCCTCATGCATCGTCGGACATTCTGGCTCGTGGTTGGCATATTGATTATAGCAACCTTCTTGCGGACGTACCATTTAACCACCGCTCCTCCGGGCCTCTACCCGGACGAGGCGATGAACGGTTCGAACGCGCTCGAGGCCCTGCGCACCGGCGACTTCAAAATATTTTATCCCGAGAATAACGGCCGGGAAGGGCTTTTTATGAACATACAGGCCCTCTTCCTCCAGGCCACGGGCCTTCGCGAGCCCTGGGTGATGCGCCTGCCCTCCGCTATTTTCGGCATCCTGACGGTGCTCGGCCTCTTCTTCTTCGTGCGGGAGCTCTTGCGGGGAACGCGGAATCTGGAATCTGGAATCTGGAAGATTCCATACGCCGATCGGGCAGGCCTGCTGGCCGCGTTCCTGCTGGCAACCTCGTTTTGGCATATCAACTTTTCCCGGATCGGTTTCCGCGCCATCACCGCCTCGTTTTTCTTAGTATGGGCCCTCTTCTTTTTCCTCCGCGCACTCCGCCGTCCAGATTCCAGATTCCAGATTCCAGATTCCATTCTGGCCGGCATCTTCTTCGGTCTGGGGTTCTACTCCTACATCTCCTACCGGGTGATGCCACTTCTCTTCCTCCTCTTTATCCCCTTCTTCCGCCGCACGCCGCATTTCCGGAAGGCCGCCGGCATGTTGGCCCTGGCCACTTTCATCGTGGCCCTCCCTCTCGGCCTCTATTTCCTCGGTCATCCCGCTGATTTTTTCGGGCGCACCACCGACGTTTCGATCACCGCCGGAACGCATCCGCTGAAAGACCTGGCGGTGAACACTGTAAAGACCGTAGGTATGCTGAACTTCCAAGGCGACGGCAACTGGCGGCATAACGCCGCCGGGCGGCCCCAGCTCTTCTGGCCTACCGGCATCATGTTCTGGATCGGCGCAGGACTGGGCATAATTGTCATTCTGAGGCAAAGCCGAAGAACCTTCTTTTCCAACAAACAGAGGGTCCTTCCCCCGCATCAAGTGCGGGGTCAGGATGACAGCCGGTTGAGGTTCGCCGCTCTCCTTCTTTTCGGCTGGATATTCCTTGCCGCTCTTTCAGTGGTCTTCTCGAACGAAGGCATCCCCCACGCGCTCCGTTCCCTGCTCATGACCTGTCCGATCATGGCCCTCGCCGCGATCGGCGGGATATGGATCTATGATAAGGCCCTTGGTATCGCGAAAAGCATGTCTGCGGCGCACGCCGTACGCATCAGCGCCTGGGTTCTGCTCGCTGTGCTCACGTTCGAGGGATACCATACGTACTTCAGGATATGGGCGGCTAATCCTAACGTGCCCGGAGCGTTCGGAGCGGATTACGTCGCCCTGGGACGCGAGGTGCGCGCCCTGCCCGATGAGCAGCCGAAATACATATTCCTGCGGCCAAGCGGAGGTCACGTCACGATGCCCGATCCTTTTGTCTCCGGCAGCTTCCATGACGTCCCCATCTTCGCCCAGACGTTCATGTTCATGACCGATACCTTTTCCCCGGAGCGGCAATTGGAGCATAATGTCCGCTATATAGTGGAGGGCGAAGACGAGGCGGTCATCCCGCCGCCCGGCGCTTACAGGGCAACCATCCAATAGTGCATGAAACAACCCAAAAAAAGAAAAAGGAAGATAAAGGTGGGCTTGATCTTCGGCGGGAGAAGCGGCGAGCACGAGGTATCGCTCCAATCCGCGAAATCCGTTTACGAAGCGCTGGACAAGCAGAAATACGACGTGCTCCTGATCGGCGTGGACAAACAGGGCAAATGGCGCCTCGGCGACTCTTCCAATTACCTCCTCCATGCCGGGAACCCCAAGCTTATCGCCCTCAACAAGCGGGCGCCGGAGGTTACCGCGCTCGCCGGGCGAGACCAGACCGCCCTCATCTCGCCCCGAAGCGGCGAGCCCATGAGCGAGGTGGAAGTGTTCTTCCCGGTCATCCACGGCACCTACGGCGAGGATGGCAGCTTGCAGGGCATGCTGGAACTTCTCGACGCGGCTTACGTGGGCGCAGGGGTGCTGGGTTCCGCGGTCGGCATGGACAAGGATGTAATGAAGCGGCTGCTCCGGGAGGCCGGGATCCCCGTCACCGGTTTCAAGGCCTTTTCCCGCACCAACTTCACCCCCGCCGCCCTAAAGCAGGCTGTGAAAAATCTTGGTTGGCCGATCTTCGTGAAGCCCGCCAACTTGGGGTCCTCCGTCGGTGTCCACAAGTGCACTTCCCTTCCGGAACTCCTTGGCGGCATCCGGGACGCCTTCCGTTACGACACTAAGATCCTCCTCGAGAAGGCGGTGAAGGGACGGGAGATCGAGGTGGCGGTGCTGGGCAACGACGACCCTCGGGCGTCCGTGCCCGGCGAGGTGATTCCCCGCCATGGCTTTTATTCGTACCAAGCCAAATACATCGACGAAGACGGTGCGGGCCTCGAAATACCGGCCAAGCTGCCCGCAGGGAAGGTCAAAGAGACGCAGGCACTCGCGATCAGGGTCTTCAAGGCGCTGGAGTGCTCCGGCATGGCCCGCGTGGACTTCTTCCTTACACCCGGCGGCAGGCTCCTTGTAAACGAGATCAACACCCTGCCTGGATTCACCAAGATCAGCATGTATCCGAAGCTTTGGGAAGCTTCCGGGCTCTCCTACGTCAAGCTGTTGGACCGGCTCATCGGCTTGGCCTTGGAACGTAAACGGCAAAAAGACCGCCTGAAACGAACCTTTGAGGCCTAAGACCACTTAATGGTCGAGTTTCGTTTTGGTAGCATCCGCCAGCCGGTGGATCCAGCGGTCGTGCCGATCAACCTGCCTGGTCAGCAGTTTCATCTCTTGGAAATACTCGTCTGCTCTCTTCGCGTAAACGTCCAAGCCTCGCTGAGATTCAATAAATCTTTCCTCCATAGCCTCGAAACGCCTGTCGATAGAGATGAACTTTTGATCCAAGTATTCTATAAGCTCCGGGAATACCTCCATGGATATATCCTAGGGCCGGGTTTCGCATCAAGCAACTTGGGGATAATTAGGCCACTTCGGTCTGATAGCACTGCTCGCAATACACCACTTCTGGCCGTTCAGGAGCATATGAGGTCTGGATCTCTTTCCCGCATTTGCCGCAGTTCCTCGTCCAGAGCCGGGGCGGATTGGTGCGGGCAACGCGAGCCAAGTGACGGCAATTGGAGCAGGCGCGCGGCAGGGGCAGGTTAAACCGGCGCAGCAGCTCCAATTCCATCGGCACTATCCGGAACGGTTTCTCGCAGAGAATACAACCCAGTATCTCTTTGGTGATGGAGCCCTCGGTCTTTTGTATGCTGTCTGGAATCTTATCTGTTGCGAGAGTCACGGCATGCAGGCTCTTGACCGGCTCCCGCCACCGGAAACCGTTGTCCAGCACTCCCTCTTTCGAGAGCGGATACAATTCTGCAGCCGTGGTTTCATTGTATTCAAAGGGGCTCAGATCGTAAGGAAGGAACTCTCCGTATTTCCAAACCCTTCCTTTGGCGTCGACATAGGGATTCGCGTCCAGGTCCGCGATTATCTTCCCGCGAAGCGCGCGGTATTCCTCCTCTGAGTATTGCTTGTTCAGGATACAGAACTTCTTTTTCCTCATGTTGACGCAGCCGAACAAATAGGAAGAAGAAATGGCATATATGGAGTACTCATTCTCTCTTGACTCGGACCACGAGCACATGCAGAAACGGATGAAATCTGCGCCTTCTCCCGCCCCTAGGGTCTCGTAAATTCGCTGGACCCCGTTGCCCCACTGCGTCTGATCCATAATGTCTTTCGCCGGCCCCAAGGTCATGAACTGCGAGTACTTTCCGTCCTCGACGCTCCGTGTCTGATACATGAAATGCGAATTCTTCGATTCCCATACGTAATCCCCGGACACGTTCACATTGTGCACGCCCTGCATGAATTTGTGAGGATACTTCTTCCAAAATCTATACGCTTCTTCCCGCAGCTTGGATACCGCAGCGAACGAATCTAGGCGGAGATCCTCCAGTTTTTTTTCGTATTCTTCCTTGGTGCAGGGTTCGTTCCAGATGTGATACTTCTTGTTCCGCAGGTTAACGCATCCAAAGCAATCGTTGCATCCGCTCAGGTTCTTTGAAAAATAGACATTTGTGCAGCTGATACAATCCTCAGAGAAGAATGCTTTGAAACACTTCTCGCAGTTTATCAGTTCATAGCAAAGCTCGGAGCTTTCCAGAAGATTCGCGTCCATGGCATCTTTGCAGTGATCGATGGTGAATGCGTAGAGGCAGTTCTCGTTGTAGTCCGCATTGAAAATGAGGTAGGAGTTCTTCGCATAGGCGGCTTCGTTAACGTAATCGCTATTGACCAGGGTGGTGTATCCGGTCGAGAGCGCTGCCCAAGGGGCCTTGCGCATCAATTCCTGGAGCTGTTCGAAGAAGTGCCGGTGCGGATCATAATCCATCCCATAGCTGCCGGCGTCGTATTTGTCGGACCACCAGCAGGGCTGGCAGTAGACCACGAACTCCTTATCGGGAGCGAAGTTGGTCAGGACATTTTTACCACAAAGGGCGCAGTCCCGTTTATAAAAAGTGCGTTCGTTCCGCCACATAAGCCGCCTCTGGAACCGGCACTGCGGACAGAAGGTGGGCGGCGGAACGTCAACTTTCTTGTAGAAATCGATGTCGTCCGCCCCTATGGCGAACTGCGCCTTGCAATTCTGGCACCCCCTTTTGTGAGGCACTACTTCCACAGGGAGAACTTCTTGGTGAGCATTTTTAAAACCTCGTTCGTCCCGAAGAGCCCGATGCCCAGGTATTCGATCTCCGCATCATCCTTGCCCGAGAGCCCCTGCACAATCTCCGCGTCATCCGTCGTCTCGATCATTTCCCGGATGAAACCGAGATAGGGCAACCCGGAAGCGCGGACCTCGCCCATGAATCCCGTGAGGTCCTTCGCTTCGCCTTTAAGGACGATAATGGCGTACTGCGAGTTGCGAGGGTGTTTCACGCCGTCCTTCGTCTCGAAATTTTCGCCCGTATCGAACGGCTCCTTTACCTTATTGCCCAGATAGGCGGAGATGTGCGCCACCGCGTTCATCGCCTGCCAGGAGGGCAGGTCTCCGCGCACCACGATGGCCATCCTCTTGGAGAAGTCCTGCGGCATAAGATTTAATATACCACCCTATCCTGTCATTCCCGCAACGGCGGGAATCAAGGTACGCGTCGCCTGTGCCTGATCCCCGCCTGGGCAGGGATGACAACGCCTTATATTTATATCATCTCTTGCTGGTAACACTGTTCGCAATACACGATGGTGGGATTTTCCGGCGAATAAGAGGTTTCGAACTGATTGGGACAGGCGTTCGCGCCGTGGAAATGCTCGCTTGTGTTCGCATAGACAGCCGCTTCCACATCGCGACACATGCATTCCCGTGCCCAGAGGCGCGGCGGGTTCGTACGGGCAACACGCTCCGCGTGACGACAGTTTGTACAAAGTCGCGGCAGGGGTAGCTTATTCTGCCTATAAAACGCGAGTTCGTACGGGATGAACCGAAACGCCGTGGAACAGTTGTGCATGCATTTGCCCTTGTGGTCACAGGCCACGACCTCTTCTTTGACCGAATCGAGAAAATCTTCGAGCGGCAACTGGCTGCCCGTTTTCGTGGGCGTGTAGTTCCGCTCATCCGGCTCTCGCCAGACATAGCCGCGCTGCACCGCATCTTCCTTGGCAAGCGGGAAATAGATGTGTGCCGTCTCGTTATACCCGAACGGGCTCGCCTCCATTGGGAAAAACTCGCCGTATTTGTAAACTCTGCGCTGCTTGTCCACATAGGGCATCTCGTCCATGTGCTTGAGGATCCTCGCGCGCAGGGCTTCAAACTCCTCTTTCGAATATTGTTTGTTCAGGATGCAATACTGCTTCTTCTTTAGTCCCACGCAACCGAAGAGGTCCTTGCACGTGATGCAGCCGATGCTGTACTCGATGTCCTGGCCGGTGACGGTAATGAACCAGCTGAAACGTACGCGCGAGCACCAGCCGCACATCAGTGCCTCATACATGAGCTCGGAGTTCTCGCCAAAGTGGGTGAAATCGTAGGAGTTGGACATCACCCCCTCGCCCGGCGTGATCATCATGCAGAAACGCGAATCTTCCAGCTTGCCAGCTAGGAATGTGTCACGCACGTTCTTGGAGTTATAGATGTAATCTCCGGTTACGTGAGAGTTCAACCGCTCGTGCATGTACTTCTGCGGATACCCCCGCCAGAGCTCCTCCGCATTCGCGAACGCGTCCTGTATTTTCAGTACGTCCGACGGGTAAAGGTCCTTCAATTTCGCCTCGTACTCTTCCTTGGTGTAGGGCTGGTTGAAGATATGGTACTTCTGATTGCGCAGGTTGGCGCAGCCGAAGCAATCCGTGCAGCCGCTGCAGTTCTTGCTGAAATAGACGTTGTGGCAGCTCACGCAGTCCACGGAGAACATGGTCCGGTAGCAATCACGGCAGTTCGTTATCTCGTAACACGACTCGCACTTATCGATGAGATACGCATCGATGCACTGCTTAGAGTTGGTGACATTGCTTCCATAGGAGCAATCCTCACTGTAATCGCTATGAGTGAGGAGATAACAGTTCTTGAGATACCCCACCATATTCGTGTACTCGGAGTTCACCAGACTGGGATTGAGCCCGAAACGGCTCACCATGGGAACCTTGTGCATAAGATCAAAAAACTGTTCCAAAAACGGCCGGGATGGATCGAAGTCAACTCCCTGTTCCATCGCCTCCCACTTGTCAGACCACCAGCACTCGTTACAGTAGACGTGAATTGGCGCTGCTTCCGCGTAGACAGCGAGAGTGGTCTTGCCGCATAGCTCGCAGGTCCGTTTATGAAGGGATCGCTCGTTCCGCCAACACAAGCGTCGTATCAACCGGCACTCCGGACACCAGGTCGGCGGCGGCACCTCCACCTTTTTATAGAAATCGAAGTCATCCGCCTCTACGGCGAACTGACTTTTGCAATTCTGACAGTTTCTTTCTTCAGCGTTCATACAATTCTGCCGTGCCCGCAGTAGCCTTGGCGAAGGCGGGGCAGACGCGCTCTTGTCCTGAGTTTGTCGAAGGGGCTCCTGGCGCGGACATGGGTTCAGGATACAAGAAAGAAAAACCGGTGCAAGCTCGTGCTTTGTCATTCCCGCACCCGTCTTCACGGGCGTAAACTCCGGCGGGAATCAAGCAAAGGACGCAGGAGTTGATTCCCGCTCCCCGCCTTCGCGAGGACAAGCGTCGCGGGAATGACAATACAAGTGCTTTAATGCGGGAGTTGCAAAAAACCACCGTATTATTTTATATGCCGAACTGCTTGGGCGCTACTCACTACGCACTACAACCTACCAACTATATCTTGGTTATCTCGATCTCCGTGAAGTGCTGGCGGTGGCCCTTGCGTTTCCGGTAGCGGGTCTTGGAATGGTAGCGGAACACGATCTTCTTGCGGTCGCGGGCCTGGCGCACCACCTTGCCTTCCACGGCGCCGCCGCTCACGTACGGCGTGCCGATCTTGGCGTTCGCGCCATCCGCGGTGAGCAGAACCTTGTCGAAGGTGATCGTGCTGCCCGCCTCTCCGGCGAGCTTTTCCACTTTTATCTTGGAGCCGGTGGTTACCTTGTATTGCTTGCCTCCGGTCTCGATTACCGCAAAGTTGGACATGAGAATGTTGTAACCGTTGAAAACGTGGTAATCGTTCTAATCGTCCGATGCAGAACGGTTAGAACGACTTGAACGACTACAACGGCTCCCTAACTGTTGACGCTTATAATAGCCATAAACGCGATAAAAAGCAAGGCAGAGAGGAAGAGCGTCATGAGCGCGAGGAGATCCGCCCAGAGCCTCTCCCGGTCTTCCAGGGCGAAGGCGATGAGGGCGTTCACTCCCACGAGGACCAGCCCCGTCGCCGCCACCCCGAGCAGGTTCACCACGCTCCCGATCTGGTTGATGCCGGTGTAGGGGGAGTAATGGAGAACAAGCGGCTCACGGATGGCGTGCAGCCTCACCCACGCGATGGCTGCGGCAGCGGCGAGAAGAACGACGCTCACCCCGAAAATCGCTATCAGACGGCGGTACCTGAGAAGAGCGTTCATCTGCGAAGGAGCGCGGCGACGCGGTCGGGATCGACCTGGTCGATGTCTATACCGGTGGAGAGTTCGAAACCTGCGGGAATGCCCATTTTCGGCACCACCTCGATCTGCCAGTGGTAATGAGCATACCGCTCGTGCTCGCGCAGGGGGGCGGTATGGATGTAGAAGTTGTAGTCGGGATCGCCAAGCCTTGCGCGCATCCGGCCGAGCACTTTCTGGAGGAGCGCCGCCGCGTCCGCCAAGACCCCTTCCGGCGAACGCTCGAAGGCGGCGTGGTGCCGCTTGGGAAAAATCTTAACCTCGTACGGAGAGTGGGATACGAAGGGGGCGATGGCGATGGCGCCGGAGTTCTCGAAGATCACCCTCGTGCCCGCCTTGCGTTCTGCGGCGATGATATCGCAGTGCACGCATCGTTTGGCGCGGCGGAAGTGCCGCTCCGAGCCTGCATAGGAGCGCGCGACGTTCGGAGGTATAACCGGCAGCGCCATGAGCTGGTAATGCGGATGGGTGAGGGACGCGCCTGCGGAAGGACCCCAATTGCCGAAGACGACGAGATAGGCCATGCACTCGTCGCGATCGATCGCGCGGTAGCGCTCCCGGAACATGCGGAAGGCCTGCAGGGCGTGGCGCGGTGCAAGGTCGGCGAATCCTTTCTTGTGGTCGCGAGTGACCAGAAGTTCATGGTAGCCAAGGCCCTCCGTCACATGATAAGGCCCCACCTGCAGCTCGCGGGGGCAGCGCTCAGCATGGACCAGGGCGGGATACTTGTTCGGGATTATCGCCATCTGCCACTTGCCCTTCTCGTCGTACTCTAAGATAGGCGGCCAGTTGCCGCTCCCGTGAAGATCCTCGAAGGGACATTTGGCCAAGGGCGTGGACAGCCGTTTCCTTTGCTGGACCGGATGCGGACGCGCCGCGCGCTCGGGAGCGATGATGATCCACTCGCCGGACACGGGATCTCTGCGGAACTGGGACATAGGAATAGGTTACAGGTTTTAGGTTTTAGGTAACAGTGGACACACGAACCACCCCTTCGGTAGCACCCATCAGGAAAGCCTCGTACTTGGCGAGCGGTGGCATAGCCGCGACCGGATGGAGGCCCGGTGAAAAAAGGACTTTGGTCCGGAAGCCATCCCAAGCAGAGGCCTTAACGGCATCGAGATCGCCGGAAGCGATGACCGTCGGAAGACCTGTGACCGCTTCCAGCGCACTCGTGGAAAGAGTCTCGCAGTTCTTCACCACCAGGATGCGACCGACGGACACCGAGGGCAGCGCTTCCATCAACGCTCGCTCTCCTTCCGCAAGCATGGTCACGTTGAAAACGTCTTCCCCCAACTCCTCCTCCAAGGCGCGTTTCGCCATCGGATAGGCGCTCCAGAGGACGATCTGTTCTCCTGCCCGGGCCAGGTCCGCCGCGAGGACGATCGTGAAAAGCGAAGCCCCACTCCCCTCCTTGCCATGCACGAGAAGCGGCAGGTCGGCGCGCGTGAAGGCTCTCCTTTCACTATTAAGAAGAACGGTATGCATGAGCCATTCAACTCGCAGAGGCCGCCGGGTTCATTTGGTTCACTATACCATCGCCGGTTATCCCGGGCAGCGGGGAACCGCAGGATTCGGAAGGGCTATTGCCACGGGGCTTGACAAATCCTTGACTTTTAATGATTTATATCGTATAATATTAAACCAACCTGAGAATCGCCTTGGGCTGGAGTTCATCTAAAATCTAACAGAAGAAGGGAGATGCTCGCTTGTCACAAGAGAACTTTTGGGCTAGAAACCCCGCCGTTTCCCCCGCCCTGCAATCCGCAGCGGCATGGGGCTTCGGGATCTACAGCCTGAGTCATACTCTCGTGACACTCGTCAGCGTGAGTATCTCTTGGGCGGTCTCGTTTATCGTGTTCGCAGCGCTCGTTGCATCCATCCAGTTCGACGCATATCGCAAGACGGATGTATGGAACACCGCAGAGCGTACATACAAGTGCGGGCTTGGCATCGTCTACTCACAGTGGGCGTTTGCGATGTCTGTGCTGGTATGGCTCACCTGGAGGGAGCACCTCCTCGTGTGGAGCGAATCCGACACGATGAACTCTGCGGTGATCGGAAGCTCGGCGGTGATCGTGCTTGCCGTGACGCGGACGAAGGGCTGGTCCCTCTCTCATCCGTACACGAAAGCAGGCCTCGCCCTGTGCTTCAAAGCCGTCTCGCAATGCTTCTACGCTTACCAGGTAGGGCATCACGACCGGACTGTCGATCTCATCGCTCTGGCGATAGGTCACGGCACCATACTCGTCCGCCTCATTCCCACCGCCTACCGCTTCTTCGTAAACCCCGAGAACCGCAATGATCAGGCTCAGATCAGCACCCTCGTCGCCGAAACCGGCAACGAAGTGAGCTGGGCACTGGTCACCATCGCGCGTTTCTCATAACAGCTGACCCCGCTCTCTCGAGTCGGGGTCAAAGCTTTTTCATATCTACTGCAGCCGATGCTCCCAATACCATCTCAGCGCATCCTTGCCGATCGGGACGGCGTTCAGGCTGCCCTCCCTCGCATCCTCGATCAGTATCAATATGACGATCCGCGCGCCGGTGTTGGCTGATCCATTCTCCCCTTCTCCCTCCGGCGACGGAATATATCCCGCGAAGAAGGCGTTCTCCTTGGTATTGTTCTGGATCTGGGCGGAACCGGTCTTTGCATGGACTTCGAACGGCAGGTCGTTCAGCGCGTGTGCCGTGCCGAGCGCGGAGGTCACCGTCAGCCTCATGCCCTTCTGTACTTCCTTGATCTCCGGCGCGTACCGGGTGAGGTCGGCCAAGATCTTACGGTCAGCGTCCTTGTTCACGACGGGTTGATAGAGGATGCCTCCGTTCGCGAGGGAAGCGATGGCATTGGTGAGCTGGATCGGCGTGACCTGCAAGTCCCCCTGGCCGATGGACACGTTGAAAGTATCGCCGAGCAGCCACGGCCGGCCCTGCCGCCTCTCTTTCCATTCCGGGTCGGGCAGGAAGCCCTTTCCTTCCGAAGGCAGGTCGATGCCGGTCGGCGTTCCGAAACCGAACTTCTGCCACCACTCTTTGAGGCGGGTGATGCCAAGCCCCTTGATGTCGCCGAAGCCTCCGACCGTCTCGTAGAAATACACGTCCGAGGATTGGGCGATGGCGGAGTATATGTTGACGTACCCCTGGTAGCGCCAGTCCAGATAACGGGTCGGCTTGGACGGATCGTAAGGATTCGGCACGTCCAGGTAGCCGGGCGAGAAGATACTGCGCATGGGATCCACGATTTTCTCGTTGAGGAGGGCGACCGAGTCCAGCGGCTTCACGACCGAACCGGGGCTGTAGTTGCCGCTCACCATGCGATCGAAGAGGGGCTGGAGCGGCGAATTGAGCAGGGCGCGTTTCTCTTCGTTCCGTCCCGGGGAGCTCAGGATATTGTTGTCGTAAGACGGGAAGCTGATGAGGGCGAGTACTTCGCCGTTTTGAGGGTCAAGGGCGATCGCCCCGCCCGTGGTGCGGCCTAGGCTCGAGAGGCCCTGCCTCATGCGGCCGGCGAGATACTTCTGAAATTCCCCGTCCACGGCCAGAGTGAGCGTGGAGCCGATCTGCGGCGGCCGCTTCTCCTCAGCGTGGATGAGATTGCCTTTCGCGTCACGAACCCGCACGTACAGGCCGGGAACGCCCTGGAGCCTCTCGTCGTAGCGGCTCTCAAGGCCCGCCTTGCCCACCAGGTCCTGGCTGGATATCTTCGAGTTCTGCTGCAGGTCCCGCACGGAAGGAAGGCTCACGTAGCCAAGCAGGGAGCCGAACGTCTCCCCCTCGGAGTAATGGCGCATGTAGGCATCGGTGACCGCGAGAGTAAGCAGGTCCAGAGCTTTCAGCTTCACGATCTGCTCCTGGGAAAGGTCTTCGCCGATCACGAGCGGCTCCGAGCTTTCCGCCTTGGTCCGCTCGGCCATCATGACGTCCACCGCTTCGGGGGCAAGGCCGAGCACCTCTCCCACTACAGACAAGGTCTGTTCGTGGAGTTCGGGGTGTTTCGCATACTCGTCCACGTTCAGCACCGCGCGGAACACGGAGCGGTTCTCCGCGAGTACCATGCCGTTCCGGTCCTTGACCAGGCCGCGGGGAGCGAGGATGTGCTCGGTGCGATTCGCGTTTGCCTCGGCCCGGGCGGCATAAAAGCCGCCCTTGATCATATTTAAATAGAGCACGCGCCCCGCTACTATGGCGATCAGGCAGGCCGCAAATATCATTGTGCCGCGCGTCGGACGGGCCTCCAGGCGGACCTCGACCGTCTCCAGGTCGCGTGACCAGTCCTCTGCCAGGGAGTCCTCGAACGCGAGATCGTTGAAATCGGAAAGCTTGGACATGAGCTCAGCGCTTGCCGTAGAAAAACCGGAAGAGGCGGAGGGCTAGGAATCCGAAGGCGGCAGATAGTGCGCCGTCGGCAAGTATAAACCCCAAATTGGCGGCAAGGAGCGAAGGGGAAGCGGCAAGATAGAGAAGGAGGGTCCCGCCCAAAGTGAGTATCAAAAGAGAGAGCCATCTCTGCCATGGCATAAAATACCGTCCGAAATAGGCGATGATCGCGATCCCGACGAGCACCGCGAGCTCCGGCGCCGGTACGGGACGCCAGTTCAGGACCCATGCCGCGAATGCGGAGAGAAAGAGCGTTTCGCCGAGGCTGAATACCAGGCCGAACACCACCGCCATGGCGAGGATGAGATCCGGCGCCCAGCCGAAGAAGAGCTTCATCTTGAGCACCACGCCAAGCACGAGGAGAAGGATGACGAACGCGGCGGCGAATTTGGAAGGGTTAGACATGGCAGAAGAATCTAGCATCTGGAATCTGGAATCTGGGCTGAGCTGTCCTGATTCAGATACCAGATTCTAGATACCAGATTCTATCTATTTTCCGCGTGCGGCAAAAGGGTCACCTCCGTCACCCCTGCCGGGTTGTAGAACACTCGCAGGGTCCCGATGCGATAGATGTTGTCGGGAGCATCCTCCAAGCCGCGCAGGGTGCCCAAGGGAGCGCCATACGGCCAGCCTACCCCGGCGGCATAGACCGCGGCGTTCTCGGAGATATCCGCTGCCTTGGGGATCAAGGTGAGCCTCGGCTCCGGGCCGCCGACCAGACGGGCATCGGCGCCTGCTGCGCCGATGCGCACCGGGATCTTGGTGCGGCTGTCGAACACGGTCTGAACCAGGGCGGAACCTTTAAAGACCTTCTCCACGCTGCCGAAGACGGAACCCTGATAGAGCGCCACGTCGCCCGCTTCCACATGCTGGTCCTCACCCACCGCCAGCAGAAACTCGTTTTTCAGGTTGAAAGGGTACCGGGAATAGACGGGAACATTCCTCCCGCCTGCGGCGTTCGTGGTGCGCATCACCCCATAGCCTTCGATGGTGCGGGAGATGGTGGCAATACTCTCCATGACCGCGGACCCCTGCGGCACCGGGCCGGCGAGAAGGGTCTGGAGCCTCATGCCGAGGCGCGAGCCGAACGCGAAAAGGCAAATGAGGAATATCGAGAGGATGGTGATGAAAAGGGTATCGCGGCGCATGGGAAATAGAATCTAGAATTTGGAATCTTGAATCTGGAGGACTGAAACGTCGATCTTTAGTGTATTCATACTAGATTCTAGATTCCAGATTCCAAATTCTATAGCTGTATATCCACCGGCTTCAGGGGATTATCCAGGAGATTGCCGTAGTGATCGAAGTTGTCCACGATGCGTCCCAAGCCCCTCACCATGCAGGTCAAAGGTTCCGGAGCCATGTGGGTGGTCACCGAGGTCTCTTTCTCGATCAGATGATCCAAACCGCGCAGAAGGGCGCCTCCGCCGCAGACCACGATGCCCTGGCGCAGCATGTCGCCGGCGAGCTCCGGCGGCGCGCCCTCGATCACCTCGTGAATGGATTCCAGCATGGTGGTCAGCGACTTCGCGATCGCCGCCCGTATGTGAATGTTCTTGACCAGGACCTCCCGCGGCAAGCCGCTCGCGAGGTCACGCCCCCGTACCGGCACCTCGAGCTTCTCCACCGGCACCGCCGAACCAACAGCGATCTTCGCGAACTCCGCGGTCGGCTCGCCGATGGCGAGCTTGAACTCCTCCCGCAGGAACCGGATGATATCCTCGTTCAGCTTGTCCCCCGCGACCCGGAGAGTGCGGGATATGACGATGCCACCCATGGAAATGACACCTATGTCGGACGTGCCTCCGCCGATATCGATCACAAGGGAAGCCGTCGGGGATTCGATGGGCAGGTCCGCACCGAGAGCAGCCGCGACCAGGGATTCCACCAGGTTTACCTTGGCGCATCCCGCGTTCTTGGCCACGTCTTCCACGGATTTCCGCTCCACCTCGGTCAGGTCGTTCGGGACACCCAAAACACCCCGCCGGAAACCGAAGGGTCCGGCGATGGACTTCAGGAACTGACGGAGCATCTCATAGGCCATGTCGAAATCGGAAATCACGCCGTTCTGAAGCGGCCTCACCACGCTGATGTGCGAGGGCGTGCGCTCCAACATCTTCTTGGCCTTGTCGCCCACCGCCAGGATCTCGTTCGTCTTGTTGTTGATCGCGGCCACGGTCGGCTCGTCGATGACGAGACCCTTATGGCGTTCATAGATAAGCGTGTTCGCGGTGCCGAGGTCTATGCCGACGTCCTTGAAGAATGAATCGAAGAGGGACATGAATAGATAGTGCGTAGTGAGTAGGTCGTAGTGCGTAGGGTCGGATGATTACGCACTCACGACATATGCTCTACGCTTCAAGATACCAACATTTTTACAAACTCGCTTACCGAAACCAGCTTTACGTCGTCGCTACCGCGCCGCTTCACCTCGATCTTGTCCCCCGTCTTCGGCGATAGTATCGCCCGCCAAGGGATACCGATGAGGTCCGCATCCGCGAACTTCTGGCCCGCGGACACTGCGCGCTCGTCATAGAGTACCGTGAGCCCCGCGGCTTGTAAATCTTGATAAACCTCGGAGCCCGTGCTGTGCCCTTCCGTCTCGTCCGCCAAAGCTTTAGCGACGGTGGAAGCCTTGGGCGAAGAAGAAGTCCCCTGCTCGTCCGCCGCAGCTTTAGCGGAGGTGGATCCCAGCCTGAGGAGATGCACATCGAACGGCGCCACGGCGTGCGGCCAGAGCAGACCGCTCTCGTCATGAAATTTCTCTGCGAGCACGCCCATGAGCCGGGAGATGCCGATACCGTAACAGCCCATCACCGGATACTGGCGCTTGCCTTCGCGGTCCATGAATGCCAGGTCGAAGTCCTTGCCGTACTTCTGGCCCAGGTCAAACACATTTCCCACCTCCGAAGCGCGCGCCTTAGTGAGCGAACCCTTGCCGCCCTTTGGGCGAGCCTCGCCATTCGGCGGGCCGCACTTGGGACAAGCGTCTTTCTCTTTCTGCTTGGCGATCTCCGCGTTCACGCAGAACTCGCACGCATCGCAGTACAAAATATCGTCCTCACCCGCATCCGTCAGGACCATGAACTCGTAGGATATCTTCTCGCTGAAACTTCCACCGGAAGCCTCGGTGACCTTGGCGACGAGGCCCAGACGCTCGAAAACTTTGAGGTAGGCCTGCTTGGCCACGCCGTAAAACCTATCGAAGTCCTCCTGGGACTCATGAAAGCTGTACATGTCCTTCATAAAGAACTCTCGGCCGCGCAGGAGCCCGGATTTGGCGCGAAGCTCGTCGCGGAACTTCCAGTGGATCTGGTACACCGCCACCGGCAGATCCTTATACGTCTGGATGCGTGACATGACCAGCGGCGTCACCACTTCTTCCTCGCTCTGCCCAAGGGCATACTCTTTCTCCGTGCGGCTCTTTATCTTGAAAAGAACGTCGATGCTGTCCCAACCGCCGGTGGCCTGCCAGTTAGCCTTGGGGTGGAGCATGGGCATGAGAACCTCCTGGCCACCCATCGCGTCCATCTCTTCGCGCACAACCTGTTCGATCTTCTTAAGCACCCGCACACCAAGGGGCATGTAGGAGTAAGCTCCCGCCATTAATTTATCCACGTAACCGGCACGGACCAGGAGCTTGGCGTTGGCGGTCTCCTCGTCCTTGGGGGCGTCGCGCAAAGTCTTTGAAAAAAGCCGCGATTGAAGCATTGTTATAGACAATATCATGGAGACGCTTGCATCCACAAATGCAAAAGAAAAAACCCGCTGAGGGCGGGTTTTTTCTTTCCTGAGTTGGTGAGTTTAAGGGAACCGGGGCAGCGCGGACCGTTCTTTTCCGTTTGAACTGCCGTCATGTTTCGGAAGGCAGTTACCAGTACAAGGGATCAGCGGCGGACGCTTGGGCTCATACTGCGGAAGGCAGTTGCCGGTGCACGGAGTGAGGGGCGGACGTTTCGCAGCAAGGGCTGAAGGAGCGACCATGTAGCCTGCGAGACCGAGTACGACCGCAGCGAGGATAATAAGCTTTTTCATTGATTTTGTTTACGTTTTGATAAAATCCGACGACCTTTTTGATTGATGTACTAATTGTACACCTAATGATTAAAAATGTCAATAGCATTGAAAACGGGCCCGGGAACGAATTCCCGGGCCTTGTTTTTGGTCCTGTTTTCTTTTCATGGAATCGGCAGCGCTGGGTGGACCTTGAACCCCCGCTGGAACCCAGAGAGTTTCAGCGTGAACTCAAATGCAGTCCCCTTCCGATTCACTACAGTGAATCGCGTCGGGGTCTTGTCGCGAATCCTGACGTCGGATTCTACGACCCCGTTCGCGGCGTTCACCGGAGCATCCTCATCCACGAAGACCTGCACCCTATACCACTTTTCCGTGTCAACGTAGACCAGGAAAAGGTCCGGCACATTCATAACGCGGATCCCGCTCGAGCTTTCGAACATCTCCTGGAGAGGCATCTCGAAGACACCGTAGGGAGCCGTTGTGACCGGGAACACCGGCCGAGAGTAGCCGGGCACGTAGAATGCCGGAATTCCCTCAAAAGCCGCTCCGGCTGCAGTCACCACTCCCCCGATGCGGGTTCGGCCGCCGATGGACAACTGCCCGTTTGCGTACATGTCCCCTGTCGCCGTGAAATTCCCCTGGTGGATCAGGAGGCCGCTAGGGAGAATGCAGAGGCTCGATACGACCCCTCCTTCAAGCAGCACGCAGCCGGAAGCGCCGGCCGACGCGACCGGGTTCGTAACCGAACCTCCACCACTGCCGATCGTCCGGCGTCTCATCGAAGCCGCGAGTTGCTGGAGGACAAGGGACGGTTCTTCTTGGGCGAAGACGACAAGGGCGGGAACGAGCAGGGTGAGAAGAGAAAAAACAACGAGTCGTTTCATGGAGTCTCCTTTTGGGCATTTGAGCAAAAACGGAAGTCTCTGCTATTTGACAACGATTTGAAAACGAAGCGACCACGCGCCGCAACGCTTTACAACTTCTGCCTTATATTGTAATCCGGAATCCGGTATAAGCCAAGCCGCGTTTTTCCCATGAGGGGACTAGCGGCAGGTTTGCGCAAAGAAACTGCTGTTTCCTAATATCTGGCAAGATGACGCTCCTGCACTGCAGCCTCGACTCAAATATTGTCCCTCTACTCCGCAAGCCGGCACCGAGCCTGACCAACCATCTCCATTGCCTATGTTGCTGCAAGCCGGGTAACTACTGCAGCTTAAGCTATATACCGAATTGAATTCCTTGCCCTCGGTGCTGTTGCAATCATAGTCGAACGACCCGTCGCCGCGATGAGTTGCGAAGTAAGCCGTTTGTCCAGGCTTGGCCTGCGCGTTCGAGTCGTAACAATCATAGCCATTGAAAGAACTTCGCCGGCTCCAACTGACGCCGGGATCGGTCGCGGATACCTGCATTCCGGTTGATGACGCGTAGTTATCGCTATCCGTATCTTCGCTCCATACGTAAGACTCTACCAGCGAGCCTCCAGAGCCGATGGCAATGGACCCGCTCGAGACGGTGATACTGTTACCTGGATTCCAAGCGAAAGAAGCGTTCAGCGTAAGCGTCCATGTGGCAATTGTCACGTTGCCCGCTTCCACGCCGTCGGCAGAAGCGATAGTGCAATTGCCGAAGGTGCCAAGATTCCAGGCGCCAGAAACAGGAATAGCGCACGCATCCGACCAGGCGAGCGTGACCGAATTTTCCCGGTCTTTCACGTCCTTGACCACGAAAGCCATGTTGTATTTTTCATCATGCGTGTCATGGACGGTCCACTCGGCTTCGTATTTGAGCTTAGGATATTCGGCGGCGCTAGCCGCGGAAAGCCCGTAGCCCGTAGCCCGTAGCCCGTGGGAAAAACGGCCTACAACCGCAAGTTTCCCGTTCTTATTCACGTAATAAGAGTTGGGTTGAAGATCTCCGGCTGCAATTTCACCCGTGAATTTCAATGGAATCACCTTGAACTCATGATCGAGCTGTGTCCTTGCCTCCACCGACGCGATCTCATCCGGTCCCTGAATCACGACCGTAAGTTTCTGGACATCGCCGACATGCACATCCGGCGGGTCGATGGTGGCTTCAAGTATCTTCGGCCAGATCTCTTCCGCCTGGACTATCCGGTAAGTCTCACTGCCTGCGGGCAGGCTGAATTTCCCCGTGGGCACCTGGACAACTTCTTTGTTTTGATCTCTGAGGTGGGAGTACAACGACCCCCCATAGAGAGTAGCTACGGCGGCGATCACCGCGACTCCAAGCACGCCTCTGTTTATCCAAAGATTGCGTTTCGGGGAGCCCATCATCACTTCAAAAGCTTGTCGAGATTGAAGCCTTCTTCAGCATCCTTGGACCGGTTCAGCCACTCGGCCCCGTCAAAGCGAGGGGCAGTCAGGCGATAAGAAACCTCCAACACGTCGCCGGCGCCCTCTCCATATATCGTGACCGTACGCTTACCCGCATCCTTCTTATACCAAGCCTTCCCGTCAAAAGAAGGCGTGAGCAGGACCACTAAGTCGTCGAAATGCTCTCCGATATTCGTGACCTTGCCGAAGAGCCACGTATCGGAACCTTCAGCAGAACCCGCGAGATCGATGGTCATGGTGCACATGCCGTGCCGCGGAACGCAGGACAAGGTGCCGGTCGTCTCCTCTTTCTGTCCGGTCATGGCGGGCAGGTAGGTCGCATAGCGTTTGCCGCCGATGGTGTAGATGGGGTCGACGGTACCCACATTGATCTTGCCGGTACCGCCCCCTATCGTCACCGTACCTGCAAGGGCGGAGGTGCCCCCGATGCTCAGGTTGCCGGAGATGGTCGAAGTTCCGATCACGTGGAGCGCGACGGCCGGGGTGGTGGTGCCGATGCCCACGTTGCCGCTCATGAAGGCGAACTTCCCTCCTGAGGAGTTATTTGAGCCGTCGAACAGCAAGTGGCCGCCGTTATAGTGGTCACGGCCTATCGTGTAGTAATAAGAACTGTCCCAGCCTATGGCGAGAGCGTTCGTGCCGGGGTTCACATTCATGTTGAAGACGGTCAATCTGCCGACCGGCGAGGCGGTACCGATACCGACATTGCTGCTGAAAGAAGCTCCGCCGTTCACGGAGAGAGTTTGCGGCAGGTTCGCCTGGGTCGTGGTACCCACGCCGAGGCTTGCCGGGAAGGCGAAGTTGCCGTTGCCCAGGTTCGCGCCGAAGACGCCGGACCCTATATTGGCAGCAGTCGTGGTCACGGAACCCGCCGCAGCTGCGGTCGTCTGGGTCGTGCCGTCGGGGAAGCGCAAGCCGCCGGTCAGAGAATGGATCACGCCGTTCACCGTCAGAGGATAGGCCGGCGTGGTGGTGCCGATACCTACGTTGCCGGAAGTATCTATCGTCAGCCGGTTCTGCGCGGCAGTTCCGTCATAGATGCTGAAGTAGCCCGTACCAGCCACGCCATTTATAACAGCCCAGCTGCGCGAAGAATTACTCAGGGCCACTGCCAAAGCGCCCGTCGACTTGATGAAAATACCGCTGTTCGCGCCGGCGTCGATGGTCAGGCCATATCCAGAAGAGGGCGTTGTAGTGCCGATACCAACTCTATATGAGGTCGAAGTGGGATATAAGTTGCTGCCTGACAATGACCAATAATTTGTACTTGATGTGGCCGCGGTCGTCTGGGTCGTGCCGTCGGGGAAGACCACCCCGCCCGTCGTCGAACGTATCGCTCCGGCTACAGTCAGTTTGGAACTCAGGGTGGAAGTGCCGATACCTACATCGCCGTTGTTTCCTTGAACCCAGATGGTCGGCGAAAAACCGCCGACGGCGTCGCTTGTGCCGCCAAGGGTAAGGAGAGTCGAAGCATCATCGACGCCCAAGTAGTTGCATCCCGCATTGGTGCATAATTGCTGCACTACATTTTCGGTGCCGGTGCCGCGCAAGCTTGCGGTCACTCCGCTCACAAGACCTTGTACGTGCAGCCGGCCCGACGGGGTGGCGATGCCAAGGGAAAGATTACCGCTGAAGTACCCGTCCCCTACCACGGAAAGTTCCTGCGGCAGGTTCGCCTGGGTCGTGGTACCCACGCCGAGGCTTGCCGGGAAGGCGAAGTTGCCGTTGCCCAGGTTCGCGCCGAAGACGCCGGAAGACACATTGCCCGCAGTCGTGGTGGGGCTCGTGACCGCGCTAGGCGCCGTAGTCAGGGTCGAGCCGTCGGGGAAACGGATGCCGCCGCCCAAGTCAGGGTTAGTGCTGTTCACGGTCTCGATAAGGCCGCGCACCTGCAGCGTGGCGGCGCTCGGGAAGGAAGGCGCGCCGCCGATAGGGAAGGGCCCCATGACCACCCGGCCGTCGTTCCGCATGATGAAAAGAGGGCGCCCTTCCTGGTTCTTCAGCTGAATGGCGAACGCGGTCGTGGTGGAATTGCCGCCCTGGATGAAGAGACGGGTATCCGAATATACGGTCGTCGTGCCAATGGCTAGGTTGCGTGCGGAATCCACCGAGATCACGCCCTGGCATTGTCCCGCCGCGCAGTTCGGGCCAGTGAAGGTCTGGGCCGATACGAGCGCAAACACGCCTCCTGCCCCCAGAACGAGGAGGAGGGCGAACCAGATTTTGCGGAGGGTGCTCATTATTATGGAGACCTAGGGAGTGGTTGTCGTTCCGGCAGCGACCGGCGGCTGGGCGGCCGGGTCCTGCGGAGGCGCTTGCCCTGTCTTCAAGGCCTGGACCAGCGGACTATCGCTCCTAAGCGCGACCCAGAAGATGATCTGGTCCTCGTTCAGCTGTATGGCCGGTCCCGGTCCCCAGGCCACCGAGCTCATGGGGCTGAGGCCTGCCTCCCCGTTCGGGCCGCGGTCCAGATGCCAGGCGTCGGTGATACGGGCATGGGGCCAACGGGAGAACTTGCCGAAGTACATGTCGCCGGAGGCCATGTACACCGCCGAGTACGGCGAGAGCACCGCGGGCCGGGACAACGCCCGTCCTATAAAGAAACCAGCCACGAGCAGGATGAGCACTATTGCGAACGCGCCGATGGTCTTCAGGGACATGTTGCCGTTATTGTTTGGGAACCGCGACCACGTAGCCTTTGGGTCCTTTGTCGGGGCCGCCGCAGGAGGGACAGTAGAGGAGGTACTTCCCGGGCGAAGTGAACTGGCCCGCGAAGACCTTGGTCTCCCCTTTGGGGATGGTGAGGCTGAAGCCATAATCGGGTTGAACAATGGAGTATGATTGGTCGACTGCCATTATTTTTACGTTCGCAACGTCGTTCACCTGGACGATGACCGTATCCGGATTGAACGCGCCGTTCTCTATCTTCATATCGAAGGCCCGCACGGAGGAGTCGGAGCCGGGCACGACGGGAGTGACAATGGTCGGCCTGGCCACGTTGTCCGGCGTTTCCGAATCGAGCCCCGGCACCTCGGTGTCAGCGGAAACATCCTCCCGCGTGATCGCGCCGTCCGCCGCCGCGCCGCCGGCAGGCTCCTGGCCGATGTTTCCGGACGTGCCCGGTCCTCCCACCTTCCAGAGGACGATGGCCACGATCGCTACGATGACCACTACTCCGCCTATGATGAGACTTAAGTTACGCCCATCCGAACTCATGCCCTTATTATATACCCGCTTCCCGGCCAGGTGTGGATAAGATGCCTAGATCGTAGGTAGGAGGTCGTAGGTCGGAATGCGCGATCAAACTGTTTTCGTGCTTTCCACAACGACCTACGACTTACGAACTACTCCCCCCTAGCAAGCCACCGAACTGGTGGCTATGGCACCGCCGTCGGTCACGGTGATCCGGTAGCAGTTCGCGCCGCTCGGTCCCTTGAGGATCAAGCCCCGGGTGGCAGTATCTATATATATGTCGCCTCCCGACACCTGCAGCTTCGCCGCAGGGACGATGCCGATGCCTACATTATTATTGGAGAAGTTGATCAGGCTGTTGATGGAGCTCCAGCCCAGCTCGTCGCTGCCCAGGTTCAAGCTGCCGTTCGCAGGCAAGAGATCGGAGTCGAAGGTCGCCGCCGCGACACGTGCCACGGATATATGCAGCGCCTGCAGGAACTTCCGGGTCAGGTTGTCGGTGTTGTACTCCATGGTGAAAGCCACCGCCACCGCATCGTGGGCCCGCGCGTTGGCGCGCTTCGTGAAGGAAAGGTCCGCTACCCTGACCTTGTTCGTAGTGAGGACGCTGGCCGCCCCGCCCGCCACCGTGAGCGTGACCGCGTTACCGGAGAGCTGGAACACGGCCGGGTCCTGGGCAGAGTCGGGCATGCGCAGGCGGAGCGTGGTCGTTGCCGTGCCAGCGGCCATGTCCACGTTGCTGGAGCGCTCTATGTAGTACTGCAGGTTCTGGAGGAGGAACTGGCTCTGGGAGGTGACCTCCGCCGCGCCCGACTGGCGCACGAGGACGCGCGAAGTGGACACGAATATGCCCATGAACGCCACGATGGCGACCGAGAAGATGCCGATGAAGACCAGTGTCTCGAGGAGAGTGAAGCCCGCGCGCGAAGCGCGAGGAGAATCTGGAATCTGGAATCTGGAATCTGGAAGCATATATCCCAGTATAACATTCGGGAGGGGTGTTTAAGAAAATTTGAGGATTTACATGGATAGTTAGGAGGATGTCCCAGGAAGTGATTAGATCCTATAAAGACCTGGAAATGTGGCGGCGAGCCAAAGACTTCGCAGTTGTTATATACGAAACTACCAATACATTCCCCAGAGAGGAGGTGTATGGATTAACTGCTCAACTTCGGAGAGCCGCGATTTCCATTCCTTCTAACATAGCAGAAGGGTTCCAAAGAAAATTCACGAAAGAAAAGCTCCAGTTCCTAAGAATCGCCTATGGTTCCGGGGCTGAAATCGAAACCCAGCTTCTCATCTCAACAGAACTTGAATATCTGAGCTCAGAAAACTACCAGAACCTAAACAAAGACCTAGGAATAATCATGCGAATATTAAATAAGGTGCTAAACCGCTTACATGTCTGAGCGTCCAGATTCTAGATTCCAGATTCCAGATTCTTGGGCGCATAGCGCCCTTTCGGCGTTACCCAAAAACCCAGCCTGTACTTTCCTCCCAGGAGCAGCCGCGTCTGCGCTTCGATCGCGGGGAAAGCGCCGAAGACGATGAGCGTGACCGGCACGAATATCCATTCCAGGAAGTAGCCCGTGTAGCGCACGCCGGGCTTCTGGTCGGTCTTCGGCAGGAGCAAGATGGAGAGCACTGCGGACGCGGCGATGCCGAGCGTGGAAAGGCCGATGATGAGCCGGGTGATGCGCGGCAGGTTGAACGAAAGCAGGGAGTGGCTGAAGTTGCCTGCGCCGATCAAGACCGGCAGCCAGCCGAGGGCGAATATGAGCAGGGTGTTCGTCGCCCAGGAATGGTATCCCTCGACGGTGATGAAGCTCCAATACCATTTTTTGCCGGCGGAGATCTTCTTGTTCAACCGGAAGCCCTCCAGCATATAGGGCACGTTCTCCGCGCCCCAGGCCCAGCGGCGGTGCTGTTTATAGAGGGAGCGCATGGTTCCCCAGAAGGTCGGGGCGACATTCGCGTCCATGGAAACGGGGTACTCCAGGGGCACCACCCGGAAATTGCCGTCGTAATGGAGATAGCCCTGCCAGAATACGTGCGAATCCTCCGACACCACATTAGTATCCCAGAAACCCATCTCCGTGAGCGCGCTGAAAGGGATGGACTGCGACGAGAAAGAAGTCAGGCGCTCCGGCCGCGCCTGCTGCATCATCTGCCAGAAGGTGGTGCAGAACGCGACCACCCGCGCCAGGGCGGGACTCTCGTAAATATTATTGATGAAAAGGGGCACCGGCTGGTAGATCGCGCGCAGGCGGTCCTTCTCTGCCAGAAAAACATAAGTGAGCCGGCTGAAATAGTGGGGATAGTTCTGCGTGTCGATGTCGAAGACCGAGACCAATATGTCGCCGTACGGCATGCCTGCGGGATCGATCAGCTTGGCCTTAGCCTCGCGAGCCGCCCAGGTCTCGTTGGCGCCCTTCCCCGCAAGCTCGCCGGGAATGTCCGCGGGATGGGTCGTCACCAGGAATTTGCCGAAGAGCGGCGCGAACTCCGCCTCAATGCGGCGGGCGGTCCGCTGTGCCTCCTCCCCCGCCCTCGCCTCCGTGGCCAGCACCACCAGGAACTTGTCCTTCGGATACTTCACCTTGGCAAGCGATGCGAAGCTCTCTCTTACCACCTCGTACGGCTCCGTGTACATCGGGAAGATGACTAGGTGATGGATGTCCTCCCAGTCGGGAGAATCTGGAATCTGGAATCTGGAATCTGAGGGAGATGTGTGCGCGCTATCCCCTTCCAGTTTCCAGTTTCCAGATTCCAGATTCCGGAGTTTCTCCAGCCAGTCCACCTTCATGTTCGCGCGCATGTGGTTGAAGGTCACCCTGAGGTGCAGGGAAAGATAGACCGTCTTCAGGAGCCAGTAGATGTCGAACAGGATGAT
Source organism: Minisyncoccota bacterium (assembly GCA_025449695.1). Classification (GTDB taxonomy): domain Bacteria; phylum Patescibacteriota; class Minisyncoccia; order UBA6257; family 2-01-FULL-56-20; genus JANWIW01. The sequence goes on along the minus strand of JANWIW010000026.1, from coordinate 17,148 downwards.
GAATATGGAGGTCTCCACGGGGAACCGCCAGGAGCACACCACTATGGCCGCGAGGGTGAGCCAGGTCAGCGCACCCGGCACTGTTTCGAAGAAGCGGTACATGAAATGGAATCTAGTATTTGGAATCTAGAATCTAGTGGATAAGCCGTGAAAAGTAAACCAGATTCTAGATTCCAGATTCTTTGCCTTAGCATCCTCCCATCGCGAGGCAAAGCGGCCAGCGATCGAAGTTGAGCGAGCCTCCGCCCAGGGTGAGGAAAACGAGCATGGCGCCGAGAATCAGGAGATCGAGCTCCCAGCCGTTCGGTCCGGTGAAGGATTGCTTGCGGAGCAACTTCCAGACGATGATGACCGCAAACTGCCCGATGAGAAGGATTGCGAGCGGCTGTATAAAAATGCCAGCAATGAGCGCCAGTCCGCCGAGCGTCTCGAGGAGGCCCGCGACGGTGCCCCACAACCAGCCCGGACGGAACCCGGCGCTCTGGAACCAGTCCGCGTTCCCCTTCCAGTGCTTCAGCTTCGGTATGCCGTGGACCAAGAGAAGCGCTCCCACCATGATGCGGAACGCCGCCAGGGCGGGGTCGCTATAGAGAAGGAGAATGTTCATTCCGCCAGAAGCGTTAAGGTCATTATCCGAACTTTTCTCATGGATATCAGAGTTTTAGTTTCTTTCGACACAAGCTCCACACTGTTTAGCACCCCTAACAAGAGGATCCTTATGGAAAGTATATCATGCTGCCTTTGGGAGATCTTCATTGACTTATTCAATGGCTCGTGTCAAGGTACGCCCAGAATTACGACCGCAACTGCCGCAGGTATGACGTAAGGGTCAAGCAGGCTTGCGTTCACAATATTATCAAATGAAACGGAGGTCTACGCTATGGCTACACATTGGAATGTTACGCTGACTACTCTGTTCGCCCTGATTATCGTGCTCGGCCCGGCACTCCCGTTCATCATGCGTAAATGGCGGAACGCTGTGCTGGGGAAGGTGTACGGAGCCCTGGCCGAGATATTCCCCGAAGAAATACTCTCGGGCGACGGAGTTCTGGACACTGCCCTGTCGATTTTTTTCTCCGATGGGGTCAGGATCACTGCCACTCTGGGAGGAAGGGTGCTGGTGGAATACGGCAGATGGGCAAAGACTCGTGAGTGGTTTGTCCTGAACCCGGATAACAAAGTCAGGCTACATTTCTGGCGCCCGGGCGCTGCCGTGAAGACAGTGACGGTACTCCTGCAACGCCTCAAGGAAGAACGCTCCAGAGGTGCCCGATGGGAGCTTGCGGACCGCACATTGGTGGTTGCCCGACCGGCTGCAGTGACCCCGGAGATCGATTTTGACGCAACGCGGAGAGGCTAAAGCACGGGAGCTGGCCACGGCTGGCTCCCCGCCCCTACTCTTCATTTTTGATAATGGAACACTAGGAATTAATCCCGACAGTGGTCTTAATACAAGGAACGAACCGAGTACGCCAGTCTAAAAAAATAATTCTTTGGTAGACCACTATGGGACATGTATTCGAACTTATCGACTGGTGAGCTGATTAGAATGGCAAACGAACTACCACAGTCCGTCGTGCACCTTCTGGGTCAGATTAACTACTAGAGACACTGATTGGAAGACCCGTCGCAAGGCGGGTCTTCTGTTTGTTGACAGCCTAACCACCACTTATATCCTTAACTCATGTTGGCTCCGTCACATCATCGTTTCACCTTTTGGGTAGAAGCCCTGATAGTTGTCATCGCTTCATTTATTGCTGCCTGGTTGCTGCCTATCGATACAATCCTCAAAGGGTTAGCCAGCATCCCCGGTATAGGCGCTTTGCTAACTATTCTTGGGATAACAGAACTGACTGAATTGCGTCGTAAGGCGACACGCCTCGCCCTACAGAGAACTGATAACGAGCCTGGATTGTCGAACTCTGAAATAGCCTGAAAAACTTGGGTTAACCGACGATCGTGTGCGAATCTGCCGATTCGTGAAAGTGCGACTGTCGAACTCGAACAACGCCTTATTTTTCTAGACGAAAACGCGCAAAAGTTCGACAAATCGGGTATAAGTAGACCACATTATGACACGGATCGAACTTTCTCCAAGGAGGAGTTGGCAATGTGGGGCTCAGACTGGGGAGAATGGCGGATCGCCCTCGTGGAACATCTCCTTGGAGCGATCAAAGTGCCGCCGAAGGATTGATCAGAAACACGGACCGGAAGACCCGCCGCAAGGCGGGTCTTTCCTTTCCGCAATGTCCCCAATGTCCACTATGTCCGTTCTAGCACAGCCCAGAGACGGCATAAGTACAGGGCTGCTGTACTTATGCCGTCTCATCACGCCTTACCCCAGTTATGCTGCTCGTTCTGCATACAACATCGCGGAAGTCTTTATTAGTGGTTTTAATGCGCTTGCCTCTTGGTATAAGCCTGCCAAGGGGTTGTCGTTGATATCCACTTCGCCAACCTTACTCAACAGATCGTCTACGTAGAAAAAATCCACGTAGCTATTATCTAACGTATTTTGGACGGCTTCGTTAGTCTGACCCTCTGGAGGCAGGAGTGTCTGGCACGCTAGGTTAGTCATCGCAATGTAGTAGTACATGCCGATGTGCGACGTTCTGATCTGCTTTACCAGCGCACTTCTCTCTACTGGTTCCAAAGACTCCCCTTGTTCTACGCCACTCACTGGAGCCTGTAAATGCGGGGTCACAGCAACTCTCTCGACCAGAGTAAGTGCCATACTTATTATATTTTCTTGTTGAGGGTTGGGCGTGACTAGGCCACGAATTAACATTTCCATGTGATTTCCCGCTAGACGCTGAAGCATTTCTGTTTGAGTCTTAATACCCTCGAGAGCTCGGCTGGTCTCTGCCTCCGTCTTCTTGCTTTGGGTATAGAAATATAAGGCCAGCCAGATGGACACGAGTGCCAGAATCAGAGAAGCTGCGTTCGATATGATGGTTAAAACCATTAGAACAGATTGGTAGATGCTCCGAATAAGAGCCTGCAATCCATTCTATCGCCAGCTTTTGAACCTGCAAGTGGTAGAGCCCAACTCTGCTTGTCGAACCGGAATTTCCTTGGAAATGCTAGTTGCGATAGCACGAAAAGGGTAATGCGAAGCTGTACTTGTTGTGGACATCATTTCTCACCCCGGATGTACTTGTCTACGTAGGCTCGATCCACATTCGTGATAATTTTTTTTCTATCTGCCTTAATCCAATCCGCGAACAGGGATGTGCGCTGAGGAATCCCGCCGAAGTTTCGCGTTGTTAATACATAACATTGTTTTCTGGTTCGCGTCAGCGCAACCAAGAACTTACAAATTTCCGCATCTTTCAATCGCGCTGGATCACCGGGCATAACTCCGTTATGAAGACCTGCAATGACAACATACTGAGCCGATAATCCTTTTGCTCCTTGGAACGATGTCAGGCGAATCACCGGCTTATTAGGATCGTTAGCGGGAGCTGCTTGCTCAGGTTCATTAAATCGCTCTACATCTCGACGCACCCGCCCAACGAAGTTCTTAGGAAGCACCCTCAGAATATCGTTGTGTTTTATAAAGCTGGCCGGATCACGCGTGAAAAACGTGGGCGAATAGGCCTCGAGAGCAACCCGCCAGGCCAAATTGGAATCTGGTGTTTCGCGCAGCAACTGGATTGCATCTATCTTTTCAAACTTCCTATCCGAGACCTCGCTTTCCTCACGCGTTTCAACGCGATGTCCCCTGCCTTTAAGATACTCGCTGACATCTCGCAGATAATGCCTACTACCAATGACTAACATCGCCGGGAATCCCTTTTGTGCAGCTTCTCGCACATACGCCCGCGGCATCGATAGAGCCACGTGCTCAATGATCTCTGCGAACAAATTCACATTTTTACGTTGTACAGAGGTTTGTATAAATGTGATGTGTGGATGTTTCTTGCTGTCCTCATCTTTGTCCGGCGGATAGTATTCATAGGCCTTTCCAACCCTTCCTCCTAAGTGTCTGAGTCGCTGAGCCTCACCAAGCACATCATGGAATGCCTCAAGAATAACCCTTGGACACCGCCGGCAAAACGGAAGCGTGAAGTTTTCGTATTCAGTTCCCTCCCATAACGCGCGGATGTATTCCCATGAAGCTCCTCGCATCACATCGTACAAGGCCTGATCATCGTCGCCCGCTATCAATATAGGACTTCGGGTAGACAGCAGGTCCAGCAACAACACTTCCAAGCGGTTAAAATCCTGATACTCGTCGACCAGAATGTCGTCGTACTGCTCTATGAACTGTGGCGCAGCGTTTAGCGCTAAATAGCTGCGGTAAACCATTTCATCTAAGCCGACTGCTTCGTAGTGGGTGGTACGCTCTAGGTAAAATTGAGTATCGCTGTTCTCTACTGCTTTCTGCATTAAACGCACAAAATCTTCAGCCTTTTTGTAAGCTTGCACTTGCGTACCTGTAAGACGAACCCAATCAAACGCCACCAAAAGTGGCAGCTTTGGATATACTTGAAACTTACTGGTAAGTCCCCCGCGCAACGGCGGTATGCGTTTAAGCAGTGCGTTGCAATAGCCATGAAAAGTATACACATTGCCCAAGCCTTGCAGATCTTGTTCTAGGTCATGCTTCAGCGCTCGTATAAACGTGACTACCAGATGTTTGGCGTCTGCATTACGAGCACGACTTTGTTCCAGAAGCTTTCGAAAGAGAAATGTCTTCCCAGTGCCCGGCCCAGCCATAACAAGCCGCTTCGTCTTTGAAGGATTGAGAATGTCTAGGATCGCTTGATTAGCGTCCTCCTCAAATGAGGGCATAAGTTGGTTGTATCTGCTTTGATGGGGTCGGTCAAGTTATCCCGCACCTCTCATACCCTCAAGGGGAATCGAACCGCCAAAAAGACGCTGAACTCTTAAAAACAGGGCTAATCGGTTTAGAAAAAGTACAACAACGCTGTACTTATGCCATCTTGACCGTCAGTAGCCCCAGGGGGAATCGAACCCCCATTTGCGCCGTGAAAGGGCGCCGTCCTAGCCGTTAGACGATGAGGCCTTGCATATTCCACAAAGAAATCTCCATAAAAATACTGGATTTTCAGCCTAAAATCAACGCGCTTTCGTTGACCATCCCGGATTTTCTGATATAATGTGCGGAGTTCTAGCGAAAGGCGGAATGTCCGATTGAAAAGAAGTACGCCGAATATCCCCGATCACTTCACGCAGCATGATCTCGACAGGCTCGCGAAATGCACGGTCTTCTGGATGGAAGATCACCATAAGTGGAACATACTGCTCAAGGCCGGTCTTGTGGGCATGCATCTGAACACTGGAACCTCCAGGAATCCGAGGCCTGCCTTCATCCGACTCGCGCTGTCCAACCCGCGATACTCGCAGTTGACGGAACCGGGCCGCAACCCTCACTGGTCCGACCATCCCCACTTCAGTGGCTTCTCCATCTTTGCCTCTTCTTTTCGTCTCGCGTGGGCTGAAGAGCAGCCGGTCTTCATATCCCGTCACTTCAAGAACCTGATCGTGATATGGCTCTTCCGGCCCGGAGAGAGGCTGCCGGATGGCAGAAGGGCGCCTGACAAATAGTGGTCGTCGCAAACAAGCCGCCAGTCCTTCGGACTGGCGCGCTATGTTTTTTGTCCTTCCGGGACATCTATAATTAAGGAGGGTTGCCAGCAGGCCACCCCTCAGCCCCAATCTGGCGCCTGAGCGGCTTTCCTGCTATACTTTCGGCGTTTTTAGGACATGCCACACACTATCGCACATAACGGAATAGATCATTCCCAACCTGTCGTGGAACACGCATCTGCGGCCGAAGAGCATACGGCGCCTCCGGCAGAACACGGCGCCTCCCCGGCCGGGCACGGGGAAACGGGAACGGAACACGGCAGCGGCATCCACATCTCGCTCGCCGCGGAGAAGTTATTCTCGATCGGAGGCTTCCCCGTGACCAATTCCATCCTGATGTCAGTACTGACCTTCGCGGTCCTCGTCTCTTTGGCCGGGTTCTTCAAACGGAAGATCGCCACCCTGCCGGGCAAAATCCAGGGCATTTTTGAGATGATGCTCGAAGCGCTGCTCTCGCTCATGGACTCCATCCTCGGCAGCCGCGAAAAATCCGAGAAGTACCTGCCGGTCATCGCGACTATTTTCTTCTTCGTGCTGGTCTCGAACTGGCTGGGCCTTTTGCCCGGCGTCGGCTCATTGGTGTGGCACGAGGGCGGAAAGATCATTCCCCTCCTCCGTCCCGCCGCCGCCGACATGAACTTTACCCTGGCCCTCGGCCTTATTGCCATCATCGGCGTCAATTTCTTCGGCTTCATGGCGCTCGGCTTCAAGGCGCACGCCAGCAAGTTCTTCACCTTCAAGAACCCCATCAACACCTTCGTGGGCTTGCTTGAATTCATGAGCGAATTCAGTAAAATTATCTCGTTTTCGTTCCGCTTGTTCGGCAACGTGTTCGCGGGAGAGGTGCTCCTCACCATTGTGGCCTTCCTGGTGCCGTACGTGGTGCCGCTGCCCTTCCTCTTCCTCGAGATCTTCGTTGGCTTCATCCAGGCGTTCGTGTTCGCGATGCTGGCGCTCGTGTTCGTAGGCATCGCCATCACGGGCCACGATGAGGACCATGCCGCCGAACCGGCGCATGGGCATTCGCATTAAAGGTCGTACATAAACTTATGTCATTCTGAGCGTAGCGAAGAACCCCCGCAGATAAAGCACTGACAATGAGATCCTTCACTGCGTTCAGGATGACACTATCAAAAACATGGATATAGAAATGGTAAAGACCTGGGGACCGGCGCTCGCGATCGCCGTGGGCACCATGATCCCCGCGTTCTCCATCGGCTGGATCGGCGCCAAGGGCTTGGAAGCCATCGGCCGCAACCCGGAAGCCGCTCCCCGCATCCAGACCGCGATGATCCTCGCGATCGCCTTCGCGGAGGCCATCGCCATCTATGCGCTGGTGGTCGCGCTGGTACTGAAGTTCGTCTAAGCTAAGCGCGTGGAAAGGTGCGCGCCTGTGTGATGCGAATCCAAAAATGCAATGCCCATCTACCAGTTACTAATTAAGAATGGTGTGCTGCGTATTGGCTATTCGTAGATTGGCATAAGATTCGTAGATTGGCATTATGAATGAACTATTCGTAAAACTCGGTTTGGATTGGAAACTCCTGCTCGCGCAGGCGGTCAACTTCCTGATCCTGCTTTATCTCCTCAGCCGCTTCGTCTACCGCCCCCTCCTTAAGGTGCTCGCCGACCGGCGCGCCCGTGTCGAGGAGGGGTTCGCGAAAGCGGACGAGGCGGACCGCCGCCTCGCGGACACGAACGATATGGTCAAGGCCAAGATGAAGCAGGCGGAGGAAGAGGCCATGACCATGCTCCGCAGCACGGAGGCCAAGGCCAAGGAGCTGGAAGCGAGCCTCATGGCCGAGGCCCAAAAGAAACAGGCGGCCATGCTTGAGAGCGCTGAACGCCTCGCAGCGGCCAAGGCTGACGAGGCCGCGGCGAAGGTCCGCGCGGAGGCCAAAGAGCTCATGAGAAACGCCCTGGCCAAGGCCGTGTCGATGAAGCCGGAGAGCATAGACGAAGCGCTCATCGAAAGCGCGGTCAAAGAAATGAAGGTGCATTAGGAATCAGTAATTAGTAACTAGGAACAGTTCAACCTGATTACTGAGCACTATCCGCGCCATGAAATACTCGGTCAAAATGTATGCATCAGCGTTCGCGGCGGCCGCGGCCGGCAAGCTTTCCCCTGTGGAAGAGAAGAAAATCGTCAAGAATTTCACGGAATTGGTCCGCCGGAACGGCGACGGAGCGCTCCTGCCGAAGATAATCGGGGAGGCGGACCGCCTGCTCCGGGCCAAGGAGGGCGTCCGCAAGTTCGTCATCGAGACCGCCCGGCCCCTCAAAGGACGCCTGCAGCAGGAGGTGCGTCGCGTAGTCCGCGACAAGGACGTGATGGAGGAAAAGGTTGACCCGGGTATCGTGGCGGGCATCCGCGTTACCGTGGATGAGGAGCGGCAGTTCGACGCCTCTCTCTCCCGCAAGCTCCAGAAGCTGTTCGCATAACAATTGCTGTCATTCCGAGTATAGCGAGGAACTCAGAAGGTCCTTCGCTGCACTCAGGATGACAGACCCCCTACTCACTAACAACTACAAACTACTCACTAGAAAATGGCCTACGACATCATCGAAAAACTCAAGAAGGAGATCGAAGGATTCAAGGACGAAGCCGGCTGGGAATCCATCGGCCGGGTGACCGAGATCGGCGACGGTATCGTGCGCCTGACCGGCCTGCGGAGCACGCTCGCCCAGGAGGTCCTGACTATCGAGACCTCCGCCGGCCCGCGGCGCGCCCTGGCTCTGAACCTGGAAGAGGACTCCATCGGCGCCCTCGTGCTGGACGACTACCTCAGCATCAAGAGCGGTGACACCGTCAAGAACACCGGACAGGTGCTCTCGATCGAGATCGGCAAGGAGATCACCGGCCGGGTGATCGACCCCCTGGGCAACGCCCTGGACGGCAGGGGCGACCTCTTTCCCAAGAGACAGGACGTCGCCCGCTACCTCCTCGAGAACAAGGCGCCGGGCGTCCTCGACCGCGAGCCGGTCAACTTTCCGCTCATGACCGGCATCAAGGCCATCGACTCTTCCATCCCGATTGGCCGCGGCCAGCGCGAGCTCATCATCGGCGACCGCCAAACCGGCAAGACTGCCATCGCCCTCGACGCCATCATCAACCAGAAGCACGAGGTGAAACCGGTCATCTGCGTGTACGTCGCGGTCGGGCAGAAAGAATCGAAGATCGCGACCATCGTGGAGACCCTGCGCCGCGAGGGAGCCCTGGACTACACGGTGATCGTGTCCGCGCCGGCCTCCTCCCCCGCCGCCATGTGGTACCTGGCCCCCTTCGCGGGCTGCGCCATCGGCGAATATTTTCGCGACCGCGGGCAGGACGCGCTCGTCATCTACGACGACCTCTCCAAGCACGCCTGGGCGTACCGCCAGATCTCCCTGCTCCTCAGGCGCCCGCCGGGCCGTGAGGCGTATCCCGGCGACGTCTTCTATCTGCACTCCCGCCTCCTGGAACGCGCGGCGAAGATGTCAGAGGAGAAGGGCGGCGGATCGCTGACCGCGCTCCCCATTATCGAGACCCAGCTCGGCGACATCACCGCCTACATCCCGACCAACGTCATCTCCATAACTGACGGCCAGATCTTCCTGGAGTCCGATCTCTTCTACCAGGGTATCCGGCCGGCCATCAGCGTAGGACTTTCCGTCTCCCGCGTGGGCTCCGCCGCGCAGACCAAGGCCATGAAGAAAGTGGTGAAGAACCTGCGCCTCGCCCTCGCCCAGTTCCGCGAGCTCCAGGCCTTCGTGCAGTTCGCCTCCGACGTGGATGAGAATACCAAGCGCCGCATCCGCGAGGGCCAGCAGGTCACCGAAATCCTGAAGCAGGAAGACCTGAACCCGGTGCCGCTCGAGAAGCAGGTGGCCCTCTTCTATGCGGTCCTGAACCGCCACTTCGGCGACATCGACCCCAAGGATATGCAGAAGGTCCAGACGGACTTCCTTGAGCACCTGGAGAAGCTCCACGGCGACATCCTCAAAGACATCCGCGAGAAACGCGACCTTACGTCCGAAACAGAGACAAAGCTAAAGGACGCGATACAAAAATTCATAGCCAACCGCCAGTAACAATGGGTTTAGGGTATTGGGTCTAGGGTATGGTAAAAACCCTATCCCCTAAACCCTATCCCCTAAACCCTATCCCCGATGCCCGAATCCCTTCAAAGCATCAAGACGCGCCTGAAGAGCGTCAAGAACATAGGCCAGATCACGAAGGCCATGGAACTGGTGGCGGCCACGAAGATGCGCCGCAGCCAGGAGGTGGCGCTGGCTTCGCGCCCGTATACCCTGACCGCTCTCGACCTCCTGGCCACGCTCACCCGGATGGAAGGCGTACAACTGCCGGACCTGCTCGTTCCCAGGGAGACCGGCTCGCTGAAGGATGGGCAGAAGAGCACCGCTATTGTGGTCATAACGTCGGACAAAGGCCTGGCCGGGGCATTCAACAGCGCCGTCCTGCGCGCCTTCGACGCCTACATCCGCGAGAACAAGATAGACACCGCCGACCCGAAGTACCAGTTCATAGGGGTGGGCCAGAAGGCCATCGCCCGCCTCGAAAAGACCGGCAACCTTGGAACGCGCTTCACGCGCGCCGGGGATTACACATCCGTCGAGCAGATCCGCCCAATATCAAACCTCCTCATCGACGGGTACCTGGAGAGGAAATGGGATGAAGCGGTGGTTTTCTCCACCCATTTCCGTTCCGCCCTGCGCCAAGAGGTGCTCATGCGCCGCATCTTCCCCATCTCCGCCGAAGAACTCTCCGCGACTGCGCGCGAGATCGTGCCCGAGCATGGGCGCTTCGCCGAGCTCGTACGCGACAAGCGCGTCACCTTTTTCAATAAGACCGATGCGATGCTCCGCGACTACCTCATCGAACCCTCCCCCGCCGAGGTCCTGGACCGGCTGGCCCGGCACCTCGTGGAAGCGGAGATTTACCAGATCGTCCTCGAGGCCAACGCCTCCGAGCACGCCGCGCGCCGGCTGGCCATGAAGAGCGCCTCGGACAATGCCGACGAGATAGCCTCCGGGTTGAACCTGGCCTACAACAAGTCGCGCCAGGCCGCCATCACCCGCGAGATCATCGAGATCACCGCCGGGGCGGAAAGCTTAAAGTGATATGGCTACCATCTCCTCTGTCATCCTGAGTCCGCAGCAGCGGACGAAGGACCTTCTCTACGGACGGGCAGAAGGTCCTTCGGAGTACCTCAGGATGACAGCAAATAAGAGAATTTAACATGCCAGAACTTACTGCAAAGCATTTTTCAGCGGAAGGAGAGTTAGGTCCGGAAGCGCGAGAAGTGATCGCCGCATACCAGAGCCTTCGACAAGAACAGGACGAGAAGAAACAACTGGATCTCTGCGCCAAATTAGATGAACAATTGGTGCGATTATTGACTCCGGGTGAAGAACGTCATCGTTACAGCGGCTCGACGGTTTGGCATGAAAGCGTTCTCAGGCGAATGCGGAGTACTTTCATCAAAGGGGAGGATTGCCTAAGTGTCGGCAGCGGTACGGCGGGTCAGCGGGTTTACTTCAGGAACCGGGATATCGATGGGCATAAATCTTCTGACGGTAACGTCCAATGGATGTGGTATCCAGAGCCTTCTCAAAGCGACTTAAGTTATGGTGCGGCAAAATATCGCGAAAGGTTCCTCCAGATCTTTGGCAAGGATATTGTCGATCTTTTGCAGAATATAGGTTGAATACAAGCCAAAAATAACGTACAATATCCAACCAAATGGCACAGCAACTCCAGAACGGAAAAATACTCCAGATCATCGGCCCAGTCATCGACGTGGCCTTCCCCGAGGGCGCGGCGATGCCCCCTATCTATAACGCGCTCCGCGTGAAAGCGGGCAAGGCCGCCTCGCAAAGCGAGGCGAGCCTCGCCCAGGCTCAAGAGTACATAACTCTGGAAGTAGTAAAGCACCTTGAGCCTGGGCGGGTCCGCGCCATCGCCCTGGCCGCCACCGACGGCCTGGAACGCGGCCTGGAAGTGGAGAATATCGGCAAAGAGCTTTCCGTACCAGTCGGCCCGGAGGTGCTTGGCCATATCTTCGACGTCGCCGGCAATGCCCTGGACGCGCCCGGCATGAAGTTCAAGAAATCCGGCCCCTTGCACCGCGCCGCTCCCCCTTTCACGGAACAGGCCACCCGGGTGGAGGTCTTCGAGACTGGCATCAAGGTCATCGACCTTTTGGCGCCCTTCATCCGCGGCGGCAAGGTAGGGCTTTTCGGCGGCGCCGGCGTAGGCAAGACGGTGCTCCTTAAAGAGCTTATCCGCAACGTGGCCGAGGAATCCGGCGGTGTTTCCGTGTTCGCCGGCGTCGGTGAGCGTACCCGCGAGGGCAACGACCTCTATTTGGAAATGAAAGAGGCCAACGTGCTTGAAAAGACCGCGCTTGTTTTCGGACAGATGAACGAGGTGCCCGGAGCCCGTGCGCGCGTGGCTCTTTCCGCGCTGGCCATGGCCGAGTACTTCCGCGACGAGGAAGGCAAGGAGGTGCTTCTTTTCATCGACAACATCTTCCGTTTCTCCCAGGCGGGTTCGGAGGTATCCACCCTGCTTGGACGCATGCCCTCCGCAGTAGGCTACCAGCCGACCCTGGCCTCGGAGATGGCCGAACTCCAGGAACGCATCACCTCCACCAAGAAGGGCGCCATCACCTCCGTGCAGGCGGTGTACGTGCCTGCGGACGACATCACCGACCCCGCGCCGGCGACCACGTTCGCCCACCTCGACTCCACCATCGTGCTTTCCCGCGCCCTGACCGAGATCGGCATCTACCCGGCCGTGGATCCGCTCGCTTCTTCTTCCACCGCCCTCGACCCGAAGATTATCGGTCGCGAGCACTACGAAGTGGCCCGCGAGGTCCAGCGGACCCTGCAGCGCTACAAGGAGCTGCAGGACATCATCGCCATTCTCGGCATCGAGGAGCTTTCCGAAGCCGACCGTACGGTCGTGACCCGCGCCCGCAAGGTCCAGCGCTTCCTATCCCAGCCGTTCTTCGTGGCGGAGGTCTTCTCCGGCATCAAGGGCTCATACGTGAAGCGCGAAGACACCGTCCGTTCCTTCAAGGAAATCCTGGAAGGCAAGCACGACGACAAGCCGGAAGAGGCCTTCTACATGAAGGGCGGCATCGACGAAGTGACGACGTAACAGACAAGAATCTAGAATCTGGTATCTGGAACCTAGCCAACCAGATTCTAGATTCCAGATTCAAGATTCTCTTAAACCATGCGCGTTGCCATCTACAGTCTTGAGAAAATCCTCTATGAGGGCGAGGCAAGCGCCGTGAACTGCAGGACGCAGGCCGGCGAGATTACCGTGCTCAACCACCACCGTCCGCTCATTTCCATGCTCGTCCCCGGCCCCCTCCGGGTAACCGACACCACGAAAGGCGATCAGTGGTTCGAGGTGAAGGGCGGCTTCCTTGAAGTCGAACCTGGTAACAGCGTGCGGATACTGGTAGAATCTGGAATCTAGTATCTGGAATCTGCCGGCCTCGTCCCAGATTCCAAATACCAGTTTCCAGATTCTATGCGCATCCTCGCCATCGAAACCTCCTGCGACGAGACGGGTCTTGCCTTTGTCGACTGCGCGGGAGGTCTCACCGCGCCGCGCTTTAAAATATTGGCCGAGACCCTGGCCTCGCAGATCGAGCTCCACGCGGCCTGGGGCGGCGTGGTGCCCATGCTCGCCAAGCGCGAGCATATTAAGAACCTTCCCATCTTACTCGACAAGATCTCACGCAAAACGCCGCGCCTCGCCTCCAGGACCGACCTGATCGCGGTCACGGTGGGACCGGGCCTGGAACCCGCGCTCTGGGCGGGCATAGAGTTCGCGAAAGAGCTTGCAAAAAAATGGGGCAAACCCTTAATAGGAACGAACCACATGGAAGGCCACTTGTTCAGTCCCCTGCTAGATTCAAGATTCCAGATTCCAGATTCTCGTAAGCCTTTCCCCGCCGTCGCCCTCGTGGTGTCCGGCGGCCATAGCATGCTCCTGCGCCTCGCCGATACCGCGCATTGGAAACTGCTCGGCGAGACGCGCGACGACGCTGCCGGCGAGGCCTTCGACAAGGTTGCCCGTCTTTTGAATCTTCCCTACCCCGGCGGCCCGGAGATCTCCAAGCGGGCCAAGCTCGGCCGGCCGTCCATTCCCTTTCCGATGCCCATGCTCCACTCCAAGGATTACGACTTCAGCTTTTCCGGGCTGAAGACAGCGGTGCTGTACCATCTCAAGGGTTTAGGGTATAGGGTTTCGGGTATAGCTGATTCGGCCAAGAACAAAACTCTAAACCCCATACCCGATACCCTGGTTAATGACGTTGCTGCATCCTTCGAGTTCGCCGCGGTCGGCGTGCTTTGCACCAAAGCGTTCCGCGCCGTAGACCAATACGGCGCGCGGTCCGTCTGGATCGCGGGCGGGGTGGCCGCGAACGCGTCCCTGCGCAAAGCCTTCGAGGCCGGGGCGGCGGAGCGGGGCATTAGCCTCTTTGCCCCGGACATGGCCCACAACACGGACAACGCCGCCATGATAGGCGCGGCCGCATATCTGCAGGCACTGCGCAAAAAGAAGCGCCCCTTGAGGGCGAAGGGCGACATGCAGACGTGAGGAAGGCCGGCGTGGGTGCCGGCCTTCGGATCTCCTGTGAGAGCGCTTAATGCGCTGCGCAGTCGGTGTTCAGCGCATGCGTCCTATCGCGCAGTTGGGGGTAGCGGCCTGCGTCGTAGATGAGAGTCAGGAATTCGTGACCCCCTTCCACGACGATCACGCCGTGTTTCTCGAACTGGGCGCGGGCCGCCGTGTCGAGCGCGATCGCCGTCGGCCGGCCGTACTGGTTGAACAGGTTGTCGAGACTCATCGTCCTGTCCGCGCGGCCATCCGCACCGACCACCATGATCTCGCGAGGCGGGCCACCTTGATCCGAGGTTGTCGGGCATTCCATAACCCGGTCCCCCCCTTGGTCCTCGCGCGCGGGCGGTCGTTGGGTGGTCGTCGGACGCGGAGTACCTCCCGTTCCTGTATCAATTTCTGATCGTTCATCTTCTCGTGGCATGGGGCTCCTCCTTCATGAGCGTAACGGCATGGAACTCCTGTGCGAACAGTTTTAGGAAGCGTTTTACAACGGGGCACAACTAAGCACATTATGTATATGCTTTCCTCGCGTTGTCAATAATAGAGATAAATACGAACCCGCGCATGGAGTATTGAGATAGGGCCCGGAAACGGCTAGAATGGGCGGATATGGCCGATACTCCCGACCGCGACCGAACTTTGCCTCCCCAATACGATCCGGCGGGAGAGCAGGATATCTACACGCTCTGGGAACGGTCGGGATATTTCAACCCGGACAAGTTGCCCGATGCGGGCGAGCCTTACACCATCATCATGCCGCCGCCGAATGCGAACGCGCCCCTGCACCTGGGGCACGCTCTTTTCGTGACCGTCGAGGATATCGTTACCCGTTACCAGCGCATGCGCGGCCGAAAGGCGCTGTGGCTGCCCGGTTTCGATCATGCGGGTTTCGAGACGCAGGTGGTTTTCGAGAAGAAACTGGATAAGGAAGGCCGGAGCCGGTTCGGGATGCAGCGGGAGGAGTTCTATAAGGAGGTATGGGACTTCGTGCAATCGAACAAGCACCTGTCCGAGCATGGGTTGAAGCGCCTCGGCTCGTCCTGCGACTGGTCCAGGGCCATGTTCACCCTGGACGAGCGCATCGTGAAGATCGTCTATGAGACGTTCGCGATGATGTACCGGGACGGTCTCGTTTACCGCGGCAACCGCACCTGCAACTGGTGCCCGAAGCACCAGACCAACCTGGCTAATCTGGAGACGAAGTACGAGGAGCGCACGGATACGTTCTACTACTTCAAATACGGCCCATTCACGATCGGCACCGCCCGCCCCGAAACCAAGTTCGGCGACAAGTACGTCGTTATGCACCCGGACGATGAGCGCTACAAGGATTACGTCCACGGCCAAAAGCTGGAGATCGAATGGATCAACGGTCCCCTGACCGCGACGGTGATCAAGGACGCGGCTGCGGAAATGGAATTCGGCACGGGCGCCATGACCATCACGCCCTGGCACTCCGCCGTAGACTTCGACATCGCCCGGCGGCACAACCTCGCCATGGAACAGATCATAGACCTGCGTGGAAAACTCCTGCCCATCGCCCAGGAGTTTGCCGGCATGAAGATAGGCGAGGCACGCTCCAAGATAGTCGAGAAGCTCAAAGAGAAGGGCCTTTTCGTCGAGGAAAAGACTGATTACAAGCACAACGTGCAGACCTGCTACAAGTGCAACACGATCATAGAGCCGCAGGTCATGCCGCAGTGGTACATGGCCATGACGAAGCCTATCCCCTCCTCAGCGACACAGGACGGCTTGCCCGCCGAAGCTTTAGCGAAGGCGGGGCGCCCCTCGCTCCGCGACATGGCGGTGGCCGCGATCGAGAAAGGCGAAGTGGAGATCGTGACCGAGCGCTTCCGCAAGGTCTTTATGCATTGGATGGAAAACCTGGAGGACTGGTCCATCTCCCGTCAGATCTGGTGGGGCATTCCCATCCCGGTCAAATACTGCGAGGACTGCAACGAAATCATCCTGGACATCGAGGATAAAGCCGCAGCTTGCCCGAAGTGCGGGAGCGGGAAGCTCCGACAGGACCCCGATACCTTCGACACCTGGTTCTCTTCGGGCCAGTGGCCTTTTGCCGCGCTCATGGCCCAAAAAGAAGGGCAAAAGGATTTCGAGACCTATTTCCCAACCCAGCTCATGGAGACCGGCTGGGACATCCTGTTCTTTTGGGTGGCGCGCATGATCATGTTCTCCTACTACCGCACCGGCAAGCCGCCTTTCGCACAAGTCTATCTGCACGGCCTGGTCCGCGACAAGGACCGCCAGAAGATGTCGAAGAGCAAGGGCAATGTCGTCGATCCCCTGGGAGTAATTGACACCCACGGCACTGACGCCTTGCGCTTCGCCCTGGTCTTCTCGACCGCCGCGGGGAACGACATTCCGCTGGCCGAGGACAAGATCAAAGGCATGCGCCATTTCGCGAACAAGCTTTGGAATATCGCCCGTTTTGTATTAGCGAATGCTGAAGGGATACAGATTCACGATATCGAAGCCGACGGGGGAACTTTAGAAGCGTTCAAAATGATCGGCCGAGTTGCCCGGCTCAAAAAAGAAGTAATTCTCCACCTTGATGCTCTTCGACTGCACGAAGCTGCCCAGGAGCTTTATCAATTCGTTTGGTATGAATACGCTGACAAATACATTGAAGAATCAAAAAAAGAACTGCAGGATGAAGTTAGCAAGGGCTTCCGGCAGCAAGAACTTCTTCAGACCCTGCTTGAATTAATTACTCTTCTCCATCCTTTTATGCCTTTCGTGACCGAAACCATTTACCAAGAAATGAGAAAGCGAGGTGCTCTCCCTATAGAGGAGCCAGAGTTTCTCATGATAAGACAATGGTAGTGATTTCCTGAGGCTCTGTCATTCCCGCGCAGGCGGGAATC
>JANWIW010000025.1 GCA_025449695.1 Minisyncoccota bacterium | reverse complement strand
GTCTCCATATCCGCCACGACAAGTGCGCATGCCGGCAACGCCGCCGCCTATTCTACAAAGGTGTGCGCGACCGCCGGCGTCAGCACGGTATCCTGTAATACCAATGTCACTTCCACCGCCTTTGGGGCCCTTGCCACCAATGCCGTCAACACCTCCTCCCTGAACGCTTCCACTACGATGAGCTGTAGTAACGCGCTGGGTTGTACCCTAAACGTGAGCGATCAGGGCAACGGATCCCAGCCCGGCTTGGCCACTACCTCGCCCGCGTACAACATCCTCTCGAGCACCGTTACTCTCGTGGCAGGCACGGAAGGCTACGGCATCCAGGCCACGACCACAGCCGCGGGCAGCGGCGGCGCTTTAGGCATAAACTCCATCTATAACAAGACGGGGAACGCCGTGGGTGGCCTTTCCCTCACTAATGTGGCATTAGCCAGCTCCACAGCCCCCGTTACTAATCGCGAGGCCCTCGTGACGCATAAGGCCTCCATCTCCGCGCTTACCCCTCCTGGCAGTTTCCAAGATACGATTACTTATAGCTGCGTGGGTAACTAGGTTTACCAGAGTTATCCACAGGACAGCTGTCAATACAGCTCTTATACTTAAAACATCCTTAAGTATTAATTAAGAATTAATGAAGAAAGATTTCCCTTTCGGATTGGGGTTGGTGCTCACCGCGCTCATGGTTTTCTCGTGGTTCGCCGGCGGGGACCATGCGCAGAGCGCGACGGTCACCGTCTCCGCAAGCGTTACTTCAACCATAACTTGCAATACAAACATTAGCTCCAGCGCCTTCGGAGCGCTGACCTCCCTGGCCGTAGCCACCTCCACCCCGAACGCTTCCACTAGCCTCTCCTGTAATACCGGCCTCGGCTGTACCCTCTCCGTTTCCGACGCGGGGAACGCCGTGAATGGCGGCTTGGCCACGAGTTCGCCGGCCTACCTCATTCCCTCTCCAGCGTCCGGTTTCCCTACCACCGCCACCCTGGCCGCGGGAACGGAAGGATACGGCATCCAGGCCACGACCACAGCGGCGGGCAGCGGCGGGACGCTCAGCCTGAACAGCATCTATAACCCTGTGACCAGCTTCAGCGGCACCACAGTGGGACGCCTCTCTGTGAGCACGGTCACCCTGGCCAGCTCTACTGTAGGCGTCAGCGGGCGGGAGGTGGTAGTGCGCCACTTGGCCGCCATCAGCGCGACCACGCAGGCCGGATCCTACGCCGACACCCTCACCTATAGCTGTACTGCCAACTAGGACGGTCAAAGCCTTGCCCATGGGCATCGGTCCATTGGCTAATCCATGGGGATGTATTATGCTGAAGCGGTCCCCCCTTTCTTAATTATGTTTAAGCGAATCTTTCTGGCGGTCCTGGTGGGTTCTCTGATCGCGCCCTTCGCCGTCCACGCGGTGACGGTGGGTCCCGTGCGCCTGGAATACTTCGTGAACCCCGGCGACACGATGCAGGGCAGTATGGTGGTGATCAACGAAGACCAGGAAACCAAGACGTTCTATCCGTCCTTCGAGCGCTTCACGGAGGACAACGGCCAGAAGATCTTCACCAAGGAGACGAGTGACCTCTCCACCTGGTTCAACATGGCGCCTTCCATCGAACTAAAGCCGGGCGAGCAGCGCTTTGTGCCGTTCACTATTGAAGTGCCGCAGGACGGCGCGCCGGGCGGCCACTTCGCCGTGATCTGGTGGAGCACGACGCCTCCGGGAAGCGGCGGCCAGCAGGTTGCGATCGTCACCCGCGCCGGAGTGCTCGTGTATCTCACCGTAGCGGGAGATATCGAAGAGAGCGGCATCGTCGAAGACCTCACCGCGAACCAGGCCAGTCTCTGGAATAAGGGCCCTATCTCCTTTACCACTGCCTTCAAGAACACCGGCAATGTCTCCCTGAAGCCTGCGGGCACCCTGACCGTGAAGAACCTCTTCGGGATGACGGTAGGTACCATCCCGGTCAACAGGGACGGCGCTGCCGTCCTGCCCCAGAGCCGCAAGAGCTTCACGAGCGACTGGGCGGATGATGGCGCGCGCTTCGGCCTCTACCGGGCGCACTTAGACATTACCTTTGGCCAGAGCAATTCCAAAGCGGAGGCCGGCATTTGGTTCTGGGTTCTGCCCTGGCAGTATGATCTCATTGTCCTGATCGTCCTGCTCATCATCATCTTCCTACCCTCGTCGGTACGTCGCTACAACCGCTGGATCGTCGAAAGATCCAGAAAGTGATGGTCCGCTCCCCACGCGCCATACTGCCTTTACTCATCTTAGGCGGGGTATTCGTGCTTTCCGCGACCACCGGTCACGGCCGTGCCGAGGCCGGTTCCGTAACGGTGACCGCTATCGCCAACACGACCTGCGGTAACAACATCGTGAACGCCGGCGAGCAATGCGACGGGACGAGCCTGGATGGCGCCACTTGCAGCAACCTTGGCTTCAGCGGCGGTAGCTTGTCCTGCGCCGCCAATTGCTCCTTCAACACCTCGGCGTGCAGCAATCCTGGTGGAAGCGGCGGCGGCGGCAATAGCGGAGGGGGGGGCGGCGATGTCGGCATCCCTCCTACCGGCGCGGTGTTTTCCGGATTGGCCTACCCCAAAAGCACGGTTACTCTCTTAAAGGATGCCAGCGTGGTGGCGTCCGCGAAAGTGGGACAGGATGCGCGGTTCCAGCTGAGTCTGGCCGGATTGAGCGGCGGCAACTATATCTTCAGCCTGTATTCCGAGGATGCCGCGGGCAACCGTTCCGCGCTTTCCACATTTCCCGTCTCGATCACCCAGGGCGCGACGGTCGCGGTGAGCGGCGTGTTCATCCCCCCGACCATCAATGCCGACAAGGCCGAGGTGAAGAAGGGGGACGTCATCACTTTCTTCGGACAGAGCGCGCCCGCAAGCCCGGTGACCATATCCATACATTCCGAGGAGGAAGCGATCGTGAAAGCGGTTACGGACAAGGACGGCGCGTACTCCTATCAGTTCGACACGGACGAGCTTGGTCTCGGCGACCATCTCGCCAAATCACGCACCGCGACTTCCGGTGAGATCAGCGCATATGGAAAGGCGGTGACCTTCAAGGTAGGAACCAAGAATGTGGAAGCGGAGAAGAAATCCGCCGCCCCGGCGGCATCCGACCTGAACGACGACAAGCGCATCAATATCGTGGACTTTTCCATTCTCGCGTATTGGTATAAGCGGTCGGCCCCGCCGCAGCGCTTCGACCTGAACCATGACGGCGCCGTGAACCTGGTCGATTTCAGCATCATGGCATATTACTGGACCGGATAATGAACTCCTTTGCCCTCTTGAAGCGCATAGGCTTCGCGGCGGTGGTCCTTACAGGACTCCTTGGCGGCGCAGGCTTTGTATCCGCTGCGGATATCATTCTTGAGGCAAAACCCGCGGAGAACCGGGTGAATGTGCTTCTGGATACACAGGGCACGGCGCTGAACGCCATCCAGGGCGATATCGCCCTCATGGGCTCCTTCGATTCCGTGCGCATTTCGACCAGTAATTCCATAGTCCCCCTCTGGGTGGACGCCCCGCGCGCGGCGGACGGGGTCATTCATTTCAGCGGCGTTATTCCTGGCGGTTTCGGAGGCCTTCTCCTGCCCGACGTCCCCGAAGCCAAACCCGGCCTCCTCTTCAGCCTGATCATCGCCCCCGCCGAGCACCAGCGCGTCACCGTGAACGCGCGGCATGTGACCGCATACCTGAACGACGGCCAGGGCACTGCGATGGCGTTACCTCTTGCGCGCCTTGATTTCTCCGCCGGTCCTCTCCCGCCCGCGAACGCCCTTGACCTGGCCTCGCCCGGCACGTTCTTTCCCGCGATAGGCCGGGATTCCAGCGTGTTCGAAGGACGGTGGTTCGTCGCCTGGAACGCCCTGGATCGCGGGAGTGGTATCGGCCACTACGAAGTTCGCGAACAGCGCCCCGGCAAAGAGGGCGATTGGATCGCGGCGGCGAGCCCCTATATCCTCCAGGACCAAGAGCTCAAAAGCGTGATCGAGGTCAAGGCGATAGATACTCTCGGCAATCAGCGCATCGCCAGGCTCGAACCCTCACATGCCTTGTCCTGGGGCGATCGCGTCTCAAAGAGAGGTATACTTACAGCATCGCTCACCCTCGCGCTCATTGCCGCGCTTGTATGGCGCGCAAAGAGAACGCGCATGCCGCAATGAGGAAACCCGCCGCCTTCGTTCTCGCTATCCTCGCCCTCGGCCTCTGGGGCGGCATGGCCATGCCTTCGCGCGCGGCGGCAGCAACGCTCGGCCTCCTGCCGGGGATAGGCAGCTTTGCCGTAGGCCAGACCTTTACCGTGAGCGTCGTAGTGGCGACGCCCGACCAGGCCATGAACGCGGTCTCCGGCCAGCTTGTCTTCTCCGCCAGCCAGCTCCAGGTGCAGGCCCTATCCAAGGACAGCTCCATCATCAAGCTGTGGGCGCAGGAACCGTCCTTTTCGAACGGCGGGGGTACCGTTGATTTCGAAGGGGTCGTATTGAACCCGGGTTACCGCGGCAGCACCGCCACAGTCCTTCGCGTCACCTTCAAGGTAAAGTCCACCGGCATGGCGACAGTGAACTTCGCCTCCGGATCGGTGCTCGCGAACGACGGCCAGGGCACCAATATCCTGACCGGCACCTCGGGGGGCCGTTTCACCCTGGCCGCAGGCACGATACCTTCCCCGGCGGCTCCCGCACCCGCTCCCGGAACGCGTCCCGCCGAAGAGAAGACGCCTGCCCCGGTCATCCGTTCCAGCACCCACCCCGACCAGGAAGCCTGGTCCGGCTCGCCCGTCCTCACGGCATCGTGGAACCTCCCGACAACCGTCGATGCCGTCCGTTACGGGCTCATGAGAGGTAAGGAAAATGTCCCGACCGAGCCCAAAGATCTTGCCGGGTCCATAGATTACAACCTGGACATCCTGGATGATGGCACCTGGTACTTCGGCTTGCAGTTTCACAGCCCCTCAGGCTGGGGTCCCACGGCCTTCCGCAAGGTCCGGATCGACCGCACTCCGCCAGAACCGTTCAAGCCCGCGCGGGAAGACCTGAACGATCCCTCGAACCCCCTTCCCCTGCTCGCCTTCTCGACGTTGGACTCACTCTCGGGAGTGAAAGAGTATCACCTGAAGGTGGGCAATAGCGACTGGCTTGAGGCCGACGCGCTCCGCGGACGGGAGGGCCAGTACGTTCTACCGCTCCAGGCGCCCGGCAGCCACGCGGTGACGGTCCGTGCCGTGGACAACGCGGGTAACGCCCAGGATGCCGTCCTGGATATCGTTGTGGAACCGATACCTGCTCCCGTCATAGAGACCTATACCCGGACCATATCCGGCACGCAAGAACCATTCGTGGCTTCCGGCAAGGCTTTGGCAGGCACGAAAATATTGGCCAGCCTGGTGAACGGCGACCGGACGGCTACCTTTTCCACCCTGGCCGGCGCGAACGGGAAATGGAGCCTTGCCTATAGTGATATCCTGGCTCCCGGCAGTTACACGTTCGAGGTCCGCGCCCAGGACAGCCGCGGCGCGCTTTCCCTGCCCGTGGCTAGCAACGATCCGCTGAACGTCCGCAGTTGGAGCGCCGATGCCGTGGGACGCATCGGGCAATGGACGTTCGTCGCCCTGGCCGGCATAGCCGCGCTTGCCCTGATCGCCGGCGCGATCATCTATGCCTGGGGGCGGATTGCCCTTCTGCGCCGACGGCTGGCATCCGAACTGGTACTCATGGAGCATGAACTCGACCGCGATGCCGCCCGCCTCGCGCGCGATGCCCGCGCCCATCGCCGCCTCACCGAGGATGTGCAGGCCATCCATGACGACATCGCTGCAGAGCTGGAGAAGATAAAGAAGTTTTAGGGGGAAACTGAAGCCGCCCCCGTCCAGCAAGCGCTATTCTGACCTGTCATCTCATCCCGCACTTGCCGCCTTCGGCGGGATGCGGCATCCAGGATCGCCGGAACATGCTGGATCCCGGATAGCCCAGCCCCAGCTTGGAAAACTGGAGCTGGGCTTCCGGGATGACAAACGGAGAAATGGAAAACTATGCTCCTACCGGCTCCCTACTTCGCCGAGGCTATGTAGGGCGCAGCCCCACTTCGCCAAGGCTTCGCAGGACGAAGCAGGATGAACGCCGCACGGGTAGCGGCGTCAGTTCCGCAAATACTTCTTCACAGCCACGAGGCTCGATATCACAGTCAGTCCCACGCCGAAGAGGACCTGATACATGAGGATACTGAAGAAGTTGGAGCCGAAGTAGCCAAACAAGCTGAAATCGGGAATGCCGAGCGCGGTGACGCCCGGATAGAAGAGCGGTACCAGGAGGAAGCCCAAAAAGATGAACAGGAGGGATGCCACCGCGGAGATCACGCCGATGATCAGGCCCTCCATGAGATACGGCCCCTGGACGAAGGTATTCGAGGCACCCACGGCCCGCATGATGCTTATCTCGTCCCGGTTCGAATAGATCACGAGGCGGATGGTGTTGAACACCACAAGGCCCGCCACCAGGGAAAGGAGTATCGTGAGCACAAGCCCTATCCGGTCCACGCCGGTGATGATTCCAGCCAGGCGGTCAATGGCCGCCTGCTTGTTGTAATAGGTCACGGGATTGTCGGTGGCAAGGTACTGGGCAATATCGGGGTTCTTGAGGTATTCGGCGACGACTTCGTAGTTCTTCGGGTCTTTGGCCTTGATATTCAGAGAAGCTTCCAGGGGGTTGCTGTTCAGCTCCTCAAGGGATTGGCTGAACGCCGGATCATTCTCGTGCCGGGCCTTGAAGATGGCGAGGGCTTCTTCGGTCGAGATGTAATCCACCGATTTCACTTCTGGCAGCTTTTCCAGGGCGGATTTGACCGCGAGGATCTCGTCCTCGGGGGTGTTCGTCTTGAAGTAAGCGGAGATATCTATCTTGTCCTGCAGGAAGCCGATGAGGCGGCTGGAGGTGGTATTGGCCAGAATGAGGCCGGCGAAGACTACGAGGCAGAGGCTCACGATGGCCACCGTGGCAGTGGAAAGCAGGCCGTTTCGCCAGAAGTTCTTGAAGCCGTAATGGATGATGCGGGAGATGACGGTAACCATTTTCTAGTGAGTAGTTTGTAGTGAGTGGTGAGTAGCCGGGGAGAGATGAAATTGGTAGTTCCTATCCACTACCAACTACTCACTATGCACTAAATCAATATATATTTGCCTTTCTCTTCGTCACGGATGACCTTGCCGTGATCGAGCGTGACCACCCGCCGCTCCAGCTGGTTGATGATGTCCCTGTCGTGGGTGGCCAGCATGAGGGTGGTGCCCAGCTCGTTGATCTTGAGAAGCAGGTTGATGATGTCCCAGGTATTGATAGGGTCCAGGTTGCCGGTGGGCTCGTCGGCGATGATCACTTCGGGACGGTGGACCATGGCGCGGGCGATCGCCACGCGCTGCCTCTCGCCCCCGGAGAGCTCGTGCGGGAAGTTGTTGAGCTTGTCGGATAAGCCCACCATATCCAGGACCTGAGGCACCAGCTCGTCGATCTCGCTTTGCGGCCGGCCGGCCACCTCCAGGGCGAAAGCCACGTTCTCATACGCGGTCTTTTGAGGAAGGAGGCGGAAGTCCTGAAAGACGATGCCGATGTGCCGCCGGAGGGCCGGCAGGTCATTGTCACGCACCTTGTTCACCTCGTATTGGCCGAAGAACACCCTCCCTTTGGTGGGCTTCTCTTCTCCGATCAGGAGCTTGATGATGGTGGATTTTCCGGCGCCGGAGCGGCCCACAATGGACACGAACTCGCCGCGGTTCACCCGGAAAGTGACATCCTCAAGCGCGGGCGAGTGGCCCAGATATATCTTGCTTACGTTTTGGAAAGCTATCATTTACAAATAAAATACCAACAAAATCGGCCCTTCAGGGCTATCATAGTCTAGCAAATTTCGACCCAAGATTCAATGATTATCGCCCAGTTCTTTGAGGGCCGCTTTGGCGTAATGGCGGATGCGGGGCAATATCTCATAGCTCGGATCGTCCAATTCTTCCGCAGTGAACCAGTGCAGTCCCCGGCTCCGTTCGGCCTCCGTCTCAACGGTATGGTCCGTCTTCGCCCTGGCGAAATAAATGAAGGCGATGTGCTCGTGGCCGGGATCGGTGAAGTGGCGGTTCAAGAAACGCGGCGGAAGAAGTTCGCGGCTGCCCGTCCCGGGGACCTGGGGTATCGCGCCGGCTAACTCGACATCCAGTCCCACCTCTTCTTTCACCTCCCGGATCACTGCTTCCATCGGGTCCTCCTCGAGTTCTACATGGCCGCCTACGCCGAGCCACAGGCCGTACTTCTCGTGCTTTCACAGGAGGACCTTGTTGCCGTACACGACGAACGCGTCCGCTCCGAAATCTATCTTCTCGTGGATATGCGCCATTGGTCCAGTATATCCCCTCTATTTCTCGAGGGCGAGCTTGTATCCCCTGCCGGGCAAGGTGTGGATCAGCTTGCGGTTATGCTCCCGGTCGATCTTCCGCCGCAGGTTCAAGATATGCGTCTCGATGGTGTTCGAAAAAGGATCAGCGTCCACATCCCAGACGTGCTCCAGTATCTGGCCCCGCGAAAGGACGCGGCCGGCATTGCGCAGGAAATATTCCAGAAGCTGGAGCTCCTTGCGGGTCAGATACACGGAGTGTCCCGCCCGGCGCACCTCGTGGGTCTGCAGGTCCAGCATCAGATCGCCGATTTCGAGGATATGGTCCAGGACCGGCACGGGGCGCCGCAGCAATGCCTGGATGCGGGCCACGAGCTCGTTCATGAAAAAAGGCTTCGTCATGTAATCGTCCGCCCCGGCGTTCAGCATGTCCACCTTGTCGACCACCTCCGATTGCACGGTGAGCATGAGGATCGGCATGCTTTTCTTAGCCGCGCGCAGCTCCATGCAAATATCCTTTCCGCTTTTCCCGGGCAGCACCTGATCCAGCACAATGACATCGTAGTCATTCGTGCGAGCGAGCCAGGACCCGCGCGTACCGTCCGGCTCCAGATCCACCGCGAAACAGCGCTCGGTGAGCGCGGCCTGGAGCGTTCCGCCCAGTTCCGGGTCGTCTTCCACTACCAGCAAGCGCATGAACTCACTATAGCGCCTTCCATTCAGATAACAACCGCCCCCATCTGTGGAACTTTATAGAAAATTTATCCAGCCTACATAAACGGAAGAGCACGTCTAGGACGTGCTCTCTTGCCTCGATTGTTGCAGGCCACCGACGTGGGTGTAGGTAATGGCCGGCTCGAACGAAGTGTCGATGCTCCTGATCCAGGCATCGCGCTTTGGCTCATCTTCCACACTTCATCCACCGAAACCTCTCGCGGCACGGCGAACTCCCCTTCTTCGCTGTCGCTCCCGTGCGCCCACTCCCAAACGTCTCCGAAGCCCTCGACTTTCCTCGCTTCTGCGACCATGGGCTGTCCTCCTTACTGGAAGACATAATACATAATTTACTATATAACGTCAACTGCAGTCAGAACCCGAGGGGCTCGCCAACGATGATCATCTTGATCCGTCCCGGTTCCACCTCCCGGCTAATAATGAGAAGCTTGCTGATATTACTGCCGGAGACCCCGTATGCCTTGCGGGCGCGCTCGGCCTCCAGAGGCAATACATAGCTCCGCACACGCTCCAGGCCCTCCGCCAGAGCAGGCACCAGCTTCTGGGCACCGACGATCCACAGGATGTTCCCTGCGCCGTAGGCGTAGGCCGGCAGTTGGCTGCCCGTGTTGGATGCGATGAGCACCTCGCCGTCCGCGGTGACCGCGTGCACGCTGCCGATCGTCCAAGCGGGCGCGGAACCGAGCCGCTTTTGCTCCATCTTCTGGGTGTCGCGGTCCAGGACTGCGAGCTTGGCCCGCACGGAATCGTATTTGCCGGATTCGTTCAGTTCTTTGGCCAGCCCGAGGGTGCCCAAGGTCACCGAGGTCATGGTCATGATCTCCGCGCCGGCCGGGATGATCTCGAGAGCTCGCCGCGAGGCATCCGGGCCCGCCGGGACTAACTCCGCGCCGATCCCGTTCGCTTTGAGCGCGGCGATCGTATCCTTAACCTGTCCGGCGGACGCGATCTGGTCGAAGGTTGTCATGGCAGCGATGATAAGGATTGTATGTTATTTGTGGTGACGGGCGATGTTCCTCGTCAGGGCGTTCAGCATCTCGAGCATGTGTCCCGCGTTCAGGGAGTAGAACACCTCCTGGCCGCGCTTCTCGTCCTCCACCAGCCCCGCCATCTTCAGGGTCTTCAGGTGCTGGGACACCGCAGGCTGGGAGAGACCGGCGTTCTTCACAATCTCCCCCACCGTGCGCGGGCCTCGCATGAGGTATTCGAGGATGCGGTAGCGGCAGGGGTTCCCGAGCCCCTTGCCGAGGCTCTGGATCTTGTCGCACATGTCGGCCATGTAATAAGTATATTCGTATTTACTTATATGTCAATCCGCATTCCAGGCCGGTTTTTCCTTCATAACTTCTTACCTGGGGGCGGCGTAGGATGAGCTTCTCATGAACCCGCGCACCGCAGCCCTCTCCTTCCTGATCGCCGCCGGAGGCATGCTCCTCGTGGCCGGACTTGCCCGCGGCTCGAATAACACCGCGGAGGCTATCCTGCGCCGTCCTGAATGCACGCTGGGCAGCTGCCCCCTCATGATCGGCCCTGCGGATGCTGGAAGGACTTTCAACTACTCCCCCGGCAGCCGCTTCACGCTCCTCACCAACGGACACAAGGCCCCGGAGGTGATCTGCAGCGCCGAAGGCGCGGTGGCGCCCCTCGCGTTCGAAGAGAAGGTCGCGAAGAACGGCGCCCCTCCTTCCCCCGCGATGCGGTTCGAAGCAAAAAAAACCGGCACGTGCTCCATCGCGACCGCCAACTTCCAAGTCACCGTGAACATCGCAAAGTTCCGCTGACCCCCATGCATGAATCGCCCTCTCACGATCATCCTGCATAAAGCTCCGGGCACCCGCCCACCGGCGGAGAACCTGGAGGCGCTGAAACAGGCGGCGGCGGCGCGGGGCTTCGCTGCGGACGTCTTGTTCGCCGAGACGAACGAAGAGGTTGTGGAGCGCGCCCACGAGGCGGCCTTGGGCGGCGCGGAGATCATCGCCGGCTGCGGCCCGGACAGCGTGCTCTCCGCCGTGGCGGCGGGCATCATGGGAACCTCCGCCCGGCTCGGAGTCCTCCCCTGCGGCTCGTTCAACCACTTCGCGGCCGATCTCGGCATCCCCGACGATCTGGACGGGGCCCTCCGAGTGCTCGCCGAAGGCATTGCGGAACCCGTGGATATCGCCGAGGTGAACCGGCAAGTCTTCCTGAACAATTCCACCGTCGGCATCTATCCCCGCATCGCCCACGAACAGGAAGAAGAGGTGCGGCGAAGCAAAGGCCACAAGGTCAAGGCGTTCGCGCACGCCATGACGAGGATCCTGCGCAAATACCCCTCCCTCACTCTGCGCTTCAAAATGGGCGGCAAGGACCTCGTCCGCCGCACCTCCTTCATCTTCATCGGCAACAACGAATACATCCTGGAAGGGCTCCGTATGAGTCGCCGCGAGGGCCTGACCCAAGGCTTCCTGGACATCGGACTCGCCCAACGCACCAAGCGGGCCGACCTTATTCGCACCTTCGCGAACGCCATTTTCAGCAAACGGGCCAACGAGCCCCAGCTTGAGGAACATCGTGTGGAGGAGGTCCATATCGACTCTCGTACCCGTTTCGTGCCCGTCGCTCTGGACGGCCAGGTGAAGATCATGCGCACTCCCCTGCGCTTCAAGATCCGCCCGAAGGCCCTGGAGGTGATGCTACCGAAAGTGGCGTAGTTTATCTTTCCTTGAACGTGGAATGCTGAAATGAACCGGTCCAACAGAGGTGGGCCGGTCGTTCAATAGTAGGACACGCGGCTGTCAACTGCGAGACGCGGGTGCGATCCCCGTCCGGTCCACTGTTGGACATAAAATCCACATGAAGCGTTTGTTGACAGCCTCACTACATGCGCTAAAGTTGAACCAAGTTGACAGCCGCGTGGGGTCGCTCCGTATCTCGTGAGCGCTCCTCCAAAAATCCCCCTTCCGGGGGATTTTTGGTTCAAGCCTTATTTCTTTCGTACATCTCTTCTGCCTTCTTCCAGTTCACCACGTTCCACCAGGCGGCGATGTAGTCGGGGCGCTTGTTCTGGTACTTCAGGTAATAGGCGTGCTCCCATACGTCTAAGCCCAGCACCGGCTTCCACCCGAACATCGCGGGCGCATCCTGATTCGGCAGGGACACAATCTTGAGTTGCCCTCTCGCCTGCCCCGAGCCTGCCGAAGGGTCGAACACGAGCCAAGCCCAGCCGGAACCGAACACCTTAGCTGCCGCATCCGCGAACTGCTGCCGGAACTGGTCCGCGCCGCCGAACGCGTCCGAGACCGCCCTGCCGATACCATCCGGCATTGCTCCTCCGTCATCCTCCTTGGGGGCCATGTAGCCCCAGAAAAGCGAATGGTTGTAATGGCCGCCGCCGTGGTTCCGGACGGCGGTCCGGATGTCCTCGGGCACCGCGCTCAGGTCTTTCAAAAGATCTTCCAGAGGCTTGTCCGCCAGCTCGGCGTGCTTGCCGATCGCCTCGTTTAACTTGTCTACGTAGGTTTGGTGGTGCTTGGTGTGGTGGAGTTCCATAGTCTTCATGTCTATGTAGGGCTCTAGGGCCTCGTAGGGATAGTCTATTTTAGGAAGGCTGAACATGGATGAAATAATGGGTGAATGAAGAAGTGGAACGGTGAAAGTCTTACCTGCGGGTTCTTTTCTCTAAGAGCGCCCGCTTGGCCTCGAGCAGAGCTTCCAGCATGAAGCGCATCTCCCGCTCTTCCTTGAACGTCAGGCTTTTTGCGGAACGAAAGTTCCGCAAGCGGCGCATGAATATAGGAAAGGAGGCTTCAAAGTATGTGCGGAGGTCCGCATCGCGCAACACTGCGACCGTTTCAGGGAACGCTTCCATGAGAAGCGGTACCGGGCTCGAGATCCTATATGTCATATTCCACGGCGATGCTCTCGAACTTGCTCTTGCCGACCACGACATGGTCCAAGAGATGAATGCCCATGATCTTCCCCGCCTCGACGAGCTGGGAGGTCACCTCGCGGTCGGCGGCGGATGCCTTAACCACGCCGGAGGGATGGTTATGCACGAGGATAACCGCCGAGGCGCCGTACTCAAGAGCCGGACGAAACACCTCGCGCGGATGCACGATGTTCGCGGATACGCTGCCGATGGAGATGGTCTCGTCGTGAAGCACGCGGTAGTGCGCATCGAGATAGATGCCCCGCAAGTGTTCCTTCGGCAGCTCGCGCATATCCTTGGCGTACTCAAAGGCCTGCCGCGCGGTCCGGATGGTCGCCGGACGAACGGAGGTCTTAAAGAATCGCCGTCCTAATTCGAAAGCGGCAATCAGCTGACATGCCTTGACCTCGGGTATCTCCAAAGCGGTGGCCAGCCGCTTGGGGTTCCGCTCGTTGATCATCGCCACCTCTCCATAGTCTTTGATCATCCGCTTCGCGAGCTGCATGACGTCCTCCTTGCGGGTACCCACGCCCATTAGGATAGCGATGAGTTCCGCGCTGGACAGCACGCCCGGGCCGTACCGCAGCAGCCTCTCCCGCGGCTTCTCCTCGGCGGGGAGGTCGTGAAAGGTTTTGGTGTAGGGCCTTTCCCCATGGCTCGTCATGGGCTGGCGGTCCTGCATGGTATAGAGCTGTTCGGGGGCGGCAGCCACGGCATCGGTATTCATAACTTCATTGTAGCAACCGCCGCGCAGCCTCCAAAAACGAGGGCTGTGGTTAACTTTTGTAGGCAGCGAGGAAACGCAGCGTATCCCGGCTTTCCTGGACAGCCCGGTACGTGGCATTCTCCAAACCGGACAGAAGGCCCTCGAATCGCCCGGAATCCTTGAGAGGGAGGGCAGCCAAGGCCCTGCGGCCCCGCTTCAGAAACCCGTCAATGGTCCCGGCAACCTCCACGACCTTACGTTCCCAAAATCCCTGCCGCAATGCCCGGATGTCCTCTTTGGCCGGCACTATCCCATCCGGACAGAGCAATGCGCCCACCGGATTCAACCGGCCGCGGGCCAGGTCCTCTTCCCAATCGTGGGCGTCATCATTCAACTGCCGTGCAGCCAGGTAGCACGTGAAGAATTCAATTGCTGCTCCGAACTCTGAGGAGTTTGGCCCATGACCGGACCACAAGAGCATGAGGAGCGGCCCGATGGCATGCCCGATGCTCTTTTCCGCAAGCGCTGCCGGATCATTCGAGGATGGAGTTCCTTCCTTGATCTCGTTAAGATTCGCGTTATCCATGCGGGCCATCATATTCCGGAAAAGATCCCCCTCTTCCTCCCCGGCAAAAAGCTGCGCATAGAGAAGATCGCATTCGCGAAGGGCGCATGAGGCTAAGGGAACGAACCGGCGCTCTCCGAGATCCATCACGCCGTCCGCCGCTGCATATCCCAACCAGCCCCATAGGTTGGCCAAGGCGAGAGCGCTGACCTTGCGTTCGGAGATGCCATGCCCTTCCCGGAGCGCATCGCGCCACCACAGAGGCAAAAGAGTGATCTGTCCGCTCTGATCTTCCGCCACGACGTTGTCGAGTAGCTGCAACATATCCTTCCCGAGTTCCGCGGGAAGTTCAGCTGCGCGCGCACGCGCACGGCCGATTACGCTCTCGCGGAACCTGTCTTCCTGCGGAAGCATCGGCGCAGATGAGGATTGTTCATGCTTCCTTGCGTAGTTCCAAATCGCCTGCATAGCGAGCGCGGTAGTGAGTGCTTCCGAACCCGCATGGGACGGCTCATCCGCATCAATATGATCCACCCAGAAAGGAAATGCCGGCCATCCTCCATCCGCCCGTTGGGATCCGCACAATGCTTCCACCAAGGGTCCCGCCCTGTCGCGATAACCAAGGTCCAGCCAGATCGAGGCCGCCAAAGCTCTATCAAGAGCATGCTTCGGAGGATATTGCTTTAAGAAGTTCACAAGACCGGCTTTCTTCCCCCGGCATCCGCGGGCAAGGAAATACACGACCGGGTATGTCGACGCGTAATAAGGGGATCTGTAGTTCCCCGCTTCGATGATCCCGCGCAGATACCCATCAAGGCCGGGCAATGCGATCGACCGCAAGCCGAGGAAATAGGCGATATTCGCGTTCACGGCCGGATCGGGCTCGGGACTCAAGGATCCGTAATCCCGTGCAAGCCATGTCCGGTAAGGTCCTCCGGGCTGGATCTCAGCGGCGATCAAGAGCTTCACGACATGGGCCATGACGGCCGCATCTACTGCTCCTACATCGGAACGGCATAATCCCGCCAAGGCAACTACCGTGTCATCCAGATCGTCGGGATACGGAGCCTGTACCGAAGCCGGCTCGGCCTTCTCCCAGTAGTTCCAGGACCAATGGCCGCTCCGTTCTTGGAGGAGAAAATCGCTTGCGCGATCTTTGATTTCATCCGAACCCGGCAGGTGCACATCGCCCAACGCATCCAGGATGAGCGCAGTTGTAAAGATCGTTCTCCGCACGGAAACCTCCTCTTTGAAATCCGGATCTTTCGAGATAAGGGTTGGAAAGTTCCCGCCGCGTAACTGGGATCGGCGCAAAAAACCAACCGCTTGTTGTAAAATATCCCTATACATCAGCTGTTTGTCTTAGTAATCTAACTATAAATACACTACCTTTTCCCGCATCACTTTCTACCGCTACAGTTCCCTGAAAAGATTTCTCTATTAAAGTTTTTACCGTTGCCAATCCCAAACCAGTTCCTTTATTCATTTCTTTCGTTGTAAAGAACGGATCAAAAATTCGAAGTACATCTTCAGCCGAGATTCCGATTCCCCAATCTTTTACAATCACCTCTATCGCATTGGCTTTTTCTGAAATTTGAACTTCTACCTCTCGATTGCTTTCACTCAACGGAATACTGTCATAGGCATCGATTGCGTTAGAAACCAAGTTGGCAACTATTTGGTTGAATTTCAGAGAATCACCGAACATTTGAATTTCCCCCTCTCCCATGAAGCGCAGACTGACGCCAGCACGCTTTGCTTTGTAGAAGAATAGGGTAAGGATTTCTTGTATCTCACGGGTCGGTGAGAACTCCATACGTATTTCCCCATCACTCATGCGCTTGCGAACGGCGGCAATAAGATCTTCCATGCGCCGCGAAGCTTGAATCGCGTTCTCAAGGTAGATCTGGGCGTCCTTTAATTCCCTGCCGTTGCGATCCAATTCCTCGATGCTCAAGGCAACCACCGTGAGCGGGTTCAAAAGATCGTGGATCATGCCTGCAGCCAATCGCCCCGCCTCCGCCAGGCGTGCCAACTGGTTCATCCGTTCCAACTGCAGTTCCCTCAATTCACGGGTCCGTTCCTCGACCTTAATCTCCAGAAGATCGCGCTCTACCTGGAGGTCAGCCTCAGAATTCCGCGCCCGCTCCAAGGAGCGTTCCAGCTCGCGATTGGAAAGCCAAGATATAAGCGCTATGACGGTCAACATCAAGCTGAATACTAGGGTGTCGGACAACCCCGGTTGCACGGTCCAGTAGCGTTCGAAGGGTAGATAGCCGTTCAATTGAAGGTACCAGAGAGGCAAAATGGTGAGGGCGATGATGCCAGTCATGACGAAGCTGAACCGCGTACTGATGAGTATGCTAGCGGCGACGATGATGAACGCGTAGCTTAGGAGCGTGCTTTGGAGATCTGCTCCCCAGCGATACGCTCCATAAGTCGCAGCAAGAAAATAACAACTTAAAAAGAGATAGCCAGCAGCCAGAAAGTATCCGCGGCGCGATAGAAATAAAAGACCTGTAAAAAACAATACTATGACTGAAAAAATACCGAAAGGTATTCCACGATAGGTATCTCCCAGCTCAAGCGTCCGCACGAGGAGTTGGATATCGAGCAATGAAAGCAGGGTGAGTGCACCGACGAGTATTATGTTTAAAATCCGCTCACGTCTGCGAGAATCTTCCTCCGTCGATCTAGGCTCAATAAGATTTTTGTAAAGTAACCGAATTCCCTTACCTATCGATCCCGTGAAACCCCTAGATGTAGTCATTCCCATGACTCATACTTCAACAAATCAGCTGCATGACCAGGCGCAGAATAGGGTCTGCGACAGTGCTACTTCTTCAACCTTGTCTATCGTGCGCGAATCAGGATCGGTAAGAATTTGAAGGATAAGATTGTTCATGAAACCCAATATTAGTTATGGCCTAATTATGACATAAACTGGCTAAAGATATCTTAAAGACCGATGAAGCCTTGCGTGCATTGCACGCCGGGCTGGGCTATTATTACCCCAAAATAAACCAACATACTATATATACTATGGATGGGTCCAATCAATCCTCGGGCCGAGCCGCCTTCTGGGTGACCATACCGGTGGTCGTTGTGGTCGTCGTAGGAGTCGCGTTCGCACTGAACAGGAACCAGGCATCCGCGCCCGCTGATCCCATGGGAGATCACTCGAATTTACCGCCGGTCTCCACCTCCACGCCGGCAGGGAACGACGTGCAACCGGCGACCACGACGGTGAACCAGCCGGCCCCGGGCACCGGCATGGCGCAGGCGATTACCGTGAAAGGCGGCGAGTTCTATTACCAGCCGAACGAGATCAGAGTGAAGAAAGGCACGAAGGTGACCGTCACCTTCATAAACGAGAACGGCCTCCACGACTGGGTACTGGAAGGCTATGACAACGTGCGCACGGCAAAGCTCCAGGGCGGCAAGAGCGAGACCTTGACCTTCACTGCAGACAAGGCGGGCAGCTTTACCTACTACTGCTCGGTAGGCCAGCACCGCCAGATGGGCATGAAGGGCACCCTGATTGTGGAATAACTACTCCTTCCGCGTTCCGAGCTCCACTTCGGCCTCTATGAATTCATCTATTTCCCCTCGGTCGAGGACGGCTTCCACGTTCCCTTTCTCTACTTCGGTCCGATGGTCCTTGACCAGCTGGTAGGGGTTCAGCACGTACGAGCGGATTTGGCTTCCCCATTCGGGTTTGGCGGTGGACCGCAGCTCGCCGAGCTCCTTGGCCTGGGTCTTTTCCATGAGGGTTAGAAGCTTGGCCTTCAAGAGAGAGAGGGCCTTCTCCCGGTTCTGGCTCTGGGAGCGCTCCGCGCGGGAGGCGACGGCGATGCCGGTCGGAAGATGGACGATGCGCACGGCGGTCTCCACCTTGTTCACGTTCTGCCCGCCGGGGCCGCCCGCGCGGGTGAACTCTATCTTGAGGTCCTTCTCGGGGATATCCAGGGCATCCGCTGCCATCGGCGGCAGATCCGGCAGGATCTCTACCAGACAGAAGGAGGTATGGCGCAGTTTCTTCGCAGAGAAGGGCGAGATGCGCACGAGGCGGTGCACGCCCATTTCTCCCCGCAACCAGCCGAAAGCATGGCCTCCTTTGACCTCCGCGGCGAGGCTCCGGGGATTGTCGTCTATGACGCGGAAATCCCACTTGCGGCGCTTCGCGTAGTATTCGTACATGCGGAAAAGCATACGGGCCCAATCTTCCGCGTCTTCCCCACCCACGCCCGGATAGATAGTGATGACCGCATTGCCCTTATCGTGGGGGCCGGTAAAGAGCGTCTTTAGTTCCAGGGCGCGGAAGTTCCGCCGCACGTCGGCAAGCAGGGCCTCATCCTCCGGCGCGGCCTCGAGGAGGGCGATGCCGTCGTCGATGGCCTGCAATTGTTCCACGACATCCCGCACCTCGCCCATCTCCGCGAGGAGGGCGTCCGCACGGGCGCGGTCCTGCCAAAATTCCGGCGCTCCCATGGCCGCCTCGATCTCTGCGATCCTTTTTTTCTTGCCCTCTACGTCAAAGCCGCCCGCCTAAACGGCGGGTCTCGGTCTTCAATTCCTCTAAGGTATGTCGCTCCATAACGACTCAAGCCTACCACACTTTCGTGGATAGGAAAGGCGAATTACCCCCGGCCGCTCAGCGGGCCAGGACCAGGTACCAGGCGGCGAGCCAGATGATGCTCGCCACGATCGCCCCGGCCAGGAAACCGGACAGGGCGGAGGCGACATCCTTCCCTATCTGAAAAGCGAAATGGCGCTCCTCTTTCGACACGAATTCATCTGCGACACTCATATTATGATTATATCATTTCTCTTCCGCCCTCCTGGACACTCTGAGCCGGAGGCGAGAATCGGACTCGCGACCTACTGTTTACGAAACAGTCGCTCTGCCACTGAGCTACTCCGGCATTTGCATGAACAATTTACCTTCTTTGGCCCTTTTACTCAATACCCGTCCCTTTCTTCCGTTGCCCCGATTCAGACCTGCGTAGGTTGGGCTTAAGGAATCGCAATTCGGACAGAGGAGTCGCAAATTATCTTCGATGTTATTTCGCCAGTTTCCATCAATATGATCCGCCACTAAAGGAGTTTTGCCGGTCTTAGGATTGATTTTACACCAACCACACAAGCAGCATTTGTCATTATATTTCCGCCTCAAGAACCGTTTCACATATCCGGAAACTATTCCGAGACCCTGCAGCCCGCTTACTTCTCCGGCTTTCCACCGCTTGATATACGAAAAGTATTGATACTCACTATGGCAGATGCTATTGCAGTATTTCTTCTCGGGACGTGAAACTTCCTGATTACAAACAGGGCAGATTCTTCTCGGCTTTCGAGGCATTGGCATACCCTCAGCCTAAAAACTCCTCGAGACCGCGTCAAAATGGAAGGCGGTGGATAAATCTACGCCACCCCGATCAAAATTCCTGGGCTATCCCCGGCTCCAACACGAGGAACTGGATGCCGAATGTGGGCAGGACCGCCGTAGGCAGGAAATGCGCCAGGCCGATCTGTTTCACGATGCCGTCGTGCATGGGAATGGCGATCTTGGGCTTCACCTTCTCGGCATAGTCCATCCCTTCGGAGATCCGCATCCACGGAGCGAATGTGGGCAGGCCGAGGATCTCCACCGGCTTTGGCGGCACGGTGAATGAATCGCCGGGATAGAAGAACCGGCCGCCGATGAAAAAGCCTATGTTATCCGCGAGCGGCATGGTCTTGTAGATCTCCGCATGCTTCGCGCCGTAAGCCTCGACGGAGACGCCCTTCACCTCCATGGCCTCGCCGTCGGACATGACCTCCGCGGCGATGCCCTCCTTCTGGAGGATGTCGCGCACGGCAGGCGCGGTGATCACCCGCGCGCTGTGATTTCTAGCGAGGAGGGCCTGCAGTGTGGGCATCTCAAGGTGGTCGGAGTGCTCATGGGTGATGAGAATGAGGTCGATGCCGGCCAGGTCTTCGAAACCCGCCGAGTACATGCCGGGATCGAAAAGGATCCTGGCGTCCTTTTCCTCGATCAGCAGGCAGGAATGCCCGAACTTGGTGAGCTTCATGGGTATATTATATCTTGTCTCCGGCCTATATCTCTATGGGGTCTTCTCCGCCTTCAAGCGCAAAGAACTTCATGCCCATCTTCCCGCAAAGCTCCGCCCATTGCTCCTGTTTGGAGCGGCGGTGTTTGGGCATTACGAAACCGTCGTGGACCGGTATCACCATCGCGGGACTTATCTTTTTGAGGAACGCGAGTCCCTCCGATTCATTCCGCCAGCCCGCGGTCATCGGGAAGGCAAGAGCCTTTGCGGCAAGCGCGGTCAATCGCTCGTCGTAGCAATCCCCCGGCACGAGGAGGGTGTGGTCAAAGCAGTACGCGTTGTTCGGCATGTGCTCCGTGAACGGCCCGTCCGCATGAAGACCGGTCATAACTTCCACCCCAAGATCGCCAATCATAACATTGCGATCTTCCAGCCTTTCGGAAGCGATGCCCGCCGCGGCGAGCTTCTTCTGCACGCTGCCCGGACCGTACACGGATATCCGGTTGTGCTCCAAGACAAGCTTCAGCGCGTCCACGCTCGCGTGGTCGTTATGCTCATGCGTGATAAGGACGGCGGTGAGATCCCGCATCTCCGAAAGCTCGCGCGAGCGGTCCGCAAAAGCGTAGCTGCCCGGGTCCACAAGGATACGTGCGCCTTTCGCCTCAACCAAAAGGCAGGAATGCGCGAGTTTGGCTACATGCATATCCGTAATATTACTCCATCTTCACCAGGATGCCCTTCTCCCGGGTGATCTGGAAAATAGTCGAGAAGAACCAGGCGGCGAGGGCCAGGTAGACCGCGTTCAGGGCGAGGGCGGTGA
This sequence comes from Minisyncoccota bacterium, assembly GCA_025449695.1. Lineage (GTDB taxonomy): Bacteria > Patescibacteriota > Minisyncoccia > UBA6257 > 2-01-FULL-56-20 > JANWIW01. The sequence continues at coordinate 9,658 of JANWIW010000025.1, read as the reverse complement.
TCACGTAGGTCCAGTTCACTCCCCCGCCTTGGAGCACCTGGCGCATGCCCTCGAAGACGTAGGCGGTGGGCACGGCTTTGGCTGCGACGGCGAGCCAGGCGGGCAGGATCGCGAGCGGATAGAACACGCAGGAGAGCGGCTGGAGGAGGCCGCCGAAGCTCCAGGCCAGAGTCTCCACCTTGGTGGAGTAGCGGAGGATAAGGGCAGAGCTGAAGAGACCGATAGCCAGTGCGAAGAGCAGAAGGTTCAGGAGGAACGGCAAGATGCCCCAGGCATACGCGAAAAGGTTGAAGGAATAGACCCCCCAGGCGAGGAGGGTGGCCGCGATCATGGTCACGCTGATCTTCACGAGGTCCACGATGATGAGCCCGACCAGGTATTCCTTGATGGTGAGCGGCGTGGCGAAGAGATTGGTGAGGTTCCTGGACCAGAACTCGTCCAGGAAGCCCACCACCACGTCGCGCTGGAAGCCGTAGAAAAGATTCCAGAGGATGATGGCGCCCATGAGGAAGCCGACCAGCTGGCCGCCCGTCGTCTCATGGCTTGAGAGGTAGATGGTGAAGAAACCCCAGACCACGATGTCCAGGATCGGCCAGTACACCACGTCGGTCACGCGGTTCAGATTACGGCGCGTCTCGTAGGCATGGCGCCGGATGACGGTGCGTATGCGATGCCATTTCATCGGGGTGGCGCGGTGCGCGCGAGGTGAAAGAATACCTCTTCGAGCGCGGGCTCGTCTCTTTCCTCTTTCAGGATAGCGTTCGTCACCTCAGTCGCGGTGCCCGTCGCGAGGATTTTGCCGTGGTTCATGAAAGCGATGCGGCTGCACATCTTCTGCACCTCCGCCATGTTGTGCGAGGTATAGAGAATGGCCATGCCCTCCTCCTTCTGCGCCTGCAGCAGAATGTCGTGGGTGCGGAAGGCGATGTCCACGTCGAGGGACGCGGTCGGTTCGTCGAGAAGCAGGAGCTTCGGCCGGTTCAGGAAGGACTTGGCGAGGGTCACCCGGGTAACCTGTCCGGAAGAGAGGCGGGAGATGGGCTTGTGCTTCAGGTTGGTGATTTCGAAGAGTTCCAGGACCTCGTCTATGCGCTTTTTGCGGTCCGGCACGCCGTAGAGGCCGGCGATGATCATCAGGTTCTCGAATATGGTCAGGCGGTACGGCATCGCGACGTACGGCGAGGCGTAGTTCATCTGCTGGAGAATGTCCTGGCGATGGGTGCGCATGCTCTTGTCGAAGACGGTGATCTCGCCGGAGGTGGGGGCGATGAGGTCGAGCAGGATGTGGATAATAGTCGTCTTACCCGCCCCGTTCGCGCCCAGGAGCCCGAATATCTCTCCTTCCTGGATATCGAAGGACACACCGTCCACGGCGGCGAATGTGCCGAACTTCTTGGCTAAATCACGGACGCTTAATACCATGGCGCGCATTATGGCCTATTTTGCGAGGGATGCCAAAGGCTTCAATGCAGCCTGAACGTGAGGATCCGCCCCTGTCGCCGTGAAGGCGGGTCATGCGTCTCCTCTCTCAAGCCGTCCCGTGGTGCCGGCGGTATACCCGCACCGTGAGCTTGCGCGCTTCCTCTGCCAGGATCATCGTGAGGGAAATACCCAGAGCGTACAGCCAGTCCCGACCGTCGAGCGCCACGGTACTCAAGATCCCAGAGAGCGGCCCCCAGTAGATGGCGAGAACCTGGAGGAGGAACACTACGCCCGTGGCGGCGATCAGCCAGCGGTTCGCCATGATGTCCCGGGCGAAGATGGACTCCCGTTCCGAGCGGCAGTTCCAGGCATTCCACCATTGAAACATGGCGAGGACGGTCACGGAAATGGTGAGGGCCTTGGCCGGATCACTGCCCAGGTACTGCGAGAAGGCGAAGAGCGAGCCGAGGGCGATGACCGTGCCCATGAGCAGCATGCGCGCCGTCATGGGGACATCCAGAATAAACCTGGCAGCGCGGGGCGGCTGCCGTAAGAGACCCTGGTCATGCGGGTCGAAGGAGAGCGCAATGACGAAAAAGGTATCGGTCACGAAATTCAGCCAGATGATCTGCACGGGCGTGACTGGCAAAGGAAGCCCTATGAAGATCGCGGCGGCGATAACCAGAGCCTCGCCCACGCCGGTTGAGAAGAGATAAAGGACCACCTTCTTGATGGTGGCGTAGATCGCCCGGCCTTCTTCCACGCCGGCGATGATGCTCCCGAAGTTGTCGTCGGTCAGCACGATGTCCGCGGCTTCTTTGGCTACCTCCGTGCCGATCCTGCCCATGGCCACGCCGAGGTCGGCCGCGGCGAGGGAAGGCGCGTCGTTCACGCCGTCCCCTGTCATGGCCACGATCTCGCCGCGCTGGCGGAAGAGGTTGATGATGCGCAGTTTGTGTTCCGGGGTCACCCGCGCGAAAACATGGGTCGTCGCGAGGCGCGGCAGGAGATACTCGTCCGGCATCATGTCCAGGTCATGGCCGGTGATGACGTTCTCTGGGTCGGGGATCTCCGCCGCGCGCGCGATGGCGGTCGCGGTGACGGGGTGGTCACCCGTGATCATAAGCACGCGGATACCCGCGGATGCGGCGCGTTCCATGGCCTCGGGCACCTCCGGACGCAGAGGGTCACGAATGGCGTAAAACGCCACGAACTCGAGCGGGGGCAGATGGCCGGGCATTTTCTCCCCTTTGAAGCCGGGATGTACGCCCGCCGCGAGGACGCGGTAGCCGCTCTCGGAGAGCGCCAAAAAGACCCCTTCCAGGTCGCGCCGGGCGCCCTGATCCAAATGCGCGGGTACCTTAGGGTCCCAGGTCCGGGTGGAGGCGCGGAGGATGACGTCCGGCGCGCCAACCGCAACGAAGTGCGGCATGCCCCCGAGCTTCCACACCGAGCCGTGGAACTTCAACTGGTAATCGAAGGGCGAGTCCGCGACGCGGTCTGCCGTGTCCGGCGAGGACAATCCGGCCTTGGCCGCGAGGACGTGGAGCGCGGCGTCGGTCGGGTCGCCGGAGACCTTCCAGCCGCCCTCCTGCGCGATGGGCATGAGGTGGACGTTCGCGGTCCAGCCGGCCGCGCGGGCGGCCATGAGAAAGGCGGGATGGTCGGAGGGCAGGATGACATTCCCCTTCTCCGCCACGTCGCCCATGAGCGCGTAGCCCTGTCCCGTGATGTCATAGAGGATACCTCCGGCGTAGACGCGCTCCACCATCATCTCGTTCCGGGTCAGGGTCCCGGTCTTGTCCACGGCGATGACCCGGGCCTGACCGAGCGCCTCCACCGCCTGGAGTTTCTTCACGATGACGTTGTGGCGGGCCATGCGCCACACGCCTGCGGCGAGGATGACAGTGACGGAGATAGGCAGTCCTTCCGGCACCACAGAAACGATGAGCGAAACCACGGTCGCGAAAAGCTCGCGGAAGGGAATTCCTTTCATGGTCCCGAACCCGAGGAGCACTCCCGCCAATACGAACACGCAGACGATAATGAGCCGGGACAGGGACCGGATGCGGGCTTTGAGCGGCACTTCCGTGTCCACGCCGGCGATGGCCTCGGAGATGCGGCCGATCTCCGTCATGGCGCCCGTTGCGACCACGATGGCGATGGCGCTGCCGCTCACGGCGTTCGTGCCCTTGAAGAGGATGTTCCGCCGGTCGGCGAGCGGCAGGCCTGCCGGCAGGACCTGCGGCGCCTTCAGCACCGGCACTGACTCGCCCGTGAGGCTCGCTTCGTCCACGCTTAGGCCCACCGCGCTGATGAGGCGGGCATCCGCGGGGACTTTCTCCCCTTCCGCGATAAGAATGACGTCGCCCGGGACGAGCTCCGTGTCCGGCAAGGTTACGTCATTACTGTCCCGGATCACCGTGGCAGAGGTGGTCACCATGCGCTTCAGGGCGGCCAGGGTGTTCTCCGCCTTGCCCTCCTGGATCGTGCCGATCACCGCATTGAAGACGAGAACCACGAGGATGATGCCGCCATCCGCGTACTCGCCCATATAGAGAACGGTGGCCGCCGCGGCGATGAGGATATAGATGAGGGGGCTCGCGAACTGAGAGAGGAAGGTCAAGGCGACCGAGCGGGGCTTCTTCTCCGGCAGGGTGTTCTTGCCGTACTGGGCAATCCGCTTCAAGACTTCCGCGCCGGTCAGGCCGTTTTCCGAAGAAGAGAGCTGTTTATAAAGAGCGGCCAGTTCCAGTGAATGCCAGGCGGTGTCCATTAGGATTCATTGTACCGTAGTACCAAGCGTAAGCTTGACTCATTGAGAATTTGGTTGTAAAAATGCCTCAGGGAGGTGCACGTTGAAGCTTTACACTATTCTCGGGGAAGGAATGAACGCGATCCGTTTCTTTCTCGAAATCGAGGTGGATTATCTCGGAATCGTTGGATCGGCCGACGGCAAGATCCGGCCGCAGCTTTGGCTGGTCTTTCCGCCTGAAGCGGCGCCCCTCGTCGTGAAAATCGCCGAGGCAATGAAGGCGGCGCACCAGCTGCCCGAGGCCTATCGCTGGCCCGGACATGTGGGAGTGCTCTTCCATTGCGCGCCGGCGACTGCAGACTTCGCGAGAGAGATCGTTCCGCCGCTTCTCGTTGACAGCCTAGCTCACGTAGCACCGGATGTCCCTTTCGAGATCGTTACCGCCGGAGAACAGGATCTCGAAGAAGATATGGAAGAGGCCTGGCTCGCCGCGCTGAAGCGGAGCGAGAACATCTTCGACGTCGTTGTCGCCCAAAGAGGAGGGCGATTCGGAAAAGCCCTCTGGAGAACCACGCTCATCGATATCTCCGATCGGCACCCCAGCATGTTCGAGATGTGATCGCGCGTATGGGCCCCTTGCGTCCTCCTAGGACGCAGCGTTAAGGGGCCCGTTGTATTTCGGAAGAATTGAACCAGTATCGAGTGAGGATTTGCATGCGCGTATCCTACCAGGCAACCCTCATATGGGTACTATTCTATCTTACCCAATTTCTTAAGCCTGGCGCGAACCCCTCCTATTTGTCTTCGTAAGAGGGCGGCGATGGATTTGTGGGCCAGGCCCGCATCGAAGTGCTTCAGGAGCTCCCTTTCTTCCTCTTCGCTCCATGGGCGATATGCTTTGGCATGGGTTTCGCGGAGCTTGTTCAAATCGTACTTCGGCTTCATCGCCGGGTCGCGCAGCTTGCCTCCCAGGCGGGTTATGAATGCTTCCTGGCGCTTCAAGAGCTCTTCAGGCGCGAGTCCGGCGAGCGCCGCCCGGGCGGCCTCGGAGTCGCGGCGGAACGCTTCCTCGCGGGCGAGGACCTGAGGGTGCACCTTCATGGCCTGCTCGTTCACACCCAAGAGGAAGAGGCCGTCCAGGGTCCGGACCCGAGACAGGGCGACATAACCCTGGCCGAACTCAAACGCGCGGGAAAGGTCCATGAGTGCCGCGTCCATGCTCATGCCCTGGCTCTTGTGCACGGTCATGGCCCAGGCGAGGCGGAGCGGCACCTGGGTGATCTTCGCCGCCGCGACGCCCGGTATCTCCATCGCCCACTCGAGGGGCGAGGCGCCGATCAGCCTGCCGCTACGGGTACGGACGAGGGGGATGCCGTCCCCTTCCGCGAATCCCTCCACGGTTCCAAGCGTGCCGTTCACGAAGCTGCCGTCCTGGCTGTTCTTCGTGAACATGACGAGCGCGCCCTCCTTCAGCTCCAATACTTCCGGCGAAAGGCAGCCGCGCTTCAGCTGCTCCACGAAGAGCGCCCTGCCGGAAGAGGTCATGGTAAACGTGGCGGTATCCCCCTCGATCCCGCGAAGTTTGGCCGTGTTGATGCGGTCCACATCCACGTTGTGCGTGTAGAGCTCCGGCACGTGCTCCTCCCGCTCCGGCCGGTGGCCATGGCGTTCCTGCAGCTGTTCGCGGATAGCGTCGTCCACAAAACCGCTCCTTATGCTCCGCAGGACCTCGTAGAGCGCGCCGTCGGTTTGGCGGTGCTGCTCGTCCAGATTGCAGATGGCGGGTTCGGCCTTGGCCCAGGCGGCGGAATCGAAGGCGAAATCTGCCTGCGGCTCCCCCTGGTGCCTCACGGGCGGGAGTTGGAAGAAGTCACCCACGAAGATGACCTGGAGCCCGCCGAAGGCATTGGAGGACCCGCGCACCCTGGAACAGACGCGCTCCACAACATCGAGGACCTGGGCGTCCAACATGGAAACCTCATCTATAATAAGCACCTTGGCCTTTCCGACGCGGCGGGCGACGCCGGGCTTGAAGGCTATGGCGTCCAGCTCGTCCTCGGTCAGATCCCTTTTGATGGCAATGCCGGACCAGGAGTGGATGGTCATGCCGCCCACGTGGGTGGCCGCGATGCCGGTCGAGGCGGTGACGGCGGTCTCTATGCCGTACCGCTTCAAGTGCTCGATGTAGCGGTTCACGGTGTAGGTCTTCCCGGAGCCGGGTTCCCCGCTCAGGAACACGTTCGCGCCGGTCTTCATTATCTCGAGAGCTTCGTCCTGGGTCATCCGCTCAATGTAGAGGCTTCGGGTGCTTGTGGCAATGTGGGGACACCGGGAAAAGGGCAAAACAAATCTCAGCCTAGCAAGCCGATTGAGCTTTGTTTCAAAAAACGGAGAGAAACGCGGAGAAGGTCCTTCGGCCGCTGCTGCGACCTCAGGATGACAGAAGAGAGAAGAGAGAAACGCGATCTGATGCCCATGATCACCCTCCTGCCCCGGGAGCTAAGGAGCGATCCGTAGGAGATCGCGAGGAACGCCGCGTAGAAGATGGCTATTTTATAGGGCCAGGCAATGTCTACGAAGTGGAGGATGAGCGGGACGACGGCCAAGACGCTCGCGTAGACGGAGTAGATGAAGGTCCACTCGACTCGGCCATTGGCCTCGCTCATGGCAGGCCAGCTTCCTTTTGACTTTGATCTGATGGGAATGGTAGTCATGGGGATGGTATCTGGAATCTGGAATCTGGAATCTAACGGGAATACAGGGGGACTATTTCGAGCTCGCCCTTTTGCGGGGTACGGAGCACATCTATGACCTTGCCGAAGATGCGGTAATCGCGGCGGAGGATGATGGGCTTGTACTGGGGGTCGGCAGCGACGGGCCGGAGGATCACGGCGTTATTGGCATACTCGATCTTCTTGATGACCGCGAAGCTGTCTATGATGGCCACGACGAGGTCGTTGTCGTGAATGTTCTCCGTGACTTCCACGAGGACGTAGTCGCCATCGTTGATGCCGGCATCCACCATGGAGTTCCCGGAGGCCTTGATGCCCACTACCTGCTTCGTGTCCTTGCCATGGAGGAGGCTCTGCGCGACGCAGACGTACTCGTCGAAGATACGCTCGGCCATGGTCATGACGTTGTCGCAGCCGGCGGAGGCGAAGACGGGCACCTCCACCTGGGGCTCGTTCTCCTTCTCTAGGATGCGGATCCCCCTAGCTTCCCCTTTCGCGCGCAGGATCATGCCCTTCCGCTCCAGGGACTCCAGGTACTGGACGACTCCGCGAGGCGAGGAGATATCCATGACCTTCTGGAGCTCGCTCACGGTCGGAGCGATTTTGTTCTGCGCTACGTAGTCCTTGAGCGCCGCATAGAAGCGCTCCTGCTTGGGGGTGAGATGAGTGGGTCTCGGCATGTATATATTTAAACAGAACGCAAGATATATACAATATATACTTATCCACAGGCTCAAATCCCCTGTTTTGTCCCAGAAACAAGGCTCTTATCCATTGCCAAACCTGTCCGGCCTTGCCATAAATAACAGTAGAGACCCAAACCCTTGATTCCCTGGGAGGACCTATGGCCACGACAGTATTCGTCCAGCCCTACAACCGGGAAACGGACGCGAAGCCGCTCTGCTCGGAATGCAAACGCGTTGTCGCGGAAGCGGCGGGGTTGTGCATCCTTTGCAAGAGGACGAGAGACGATGTGGCGAGCATCCTTGGCGGAAGCCGCCGTGTTGCTGAAGAGCGAGCGCTCCGGGACGGCAGCCGGCCGATCCTATTGAGTTACCTCGCAGAGCCCACCCAGCGCCACTTGCGACCCGTCGGCCTCGGCCTCTCCGATCGCATCGGCGCACAAACGGAACCTGCATCCCCCACGGAAGGCGCCGCGCCTCCGAGGAAAGTGCTTCGGTTCCGCCCGAAACCCCAACCGCCTCCGATCGCCGTGGATGTGGAAGCGGAACTCGAGGCAGAGGAGGATACCGTGTCCGCCACGTATACCCGCCTGCGGGACATGCTCACCCATCTCGGCATGAGCACGCACAGCGTCGAGGCAAATCTCGAGAGCGATGCAGACACCATTGCCGCCATCGGCAAGATGAGCCCGCGGCAGCGACAGGCTTTGCTTGATCGCGCGGCGGATAACGCCGAGCGGTGGCTCAACATCTTCGCCGCGCTCGGCGGAGACAACTACCTCGAGAGCGGCGATCTCCCGGCCGCGGACGAGACCGCATAGGTCGCGTTCATCTGCTCTTTCCATTCACTTCCACCGTATGCGCCCCGCATACGGGGCATCAGCCCATAGCTCGCACCCGCGGGCTATTGGTCTATGGATGCTTTCACTCTTTTCCATATTTGACAGCCCTACGGGTTATTCGTATTCTGACCCCAGCATTCGAGATCAATTCTTAATACTACAGATCGGATGCAATGAAATGAAAAGGAGGTGGCCGAGATGTCACAACGGCCTCAACTACCACTGTCACTGCCGCTGCGCCAGGACCCGGTCTATCTTCTCTGGCGCTTGATCAACTTTCGTTCCAGCACCCTGGTCCAGATTACAGCCTTCGAGGCCTTTCTGGCCTTGCCGAGAGACGAGCGGATCGAAGTCTGGCAAAGAGTCCCGGCGGCCACCCGTGTGGCGGTTGAGCGGGACATGGTGCGGCTTGCAGAAGCGCTGCAGCGATTCAACCAGATGCAGGCCGTACTACCCCCCACCCAGCTGACCGCCCTCCCGCCCCGTCCGCAACGCCAGCGCGACTGCCGGCCGGCCGAGAGCGTCTGGAGCCTCAAGTCCGAGGATGTCGGGGCCATCAGGGTACCGATGGAAACCCCGCCTCCGCCGGCCGCCGCCGTGGAACCGGCCGAAGTTCTCTCTGTTGGGACGGAAACAACGAGTGTCATGGCCGAGCCGGAACCGGAGCCCGCGATCGAAACGATCACTGTCCCCGCAATGGAAGGATCCGGGGTCTCCGATGAGGCAGATGTCGCACTGGTCGAAAACGCTTTGGAAGCAGCGGCGCAAGACCCGCCTCCGCCCCCTGCCCCGCCCGCGCCGCGATCGAAGAAGGTCGTGGTTCGGAAGACGAATCGACCAAAACCTCATGTACCGCCTGGTACGCGGAAAGAGACTTCAGCCTCGACCGCTGCGCGCGCCGCTCCTGATCGATCCGGCAATGCACAGCCGGAGCTCACGCCGAAGAGCAAGCCTCCGCTGTCCCGGCCCCCTGCCCCGCCTCCGCCGAAGACCTTTCTTGCCATTCAAGGCAAGCCGGGCAATTTCGACGAGGCCGGGGAGCAGGACATGCTGAGCGCGGAGAGGCTCATGAACGTCATCCGCAAAACGACGGACATGGGCTCGCTCCTCAGCCTGGCTACGCTTTCCGCAACGGTCGGCAACGGCCAGCCCGCAGACGAGCGCGCGATCCTCAGGGCCTTCCGTACGATGGGCATCGCGTGGAGGTGTAAACAGCCCCAGCCC
>JANWIW010000024.1 GCA_025449695.1 Minisyncoccota bacterium | reverse complement strand
TACCCAATATACGGGCGAGATGAAGGACGGCTATCTGGTCTCGGCCTCTTGGGGCGGCGAGAACCTTGCCTACGCGGCCAGGGCGCATTTTTGCAAAGACACGTTCGACGTGTTTGCGGCTTCACAGTGCGAGCTTTGCTATGAAGCGGTGAATCTCGTGCGATCCACCCGGACCCATTTCTCGCAGAATTGCGAGGGTTGTGTGGACAGCATGTTCCTGTACGACTGCCGGGGCTGTAATAATTGCATCGGCTCTGTCGGCTTGCGAGGCAAGTCCTACCACATCTTCAATGAACCGTTCTCCCGGGAGGATTATCAGAAGCGGTTGATGGAGCTGAAACTCGGTACCCATGCGGGCGTAGAGGCCGCGAAACAGAAATTCGAGTCCCTCAAGCAGAGCCATATCAGGAAGTATGCTAACCTCCTCAGATGCGAACGCACCACCGGCGACAATATGCAGAATGTCGCGGATTGCACATATTGCTTCGACATCTCCGGAGATGCCCGGAACTGCAAGTTCATCCAGAACGGCGCGGACAGATTGACCGACTCCTACGACGGCTACGGCGTCGGCGCAGGCGTTGAGCTGCTCTATGAATCCTTCGACTCCGGGGTCGGCGCCTCGCGGCAGCTTTTCTGCATGACCGTATACGGCTCCAGTAACGCCAGTTATTCCTTCAACTGCCATGGCTGCAGTAATATCTTGGGCTGCATCGGCCTCCGCAATAAGGAATACTGCATCTTCAACGTGCAGTACTCAAAGGAGGAATTCCAGGAATTATCCAGACGGATCGTCCAACAGATGGGCGATATGCCTTATATTGACAGGATGGGGCGTTCCTTCAAGTATGGCGACTTTTTTCCCGCCGAGCTTTCGCCCTTCGGCTACAACGAGTCGGCCGCCGCGGACTTCATGCCGATCTCGCAGAGGGAGGCGGGGGAGGCAGGTTTCAGCTGGAGGGAACGGGAGCCCGCCGAGCGAAAGCCCACAGTCCCGTCTAACAATCTTCCCGACGATATCCGAGACAGTGCTCCTGAGATAGCGAACGAGGTCATCGGCTGCGCGAACTGCGAGAAGTCTTACCGTATAATTCCGAGGGAACATCAGTTTCTTACCAAGTTCAACCTGCCATTGCCGCGATTGTGCGTGGAATGCCGCCACCAGGCCCGCTTGTCCCTGCGGAATCCCCTTATGCTCTGGCATCGGCAATGTATGTGCGACTACCAGGTTCATGAGAACACCGGCGTGCACAGCAGCCATTCTGCGAGCCGGTGCCCGAACGAGTTCGAGACGACCTATGCCCCGGAGCGGCCGGAGATCGTATACTGCGAAGAGTGCTATAACGCCGAGATCGCATGACGGAGACCCAGCGAAAAACGTGCAGGAACTGCGGTGAGGCCTTTGACCTCTCGCCTGACGACCTCGGATTCTATGAGAAGATGGGTACTTTGCCTCCAACCTTTTGTCCGCGTTGCCGGCTGCAGCGACGGATGCTCTTCCGGAACGAACGTACGCTCTACCGGCGCGCCTGCGATCTTTGCAAGCGCTCCATGATCGCCATGTATCCGGCCGACGCCCCGTTCCCCGTCTACTGCCAGAAATGCTGGTGGTCGGATAACTGGGATGCGTTCGATCACGGCCGGGAACTCGATCTCAACCGCCCCTTCTTCGAGCAGGCCCGGGAGCTTTTTCTAATGGTACCGGCGCTCGGCATCCAGAACGACGACGGCATCGCGAGCACGAACTCCGAGTACGCCAACGATTTCGGGTTCAGTAAGAACTGCTACATGACCGCGGCGGGATGGTACTCGGAAAACGTCCTTTATTCCTACTACACCTGCTACGACAAAGATGTGATGGATTGCTGGCTCGTGAACAACTCCGAGCTCATGTACCAATGCCTCGATTCGGATAAATCCTTCGGATGCGGCTTCTGCAAATACCTGAAGGATTGCCGCAACTGCTGGTTCAGCTTTAATATGAAGAATTGCTCGGATTGCTTCCTCAGCTCCGGCCTGCGCGGCAAATCCTACTATATCCTGAACCAGCCGTATTCCAAGGAGGAGTATCAGGAGAAGCTCAAGGAGTTCAATATTTCGACTCGCGAGGGGCTAGAAAAGTGCGCCGCGGAAGCGCATAAGCTCGCTATGGCGCTGCCCCGCAAGGCGCCGGGCATGCTCCAGAGTGTGAACTGCACGGGCAACGATCTTTATTATTCTAAGAACGCCCATGAATCGTTCTTCTCTTACAATCTCGAGAATTGCGGCTACATGTTCTTCACTAATGAAGGCAAGGAGTCGTTGGATTGCCACAATACCGGCCAGACTGACTTCTGTTATGAGTGCGTCACCCCGGATCAATCCTACGCGGACATGATGGATATCTTCTGCTGGCGGTGCAATCACGTGGATTACTCCAACAACTGCCACGGCGCCGAGTATCTCTTTGGCTGCGCGGGGGTCAAGAAAGGCGCGTACGCGATCTTGAACCGCCGCTATTCTAAAGAGGAATACCTTGCCCTGCGCGGGAAGCTCATCGCGCAAATGACGGAGACGGGGGAGTGGGGCGAGTTCTTCTCGAAGGACGTATCGCCCTTCGCCTATAACGAGTCCCAGGCCCAGGAGTGGTTCCCGCTCTCCAAGGAAGAAGCGCTTGCCCGCGGATACCGCTGGCGGGACCCCGAGGAGAAGAGTTATCCGATCACCATTCCCGCCCGGGAGATCCCGGCGGGCCACGAGGATATTCCGGCGGATATCCTGGATGCCGTCCTCGGCTGCGCCCACGAAGGCAAATGCGCGGAGAAATGCTCCACTGCCTTCAAGGTCGTCCCGCAGGAGCTCCAGTTCTACCGGAAGCTCAAACTGCCCCTGCCTGTCCTTTGTCCCAACTGCCGGCACTACGAGCGGCTGAAAAAGACCGATCCCATACGGCTCATCCAGCACCCCTGCATGTGTCGCGGCAAGGAAAGCGCGAAGAGTCGGGAAAACATTACCTACCGGAATGTGGCGCCTCACGCTCACGGCGAGGAACCCTGCGGCCGGACCCTCGAGAGCGTGTTCGGTCCGGACCGCCCGGAGATCGCTTATTGCGAGGATTGCTATCATTCAGAAGTAAACTGATGGAATGGAAATTGTCCGTGATGATCCTATTCGCCTCCCTTTTCCAACTATGCGGCCGCATCATAAGAAAAGGGACCATCTACCCTGATCCATGACTGAAGAACCAAGGAAATGTAAAAACTGTGGAAACGAATTCCACATCCAGCCCGCGGATATGGATTTCTATAAAAAGATAGATGTACCGCCGCCGACTTTTTGCTGGCGCTGCCGGGCCATTCGCAGAATGGGCTTCCGCAATATGCGGCATCTTTACCCCAGAACCTGCGCCGCGACCGGGAAAAAGATCTTCACCCTCATGCCACCGGAAGCTCCGATGCCTGTCTACGATAATCGCTACTGGAACAGCGATAATTGGGATCCCCTCGCTTATGGTAAGGAATACGATTTTTCCCGCCCATTCTTCGATCAGATACGCGACCTCTATAACGCCGTGCCCTGGGGAGTGATGTGGTCCATGGAGGCTGTGAACAGCGAATACGGCGAGGTCGCTTACTCGAAGAATTGTTACATGTGTTTCGATTCCGGCTACGACGAAGACAGCTCATACAACGTCACCCTTTTATACAGCAAGAGATGCTTCGACTGCCTTAACGTCAAGGATTGCGAGCTGTGTTATCACTGCATCAATACCAACCAATCCTACAAGACATTCTTTTCACGGAATTGCTCGTCCTGCGTCGAAGTGTGGTTCAGCCAGGACTGCACGGGCTGCACGAACTGTTTCGGCTGCAGCGGCCTCCGCAATAAAAATTATCATATCTTCAACGAACCGTACGACAAAGAAACATACGCGGCCAAGTTGAGGGAACTGAAACTGGATTCCTGGCAGGGGATACAAGATGCCAGGAAAACAGTCGAAGAAGCCTGGCTGAAGTTCCCGGTAAAGTATCAGCACGGGTTTCAGGTTACGCATAGCTCGGGCGACTATCTCTACAACGGCACAGAACTCGAAAATTGTTTCTTTGTCGGCACAGCGCAGAATATGCGGCACTGCCAAAGCGTCATCTATCCTCCGAACAAGGACAGTATGGACGTCACTTCGAGCGAGGGCACCGAACTCGCCTACGAGACGATTGCCACGGGTGGCTCGGTGCAAAGGACGGTGGCGATCGAGGAATGCGAAAATGCCATAGAGAGCGCGTACTCCATTAACTGTCGGCAAATAAGCAAAGTTTTCGGGTGCGTGGCTTTGCGCAGCAAAAGTTACTGCATTCTGAACAAACGATACTCGAAGGAAGAGTACGAAGCGCTATTGCCACTGATCAGGGAACACATGGATGACATGCCGTATGTTGATGCTCTGGGGCGGGCGCATAGGTACGGGGATTTCTTTCCGATGGACATGAGCCCTTTCGGCTATGCGCAGACCCAGGCCTTTGACTATTTTCCATTCCGCGAGGAGGAAGCGCGAAAATTCGGATACCATTGGCGGACATCGGAGAAAAGGGCTTACGATATAAGCCTCAAGGCCAGTGAACTACCGGATTCCATCCGCGAAACGGACGACGGGATACTCGAACAAGTCGTCCAGTGCGGCCATATGGAGAACGGAGGGCACTTTGGGAGTTGTGACGTGGACTGTGCCAGCGCCTTCCGCATAACCCGGGCAGAGTTGGACTTCTATCGCCAGATGAACCTTCCCTTGCCGCGGCTTTGCTTCAATTGCAGGCACGTCGGACGAATACAATGGCGCAATGCTCCCGCCCTGTATTCCCGACAATGCGTGTGTGATGGTAAGACTTTCAAGAACGGGGAGATTCATGCGCTGCACGCGCAAGGAAGATGTCCCAATACTTTCGAGACATCGTATGCCCCGGGCAGGCCTGAGATCGTATACTGCGAAACCTGCTATAACATAGAAACCGCGTAATCGCGCCATGGACACACGAACCTGCCAGAACTGCAAAACGGACTTCCGCATCGAGCCGGACGACATCGGCATTTATAAGAAGATGGATGTGCCGCCGCCGACATGGTGCCCGCCCTGCAGGATGCAACGGCGCATAGCCTTTCGCAATGAGCGCAAGGTGTTCTGGACAACGAGCGCGCTCTCGGGTAAGAAGATTCTCACCCTATATGCGCCGAGTTTCGGGTTAACCATCTACGATGACGATGAGTGGCGTTCCGATGCCTGGGACCCTTTGGAGTACGGACGGGACGTGGATTTCTCACGGCCATTCCTGGCTCAGATCTTCGAGCTCAGCAAAGTGGTCCCTCTACCAGCAGCATCCCGTATTAATATGGTGAACAGCGAATATTCCGGCAACGCGGACGGGTTGAAGAATTGCTATCTCATGTTCAACTCCAATCACACCGAGGACAGCGCCTACGGCAACGGAGTGGACTTCAGCGCCCATTGTTACGATAACTCCCATATCCAGAAAGGCCAGCTTTGTTACGGTTCTTTCTGGCTTACCAATTGCAACCAGGTCCATTTTTCTTCTCGCTGCGAGGATTCCGCCAACCTTTGGTTCTCCCGGGACTGCGCCGGCTGCTCCGACTGCTTCGGATGCGCGAACCTGCGCCGGAAGAAATATTGCATCTTCAACGTCCAATACTCGAAAGAGGAATACGAACGGCGCCTTGCGGACATGCGTCTTTCGACATGGAGCGGCCTCACTACCCACGCCGCCGAAGCCTATGCTCTATGGGGCGGCCAGCCATATAAGTACTTGCAAGGCGTCCAGAACGCCATGGTCTCCGGCGAGTACATCACCCATTCCAAAAATGTGCAGCAGAGCTACATCATCCGGGAAGGGGAGGATATTAAATACTCCCAATATCTCCAGGTGCCCTTTGGCAAAGATGCTTACGATGCTTCTCTTTTCGGATCCCATTCCGAACTCCTATACGAGACAACCACCTGCGGCTGGGGCGCACGTAACGTGAAATTCTCCTACGAAAGCTGGGGCGAGATCAGGGACGCCGAATACTGCATGCACTGCCAGCATGCCTCAAACCTATTCGGTTGCGTGGGCATGAAAGGAAGTCAGTATTGCATATTGAACAAGCGATATTCAAAAGAAGAGTATGAATCTCTAGTTTCGAAGATCAAGAAGCATATGGACGACGTGCCTTACATAGACAGTCTCGGCAGGACGTACAAGTATGGTGAGTTCTTCCCTGCAGAGTTCTCGCCCATAGCCTATCCAAGCTCGATCGCTCCAGAACACTTTCCACTCTCCAAGGAAGAGGCCGTCGCTCAGGGTTTTGTGTGGCTGGATCCCGAGGAAAGGGAATACCAGACGACGCTGCCGGCGGC
This sequence comes from Minisyncoccota bacterium, assembly GCA_025449695.1. GTDB lineage: Bacteria > Patescibacteriota > Minisyncoccia > UBA6257 > 2-01-FULL-56-20 > JANWIW01. Next base: position 20,831 of record JANWIW010000024.1, on the reverse strand, counting down.
GGACTTGCCCGATGACATCAAGGACGCTGACGAGAGGGTCTCCAAAGAGATCATCGCATGCGCGCAGTGCGGAAAGGCCTATCGCATCATCCCGGACGAGCTGAGATTCCTGAAGAAGGTAGGCATACCCTTGGCGCGGACTTGCGTGGATTGCCGCCATGCCGCGCGCATCACCCAGCGGAACAGAGCCAGGTTCTATGAACGCAACTGCGCCTGTTCCCGGACCGGGACCTCGTACAGAAACTCCGTGGACCACTTTCATGGCAGCGACCCATGCCCGAACGACTTCGAGACCTCCTACGCCCCCGATCGCCCCGAGATCGTATATTGCGAGGCTTGCTATAATGCCGAAACCGCATAGTTCAAATGAGCTCCATCGCCAGAAATTGTACGGCGTGCGGGACGCAATTTACCGTAGAGCCGGACGATCTTTCTTTTTATGAGAAGATAGGCGTGCAGGTGCCGAGGATGTGTCCGCCCTGCCGGGCACAACTCCGCCTTGTCTTCAGGAACGAGCGCGTTTTCTATAAGCGAAAGTGCGACAAGTGCGGGGAGGAAATGGTGTCCATCTACAGTCCAAACAAGCCTTATCCGGTATGGTGCTACGAGTGCTGGTTCGCGGAGGACTGGGATGCCGCGGATCACGGGGTCGATTATGACCCCGGCCGGCCGTTCTTCGAGCAATTCAAGGAAGTGTGGGACAAGGTGCCGAAGCTCGGCCTCATCTATGTCCGCAGCCCCGGGTCCGAGTACCTGAATATATCCGCGGACAGCAAGAATTGCTACATGATCATCGAGTCTTCAAACAACGAGGATTCAATCCATTGCTACTGGATACAGGTGTGCCGCAATAACGTGGACCTCTCTTTTTCCCATAACACCGAGTTCTCCTACGAGAGCGACGATTGCTACGACTGCCACAAAATCCTTTACGGGCGCAGCTGCGCGGACTGCCGGGACAGTTACTTCCTGCTGGATTGCCGCAATTGTTCGGACTGCATCGGCTGCGTGAACCTCCGGAACGCGAAGTACTGCGTGTTCAACGAGCAGCTCACCAAGGAGGCGTATGAGAAATATCTCTCGGAAGCGCGGCTCGATACCTGGAGCGGCGTGCAAGCATTGAGGCAGAGATTCCAGGAATTCGCGCTCGGCCAGCCCCGCAAATACGCCGAAATTACAAACGCGCCGCATTCGACCGGCGGCTATATGTATAACGTGAAGAACAACCGCGAGTGCTTCCATTCCTACGACGCCGAAGACTGCGCCCACAGCGTCCACGTCTGGCGCGGCGCGGCGCAATGCGTGGACTGCGACACCTCCGGCCGCGGTGCGGAATTGAACTTCAACTCGATCAACGCCGGCCTCGCCGCATCGCGGACGGTCGCGACCAGCCTCTGCTGGAATTCCACCGACGCGCAGTATTCGATGTATTGCCTGAACTCCACGAACGTCTTCGGCTCGGTCGGCCTTCGCAAAAAGGAATACCACATCCTGAACAAGGCCTATTCGAAAGAAGAGTACGAGCGGATCCGCGAGGAGATCATCCGGCAGATGAAAGAAGCAGGGGCATACGGGGAATTCTTTCCCAAGGATCTCTCCGCGTTCGGCTATAACGAATCCTGCGTCCAAGAGCAGTTCCCGCTGACCCGCGAGGAAGCGCTGGCCAAAGGCTACCAATGGGAGGATCACCCGCGGGGGACGTACGACAGGGAGACCGTGCGTTGGGCCAGCGCGGCGGATTCCATACGCGATTTCGAGACCGGCGATATCGGCAAGGAGATCTTCACATGCCTCGAGTGCAGGAAGAACTACCGGGTCATCCCGGCGGAATACCAATTTTACAAGCGCTTCGAGATACCCTTGCCGCGACTCTGCCCGGATTGCAGGCATCTGCGCCGCTTCCAGGCACGGGGACCGAACAGACTGTTCGAGCCGGAACAGTGCGCCTGCCTGGCCGCCGAAGCCTCGGCGAAGGAGGCCGACTACTCTTTGTACGAGAACACGGCGGTCCACACCCATCACCCCTCCGGTCGCTGTCCGAACACCTTCCGCTCGAACTACGCCCCGGAACACAAAGAATTGCTCTATTGTGAGCAGTGCTACAACGCCGAAGTAGCTTGAGTGCTATTATCAATCCATGTCACCCGAGACCCGGAATTGCCAAAGCTGTACGCGCGCTTTCCCCATCGAGGTGGAAGACCTGAACTTTTATGAACGGATGAAGGTGCCTCCTCCCACCTTCTGCCCGGAGTGCCGCCTGGTACGACGGTTGGCCTTCCGGAACGAGCGAAGCCTTTATAAGCGGAAGTGCGACCTGTGCGGAGAGGCCAAGATCATGATGTTCCCGGAAGGCACGCCCTTTCCGGTCTATTGCCGGACCTGCTGGTGGTCGGACCAGTGGAGCGCCGCGGCCTACGCGAGGGAGTACGACCCTTCGCGCACCTTCTTCGAGCAGTTCCGCGACCTCCTGCACGTGGTGCCGCGGCCGGGCACCATCCACCAGGGCAATATCGTGGACAGCGATTATACCAACCGGGTGACCGACGCGCGCAGCTGTTATCTCTCTTTCGGCTGCACCCGGATCGAATACTGCCGGTATGTGGGGTTCTCGAACGACGCGAAGGAGTGCGTGGACTGCTACAACGTCCAGAAAACAGAGCGCTGCTACGAGTGCGTGGACTGCTTCCAAAGCTACGACCTCCAGTACTGCCAGGAGTCGAGCGACTGCACCAACTCCTATTTCCTTTACAACTGCAGGAACCTGCAGAACTGTTTCGGCTGCGTGAACCTCCGCAACAAGCAGTACTGCATCTGGAATGAGCAATACTCGAAAGAGGACTACGAACGAGCGCTCGCCGGGTATCAGCTGGGCAATGCTCTCATGCTAGAGGGCCTAAAGAGCAAATTCGCCGCCTTCAAGCGGCGGTTCATCGTGCCGGCTCTTGTCACCCATCACAGCGAGAACGTGAGCGGCAACTGGATCGAGGGTTCTAAGGATGTCCGCCGTTCCTTCAATGCCCGCAACCTGCAGGAGGGAGCCTATGTCCTGAACATCTTCGACGAGAAGGACGGCATGGACCACTCCTTTTGGGGAAATAACTCGGAAAAGGTGTACGAGTGCATCAACGTGGGCATCCAGGCGGGAAACATCCGTTTCGGGAACGAATGCTGGGCGCAGGCCATTGATGCGGAGTACGTGATGAACTGCCATAACGCGCGCGACATCTTCGGCTGCGTGGGCATCCGCAGCGCCGAGCATTGCGTCCTGAACAAGGAATATTCCAAGGAGGATTTTGAGGCGCTCACCGCGCGGATCCGTGCGGATATGGACGCGAATCCTTACAAGGACGCCAAGGACAGGACATACCGCTACGGCGAGTTCTTTCCCGCGGAAATGAGCCCGCATTCCTTCAATGAGACGCTGGCGCAGGATTTCTTCCCGCTGACCAGGGATGGGGCCGCCGCGGAAGGCTACCGTTGGAGGGAGGAAGAAGGACGGAACTATCAGGTCACGCTTCCCGCGGATAAGGTGCCGGATGCCATCACCGAAGCTGCGGAGACGACACTGCAGGAGATCATCGGCTGCGCGCACGAGGGGACCTGCAACCAGAAGTGCACCACCGCCTTCCGCATCCTGCCGGAGGACCTGGGCCTTTATAAGGCCAAAAATATCCCTTTGCCCAAGCTATGCCCCAACTGTCGTCACTTCGAGCGCCTGGCCCGGCGGAATCCCTTGAAGCTGTGGTCCCGGAGATGCCAATGTGCCGGCGCCGGATCGGAGCAAGGGGACTACGCGAACACCGGACCCACCCATACTTCCCATGTCCGGGAGGAGCACTGCCCGAATGACTTCGAGACCTCTTACGCCCCCGATCGCCCCGAGATAGTTTACTGCGTGGATTGCTACCAGAACGAGGTGAACTGAGGTCTTTATCCACCACAGCCAATGTTTGACCGGTGGTGCAGCGAGCCTAAAATGCCTAGATGGCAGCATCTCCCTGCAAAACATCAAGAAAAGGGAAATATGAACACGAGTTCCGCCGGATCGGCGTAATGCTCGAGAACATCAATGCGAATATCACTCTCCTTGCGGAAGGCCAGGCAGGGCTGCAACGGCAGATCAATCATTTGGACGATAAGCTCGAAAAGTTGCGCGAGGAAATGAATTGCAAGTTCGAGACCGTATTTGGTGAATTGCATACTTTGGATGGAAGGATGACCAAGTTGGAGCAGCGGTTCGCCTGATGAGCCATGGCGCGGTATGACATACAACCCTGAGAAGGGTATAATTAGAGTTCATGGGACTTGATCCGGAGAAAGACGTCATCTATTTCGGCCGTACCGATTTCCGCGGAGGCAACCGCTTGTTCGGCGTGCGGCGGAACGACCGCCGCCAGCACATGTACGTGATCGGCAAGACCGGCACCGGCAAATCAGCCCTGCTGAACAACCTGATCCTTCAGGACGTCATGAACGGCGAAGGGGTGGCGGTGGTAGACCCCCACGGCGAGCTCGTGGAAGGGATTGTCTCCAAAATTCCCAGAAGCCGCCTAAAGGACGTCATCTACTTCAATCCGGCGGACGATGACTATCATCTTGGTTTTAACGTGCTGGAGTTGCCCGACCCCAAGTACAAGCATCTGGTGGCCTCCGGCCTCATGGGCATCTTTACTAAGATCTGGTCGAACGTCTGGTCGGCGCGCATGGAGTACATCATGAACAACGCCATCCTGGCGCTGCTCGATACGCCGAACACCACGCTTCTCGGCGTTCTCCGCATTTTGGTGGACAAGGACTACCGCCAGCAGATCATCGCGAACGTCAAAGACCCCGTAGTGAAAGCCTTCTGGATCCACGAATACGAAGCCTGGCAGGACAAGTTCCGGAACGAGGCTATCGCGCCTATCCAGAACAAGGTAGGCCAGTTCCTTTCGACCGCGATGGTCAGGAACATCGTCGGCCAATCCCAGAGCACCTTCGATATCTTTGACGTCATGAACACGGGTAAGATATTCCTGGTAAACGTGTCCAAGGGCCGCATCGGCGAGGACAACTCCTCCCTGCTCGGAGCGATGCTTATCACTAAAATGCAGCTTTCCGCCATGGAACGCGTGCGCATCCCCGAGGATGAGCGCGTGGACTTCTATCTATACGTCGACGAGTTCCAGAACTTCGCCACCGACTCCTTCGCCGGCGTGCTGTCCGAGGCGCGCAAATACCGCCTGAACTTGATCGTCGCGCACCAGTACGTGGGCCAGCTCGTGACCGACGTCTCCACTAAGGTGCGGGATGCCATCTTCGGCAACGTGGGCACGATGGTTATATTCCGCGTGGGTGCGGCGGATGCCGAATTCCTAGAACCGGAGTTCGAGCCCGAGTTTACCATTCAGGACATCGTGAATCTGCCGAACTACCACGTCTACATGCGCCTCATGGTGAACGGCGTGACTTCCCGCCCGTTCTCCGCCATGACCTTGGCTCCCTTTAAGGCGAAATCCGAAGAGATCGTGCCGATTGAGGAAGTGATCCAGCACTCCCGCAGGAAATATGCGCGGCCGAACGCGGTCGTGGAAGAGGAGATCAGGCAGTGGACGGGCATGGGCAGCCCTTCGAGCGGCGAACCTTCGGCGGAGGTTCTGGCTGCGGGCGTCGTCGCGGACCCGGAAGGCAAGGGATATCGCGTCCTCTGCTCCAACTGCGGCCGGGAAACCAAGGTGCCTTTCGCCCCGGAACCGGGCCGGCCGGTCTACTGCAAGGATTGCCTGGTCGGCATCAAGGCAGGCACCATAAAACCGGTCCGCAAGCGCGCCAGCGCGGCGCCCGCCCGTTTGGGCACCGATACCGCCCCTCTTTCCGTGCTGGGGATAGAGTTCGAAACGGGGGATAGGCCACCCGCCTCCGCACCGGCACCCGGTGCGCCCGCTCCCGCTCCGGGGCCGACACGTTCCGTGTCCGCTTTTGCTCCCGGCGCCTCTCCCAATCCCACTCCCGCCGCGCCGCGTCCGGCGCCCCGTCAGGACAGGCCGGACCGCCAGGAGCGGCCCTTCCGGGATGATCGGAGTCGCGGCGACCGCGCACCGCGCACCGGACCGCCAGGCAGCCAAAGCGAGCAACCTGTCCGCCGGCGGAACATACTAGACGACATGCCTGCAACCCGTCCGCCCGATGCCGCACCGGAAACGAAACCGGCCATATCCCTCACGCATCTCACGAGCCCACAGAAGGTCTCTTCTAAAAGAGAGTTTCCCCGGAAGGAAGTGAACGTGGACGACCTGCGCCGTTCCATAACCGAATCACTCGGCCAAAACCAGAGCAACGTGAGCGATGACTACGACCCCGGCAAAGAAGGCTAAAGGCTTCCGGTCGCTGCGGTTCGACATCCTGACCATCTTTCCCAAGATGTTCGATTCCTATGTTAAGGAATCGCTTTTCAAACGTGCCCGCGAGCGGGGAATTATTGAAATGCAGGCGCACGACCTGCGCGATTGGAGCACCGGCCGTCACCGCAAGGTGGACGACAAGCCCTTCGGCGGAGGGCCGGGCATGGTTATGAAGGTGGAGCCGATAGATCGGGCGCTTAAGGAGCTCCTGGGGAAGAATCGAGAATTGAGAATTGAGAATCAAGCGAAAACGCGGGTCATTTTGTTTTCGACGCGGGGGAAGAAGCTTGATCAGAAGATGGCCGTGCGCCTTTCGAAGTACGACCGCCTCATCCTCATCTGCGGCCGGTACGAGGGCGTGGATGAACGCGTAGCCGAACACCTGGCCGACGAGGAGGTCTCCATAGGGGATTACGTACTCTCCGGCGGCGAACTGCCCGCAATGGTGCTCATAGAGGCCGTGGCCCGCTTCTTGCCCGGGTTCCTGGGCAAATATGAATCCCTGGAGGACATCAAGGGTTCATATCCCGTATATACCCGCCCGGAAACCTACTCGCCGGATAAAGGTAAAAAAGCCTGGGCTATCCCCAAGGTGCTGACTTCCGGCGACCATGCCAAGATTCTGGCATGGCGAAAGCAGAAAAAGCAGCACTCCTGATACTGGGTTTTTTGAGCGGCGCGATTATTGCCGGAGCGCATGGACCGTTCAAATGGGCCGTGTTCGTCACGTTGTTGCCGGCCCTGTTCGGAATTTATCGCCGGACGTATTTCTGGCTTGGCCTCGTCGCGATAGGCATCTGCTGCGGGGGTTGGTATTATCATGCGTTTTTCGGGCTAAAAGCGGCAGAGATGATATTGCCGGAGCGGGGGTTAGCCTTTGAGGCAACGGTGACATCGGAACCGAGCGCGGATGACAGGATGATGCGCGCGTTCATCCGCCTGGAAAAGCCCTATCACGGAGAGGCTCTGCTCCTCACTTCTCATCCGCTTCGCTATGGCGACCTGCTGCGCCTTGAAGGCGCGGTTCATCCGCCATCCGGGGAACGGGAACCGCCAAGCATGTATTTTCCGGCTGTCCAAACCATCGAGGCGAACCGGGCATCGCGCGCCAAATACCGGCTCTTGGATTTCAAGGCACGGCTCCTCAGATCCTTCACCACTGCCTTGCCCGCGGACGAGGCGGCGTTCCTTGGCGGAATCACGCTGGGAGCAAAGGGCGCCCTGAGCGACGGCCTGCGCAAAGCGATGCGTCTCAGCGGCACGACTCATCTCACCGCTCTGTCCGGATATAACATCCAGATCCTTGTGTGGGCGCTCTTCGGCTTGCTATTGCGGGTTGTCCCGCGGCAGGTGGCCGCGGTCTTTCTCGTCGTCATTATAGCCTTGTTCACGATCATGACCGGTGCGGAACATTCCATCGTCCGTGCCGCCATCATGGGCAGCATGGTCCTGTGTGCCAAGCAGGTTGGCCGCTCTTATAGTTTCGATTTCGCGATTCTCTGGACGGCGCTTGCGATGGTGCTCTGGGATCCCGGCGCGCCCTTTGAGCTGGGGTTCCAGCTCTCTTTCGCGAGCCTCCTTGGCATCACCTACCTGGCCCCCGCTTTACGACATAGGCTTCGGCGGGGCGCGGATCGGACATCGGACACGTTGGATCTGGGGGATATCGCGATACAAACGGTATCGGCCCAATGCGCCGTTCTGCCGATCCTCCTGCAGGCTTTCGGTGCAGTGTCGCTGGCCGGGCTTATTGCCAACATGCTCATCCTGCCCGTCGTTCCGGTGACCATGCTGCTGGGCTTTGTATTTGCAGGATACGGACTCCTGATCCAGGGAGGCGACATGATTATGGGAACGCTCTTGAACCTTCTCCTGGCGTATCAACTGGGAGTGATCCGCTTCTTTGCCCGCTTTCCGGTTTCCCTTGCCCTGTCCTGGTCCTGGTGGGCAAGTGCCGCCTATTACGCATCTGTCGCCGCCTTAATTGCAGGGAAGGACAACCATGGACGGGCATAGAGCGGCAGCTTGGATTATCCTGGCGCTTCTCACAGGAGGAGACGTATATGCCTGGCGCACGCTGACCGGGGAACGAACATCCGCATCTCCGGCCTATCATCAGCTCGATGTTGGACAAGGTGACGCCGAGGCAGTGCGGTTGCCCGGAGGCCTGCCCGGCCAGGGCGCATTGATTATGACCGATGCCGGTCCGGACCGTACCGTATTACGAAGTTTGGCACGGGCCATGCCGGAGGCGCACCGGATCGATCTCGCTGTCATATCGCATCCTCAGCTCGACCACTTCAACGGATACATCCATCTCCTCGACCATTACTCGATCGGCGCGTTCATAATAAACGGCAGGGACGATGGCGAGGTAGAGGAGTGGTCCATCCTGATCGAGAAGGCGCGAAGCCGCGGCATCCCCATCATCACTTTGGCTGCCGGAGACAGCATTAGCTATGGACCCAGCACGATCCGGCTGCTCTCGCCGGGACCCGATTGGATACAAAGCGGTGAATTGAACGATACGGGTTTCGTGGAATTCATCGTGACCCCGGACTGGACGGCCCTCCTCACGGCCGATATCGGCACAAATATCGAGGAGATCCTTTTCAGCGGCACTAATCATCAAGAAGCGGATATCTTGAAAGTAGGACATCACGGTTCCAAATATTCGACGGATGATCTTCTGCTCGAGAGGACGCGGCCCACTTTGGCCGTGATCAGCGCCGGTGCGAGCAACCGCTATGGGCATCCTGCCAGCTCTACCCTGAACCGCTTGGATGATGCCCGCATTCCGGTATTCCGGACCGACCGTCATGGCAACATCTCCATCCGGAAAGAAAGGGGCTTGCTTAAGGTCTCTACAGAACGCCAGGATGCGCTATTGCGCCCATACGGGCCTTCTGCTATAATGCAAGAGTTGTAAGTTTCTCAGTAAGGCGGCCTCCCCGCAGCGTATGCGCAAGGGTCACCGCAAATAGGGGAAGGGTCGCTTACACGAAAGCAAAGCAAAAAAGTAATGGCGATGCGCTTGTATGTAGGGAATCTTCCCTACCAGACTACCAGCGACGATCTCAAGAACACTTTTTCGCAGGCTGGCACCGTGGCTTCCGCACAGGTAATCACGGATAAAATGACCGGCCGCTCGAAAGGGTTCGGCTTTGTCGAAATGTCCACCGATGAGGAGGCGAAAGCCGCCATCGAGATGTACAACGGCAAGGAAATAGATGGTCGCGCGCTCACCGTAAACGAAGCCCGCCCGATGGAGCCCCGCGCTCCTCGCGGCAACGGCGGCGGCGGATACGGTGGTGGAGGCGGCGGCGGCCGCTGGTAACCGCAAAAGACCGCTCGTATGAGCGGTCTTTTGTTTGTGTAAAAGATCCGTGCTCCGCGAGCAGCGGAGCACGTAAATCAGACTTCACGCGAGGCGCCTGGCCGCGAATGCCTTGGCGAGCGCTTGTTTTTCGTCCGGGAACATGACGATCGTCCTGCGGTCGGAAGCCATAGGATCAACCTCGTCCACGCCCTTGATGCCGGCGAGGTCGTCCTCGGTAACAAAGCGGATGGTACCGCTCTGCGGATCGAGCCTTATCTTCGCGAGCAGCGATACGTCGACCTTGATAGCGAACGTGCGAATCTCCTTACTCCTCAACGTCACATGCGCCACCTCGCCCAGCACTGACGGATCCCTCAGGATGAGAACCTCGACGGCGAAGGCGAATGTCCAGCCGAGTTCTTCTCTAACCTCGCGGAGAAGAGCGATGATCGGCGTCTCGCCGCTTTTGATTCTTCCGTGCGCCGTAACCTGACAGAGGCCCGGCCACGTTTCAGACGCCCCTTTCTCCAGATTGAAAAGACCTCGTTCGCGCAGAACGGCCGTCAACCGCATATTGGGGGCATCGAGAGGAAGGTCCACGAGGACGATCAACCCGACCCTTTTATCAATCATGGCGATTCCTCCCCGCCTCAGGCTACGAGTCTCCAGTATCTTTGTCAACTTAGGCGGATACAGGGCCATTTGGTTATCATGTAGATATGATCTGGAAGCTCGCCGTGTTCGATTGGGACGGGACCCTCGTGGACAGCAGGGAGATCGCCTACCGCGCGACCTGCGATATCTTCAGGCATTACGGCGTGGAAGAGCCTCCTTCCCGCGAGGCGTATTTCCGCGACCAGATCTCCGACTTTATCCCTTTTTATCATCGCCACGGCATTCCGGCATCGGTTAACCGAAACGAATTGAACGGGCTTTGGCGGCGTTTGTTTTTCGCGGAGAGCAATCACCCGCCGCTTCGAGAGGGGACCCTGGACATGCTCCGCGCCTGCCGGGAAGCTGGCCTCCGGACCGCCATCGTGAGCGGCAACATACCGGAGGTGATCCAGGCATGTAGCGGCCTGCTCGGCCTCGGCGGCCTCATCGACCACGTCCACGCGAATGCGAACGGCAAGACCGAAGAATTGCGCGCCGTGCTCGCTCATTTCGGGATAGGCCCGGAGGAAGCCTTCTACCTGGACGATACCGCGGAGGGACTCCTTGCGGCGAGTCGCGCCGGTATGGCTGCGATCGGCATTGAGGGCGGCTTTAACCTGAGGGAGCACCTCGAAACCGCAAATCCCGATCATATCATTGCCGAACCGGCGGGGTTGCCTGCATTACTAGTCTCACTCGAGATTTCACGATAGGATACTACCAACTGACAACTGGCAACTAAAAACTATCTAAATGACCATAGACGAATTCCAGAAAATGGAATTGAAGGTGGGGCGGATCATATCTGCAGAGCGGGTGGAGGGTTCGGATAAGCTTCTCAAGCTGCAGGTGGACCTCGGCCCTTCTTCGCCCCTACTTGGTTCAAACTACACAGGACAGAGCGAGGCTTCGGAAGGGCATAGCGGCCCCGGCGAAGATCAGCCTCGGGAGCTCCGCCAGGTGCTCTCCGGCATCGCGAAGAGGTACGCGCCGGAAGACCTTATGGGCAAGGAGATTGTGTTAGTCGCGAACCTCGACCCGCGGGCGATCATGGGCATGGAAAGCCAGGGCATGATCCTCGCCGCGCAAGGGGGAGACGGGCGGCCCGTCGCCCTGACGCCTATGCAGGAAGTGCCGCCGGGCAGCAAGATTGCATGATGCCAGTATGCGGATCTTATGCCAATCAACCAACCCCTATAGGAGCATTCGCAATTCGTTGATTGGCATAGGATTTGTAAAATTGGCATAATATATGCAATGAAACAAAACATCATGTTCGCGATTGTTGCGGTCGTCATCCTCGCCGGAGGATGGTATCTCGTCAAGGAACGCCCCTCGGCCGGCAATACAAACCCAATCAATACAAATACGAATATGGACCAATTAAAGATAGAGGACCTGGTAGTCGGCACTGGAGCGGAAGCGAAGCCGGGGAGCGTGGTGACCGTACAGTACACGGGTACCTTCGATGACGGCGCGAAATTCGACAGCTCCTACGACCACGGCCAGCCCTTCAGCTTCCTCCTCGGCGCTGGCGGAGTGATCCAGGGCTGGGACCAGGGCATCCCCGGCATGAAGGTCGGCGGCAAGCGCCGTCTCACCGTTCCGCCGAACCTCGGCTACGGGGACCGGGATTACGGTTCCATTCCGGCGAGTTCCACCCTGCACTTCGACGTGGAGCTCCTGGATGTCAAAGCGAGTGGCTAGAGAATTTCTTTGTTCCCGGGTATAATGAGGGGCTGCTTTCAGCAGTCTCTTATTTTTACGTTCATGGCCAAATTCCAGCTCATCTCAGAGAACAGCCCTGCCGGTGATCAACCGCAGGCCATCGCCGCGCTCACCCGCGGGCTTAAGGCCGGTATGGGGGAGCAGACCCTCCTCGGCGTGACAGGTTCCGGCAAGACCTTTACCATCGCCAACGTGATCGCGGAGATTCAGCGGCCTGCGCTCGTCATCGCCCACAACAAGACCCTGGCCGCCCAGCTCACGAACGAATTCCGGGAGCTTTTCCCGAAAAACTCCGTGAACTACTTCGTGTCCTACTACGATTACTACCAGCCGGAAGCATATCTCCCGACGAGCGACACCTATATAGACAAGGAGGCGATGATCAATGACGAGATCGACCGCCTCCGTCACGCCGCGACCACAGCCCTCCTCACCCGCAGGGACGTCATCGTGGTCGCCTCCGTGTCCTGCATCTACGGCCTCGGCGCCCCGGAAACCTATGCGGCGAACCTCCTGCACTTCTACGCCGGCAGCGCCTTTGACCGCGACGAGCTCATGAAGAAGCTTGTATCGCTCCAGTTCTCCCGCACCACTGCCGACCTGAAGCGCGGCACCTTCCGCCTGCGCGGGGACAACTGGGAGATCATGCCCGCCGACCGGGAGATCATCTACAACTTCGACCTGAAGGCCGGCCGGATCGGGGAGGTCTTCGAGATCGATCCTGTGATGGGCTTCGTGCCTGGAGAGACGCCCACGGTGTCGGAGGTCTATATCGCTCCCGCCAAGCACTTCATCACTCCCGCGTCCGAGCGCGAACGCGCGGTGAAGGCGATCCGGGAAGAATTGAAAGAGCGCCTGCACTACTTCGAGCAGAACAAGAAGTTCCTGGAGGCGGAGCGGATAGAACGCCGCACCCGTTACGATATCGCCATGATCGAGGAAGTCGGCTATTGCCACGGCATCGAGAACTATTCCCGTCACCTCTCCGGCCGGGCCGCAGGCGAGCCGCCGGACACTCTCCTGAACTACTTTCCGCGAAATCCCGACGGCAGCGCCGATTTCCTCACCGTCATCGACGAGTCGCACGTCACCACACCCCAACTCTCCGGCATGTTCGAGGGCGATGCGTCCCGTAAGCGCACCCTGATCGAATACGGCTTCCGCCTGCCTTCGGCTTCAGACAACCGCCCTCTGCAGTTCAAGGAATTCGAGGCCCGTATCGGCCAACGCATCTACGTGTCCGCGACCCCCTCCGCGCTTGAGCGGGAACGCAGCGCCCAGATCGTGGAGCAGATCATTCGCCCGACCGGCCTCGTGGATCCAAAGATCACCATTCTGCCCGCGCGCGGGCAGGTGAATGACCTCGTGCAAAGGCTGAAGGACCGCTTCGCGGAGGATAAGAAGGAGCCGGAGCGGGTCCTCGTCACCACGCTTACAAAGCGCATGGCAGAAGACCTCACCGAGTACCTGAACCAGGAAAAGGTCCGGGTAAAGTACATCCATAGCGACGTGGAGACCCTGGAACGTATCCGCATCCTGACCGGACTTCGCCGGGGCGATTTCGACGTGCTCGTGGGCGTAAACCTGCTCCGGGAAGGACTGGACCTGCCGGAAGTGTCGCTTGTCGCGATCCTCGATGCGGACAAGGAGGGCTTCCTGCGTTCGGAGACTTCCCTCATCCAGACCATCGGACGGGCGGCCAGGAACGTGAGGGGAGAGGTGCTCATGTACGCCGACCAGACCACTGGCTCCATGCGCCGGGCATTGGAAGAGACAGATCGCCGCCGGGAACGCCAGGTTGAGCACAACCGCATGCACGGCATCACTCCGGTCAGCATCAAGAAGCAGATCAGGGATATTCTCCCCACGGACGAGATATTGGCGCTTGAAATGCAGGTTGTGCCGTCCTCCAAGTCGGCGCTGGAAAAAATGGTCCGCGACAAAGAAAGGGAGATGAAGGAAGCCGCTCAGGAACTGAACTTTGAACTCGCCACCATCCTGCGCGACGAGATCCACGCCCTGCGTAAAAAGGCCCGCGAACTGGACAAGGCCTCCGGGGACAAGCGGCAGGACGTGCCGGAATCCGTAAAGAAAGCCCAGGCGCCGCTCGTGCCCCGGGTCAAAAAGTCTGTCGTCAAGAAAAACCTGGGCAAAACCAGGAAGGTGGATTGATGTTTGTCATCCTGAGAGCCCTGTGGGAATACACGGGATAAGCTCCGGCAACGATTTTGCTCTGTCATCCCGAGCCAAGGCGAGGGACCTCTATGCTATTGAAAGTTTAGGTCTTATAGAAACCGTTCTGTAATGTAAGTTTGGCTTTGTAAGCCGGCTTGGATACTAAGCGCCTTCCACGCTTGTTGGAATGATCGAGCGTTAAGATTGCTCGGAGGTCCCTCGCCTTGGCTCGGGATGACAGTAATTGATAGAATGAGCTCATCTTATGAAAACCATCCCTCCGAAGATCCTTGCCGAGCGCAAGAAGAAAGTTACCGCTATAACTAAAATACTGAAACGGCTCGATCCGCATCCTCGCATCGCGCTCGACTGGAAAACCCATTCGACAAGCTCAGGGCAAGCCGCCTGGCAGCTCGTGGTGGCGGTCCAGCTCTCCGCGCAATGCACGGACAAGAAGGTGAACGAGATCACGCCGGCCCTCTTCCGGAAATATAGAAAGCTGGAGGACTACATCCGTGCCAACCCTGTCGCGTTCGACCGGAACGTCCGTCAGATCACCTTTCACCGCAATAAAACACGCAACATCCTGAGCGCGGCCAAAAAGCTGAAAGAGGATTTCGACGGCAAGATCCCGCGCACTATCGCGAAACTCACCACGCTGCCGGGCATGGGCAGGAAGAGCGCGAACGTCGTCCTCTCGACCGTCTACGGCATCGGGGAGGGGATCGCGGTGGACACGCACGTCTGGCGGCTCTCCCGCATGCTCGGCCTAACCGACGAGAATATTCCGGACAAGATCGAACAGGATCTCTTGCAGGTCGTCCCTAAGAAGGACTGGCCGATATTCAATTACCTGCTCGTGGACTATGGCCGGGCCTACTGCCCGGCGCGGAAACATGACCATACAGAAAAAGAATGTCCACTCTCGCGTTTCTATGTAAGAAACGAAAAATAGATTGGAGCTTGTCCCGAGTAGGCCGAGGGATAAGGGATGGGAAATAGCCGAAATCAGAAATCCGCTGCGGGCAGCAGCGGATCTGGGTGGGGACACGGGTCGATGACCTGCATCGGGGGGTGGGGTAGTCCTAGAGGACCACGGGGGGTGGGATAGCCCGAGGTCGGTAGCCTGGGGCGGTGGGTTGTTAAAGCAGCTTGTGCATATATTACTATAGTTTGATATATTTGTCAATACATTGTAAACCATTGATTTTATTGGCTTTTTAGCAAGGCATCCTTAGAATGGGGGCATGAAACATGTGAACCTGCGCATACAAGGCAAGGTTCAAGGGGTCGGCTTTCGCATGGCCGCCAAGGAGCAGGCCGACGACCTGGGCATAAAAGGCTTCGTTCGGAACGACGCGGACGGCTCGGTGTACATGGAGGCGGAGGGCATCGAGGAGGCCATCTTGGAATTTGTGGAATGGTGCCACGAGGGACCGCCCGCGGCGGGCGTAGAGAACGTAGAGGTGGAAGGAGACGCTTGGGTGGGTTTTGAGAGCTTCGATAAGGTGCGTCGCTTCGGGTGAACTTGCCAATACGGATTTATTGAAAACGAAATTTGCCGACGCAGCTGCGTCGGCAAATCCTTATTTCTTTGCTTTCTCGGTCAAAGCCCGACAGCTCTAAGGAGAGCTGCATCGCTCGGAGAAAGGACGAGCGGAACCTTGTACTCGGGACGGGGGTTCCTGCCAAACATGACCGCCCCTTCGTCCATGAGATCCGGAAGCCCCAGCCCATGACCGAACTCATGCGTGAAGGTATGGGTGAGGTCCCGGGGATGGTGGCATACGTATACGCTGAGTCGAGGAAGTTTGTCATCGCCGCGGACGAACGATCCCGCAGCCATGGTATCCAGACGCGTTGAGAGTTGATTGAATTCCTCCACAAGCGCGTTGGACTCATCGATCAGCCTGTTTGCCTCGTTGACCGCTTTATCCACTTCCTCTTGAGCGGCTTTGATGCGACCAAGCGCTTCTTTGTAGGCCGCGGCCCGCTCCTCGAATCCCGCCTCTCTCGCTGGAGCCGTTCCCACGGACGGACCCACGTCGCTTATCTCCGCTTCGAAACGGGCGCGAGCGCTTTCTACGACTGTTTTCTTCTCTTCGCAGAGCCTTTTGAGGTTCTGGATACGAAGGTTCAAGCCGTCGATTTGCGCACCGAATTCCTTCATCTGGTTGACCATCATCTGGCCCTGACCGTAGACGAAATCGATAACGATCTCGCCCTCAGGATCATAGGCGTACAGCTCACGGCCCAGAACCTGCTCCCAGAAGCCCGTGCCCTTCTCGGCGGCCTCAAGCACCTGTTCCCGGGTAATGCCGAACCGTCCGTCGATCTCGCCGAGCCGGTAGGTCTGGACCCTCTTGCAGTAGAAACAGGGCTCGACCCTTTGTCCCGGCTTGACATGGAATTGCCTTTCGCATGAAGCGAGAAGCAAGACCACGAGCAACAATGCTTTTCGCATACGCGCCTCCTATATTCGTTTTCGCCCTAAAATGACCGGGGAGATCGTCTTAGGGCGAAAACGCAATGCCAAAGGACAGCTTACTATGAATAATAAATGGATTTAGGTCAATATAGCAGATTTGCGATAAAATTCTCCTGAAGATCATGATCTCCACGGCATTCCAAACTGCGTATTCTACTTTAAACCTTCGCCAACGAGAGGCTGTGGAGGCCGTAGACGGCCCGGTCATGGTGGTCGCGGGCCCGGGCACGGGCAAGACCCAGATCCTCACCCTTCGTATCGCGAACATCCTCGCGCGGACCGATACCGCCCCGGAGAATATACTTGCGCTGACCTTCACTGAGTCAGCGGCAGCCAACATGCGCCAGAGGCTCGCGGATCTCATCGGCCCGAACGGCTATTACGTGGAGATATCCACCTTCCACGGCTACGCGAACCGGCTGATCCAAGAGTATCCGGAATACTTCCCGGCCATCGTTGGCGCGCGGAACGCAACGGACACAGACCAGATCGCCCTGATTCGGGCTATCCTCGAGGATGGCCGGTACGAGAAGCTGAAGCCGCTCGGCGATCCTTTCTATTACGTAGACGACATCGTCCGCGCCATCACCGAGACCAAGCGGGAGGGATACGATCCGGCGGGTTTCCGCGAGGCGCTCGTGCAACAGCGCAAGGATTTCGACGCGGTGCCGGATAAGATACACGAGAAGGGCCCCTACGCCGGCCGCATGAAGCTGGAGTATGAAAAGATGCTGGCCGCGGTCGAAAAAAACGAAGAACTCGCCGATACTTACGCCGCGTACGAACAGCAGCTCCGGGAACACCGCCTCTATGACTTCGAGGATATGGTCCTCGAGGTGATCCGGTCATTCGAGGCTCATCCAAACTTCCTCCTCGAGGCGCAGGAGGCCGCCCAGTACGTCCTGGTAGACGAGCACCAGGACACGAACGGGGCGCAGAACCGGCTTCTGGAACTCCTCGCGAGCTTCCACTCCCACCCGAATCTCTTCGTGGTAGGGGACGAGAAACAGGCGATCTACCGCTTCCAAGGGGCGTCCCTGGAAAACTTCCTTTATTTCCAGAAAAAGTACCCGGACGCGCGCCTCATTTATCTCGAGGACAACTATCGCTCCACTCAGTCCATCCTTGATTCCGCCCAAAGCCTCATCGAGCACAACGCCGCCACTATCCGCGCGCCTCTTGTCGCCCGCCGCACGCCCGGAGGTCCCGCCAAAAGGATCGGGGTCGTAGGCGCGGCATCTCTGGATGCGGAGCACTTCTTCCTTGCAACCGCGATCCGGGACCTGCTCGCGGCCGGCACGCTCCCCGCGGAGGTCGCCGTGCTCTACCGCGAGAACCGCGACGCCGACCCTATCATCGAGACCCTCGAGCGGGCCGGCATCCCGTTCGGCGTGGAATCCGATCGCAACATCCTCGCCGATCCGGAGATAAAGAAGCTTTTGACCCTCTTCGAGGCCATTTATCGCCTCGGCGACGAGACTTGTCTCGTGAATGCTCTTCATCTGGATTTCTTCGACATCCCCGCTCTGGATGTCTGGAAGACGCTCGATCTGCGCATCCGCAAAGGCTATCCCTCCCTCTACAAGCTCCTCAGCCGCCCGGGGGTCCTGCAGGAGGCAGAGCTGAGCGATCCGGCCAAAATGGAAAAAGCGGTAAAGCTCCTGGAACGCTGGAAGCGGCGATCCAAAAACGAGAATTTTCTGGCTTTCTTCGAAGAAGTGATCCGGGAATCCGGGTTTCTGGAGCACATCCTCGCCGCGCCCGGCTACTTCGACAAAGTCGGCAAGCTTAACTCTCTTTTCGACGAGATGAAAAAGACCGTCGGCAACCGCGGCGAGTACGGCCTCGGTGACTTCATCGCTTACCTGGCCATTCTCCGCGAGCATCGGGTGATGCTCAAAGCGCGCCCGGTCTTCCAGCCGGACAGGGTACGGCTCATGACCGCCCATAAAGCCAAGGGGTTGGAATTCGATCACGTGTTCATCACGGGAGCCCGCGACGGGAAGTGGGGCAACAGGCGCCGCTCCGCCAAGTTTAAATTGCCCTTTCACAGCTCCGTCGAGGCAAACGCGCTTGAAAAGAACGAAGATGAGCGGCGGTTGTTTTACATGGCGCTCACGCGGGCGCGGAAAGCAGCCGTCATCCTTTGGAGCGCCCGCGACCGGGAAGGCAGATCCCAGGTACCCTCTCAGTTCATCGCCGAGATCCGGGACGAACTGAAGGAAGAAGTACGCTTTGAGGAGACCGAGACGGAAGCGATCGCCCGGCGGGAGGCCCAATTCTCGCCGCGCCGCCCCGCGGAGCCTCGCCTCGAAGACCGAGCCTTCCTTCGGGAGGTGTTCCGGCGGCGCGGCTTTTCCGCGACCGGCCTCAATAACTATCTTGAATGCCCCTGGAAATATTTCTACCTGAGCCTCCTGCGCCTGCCGCAAACGGACACGCCTCAGCAGATGTACGGGACGGCGATGCACGCCGGGCTCCAGCGCTTCTTCTCCGCCCGCGCGGCGGGGGAAACAGTTGACAAGGAGTTTCTGATCGCCCGCTTCGAGGAGTCGCTGGGGCGGATGCCGCTCTCCTCCCCGGAACGGACCCGCATCGCCGCCCAGGGGCGCAAGGTGCTCAGTGCCTACTTCGATCATTACGCGGCGGATGCCAACTATCGAGTACTCACGGAGTACAAGGTGGAAGGAGTGGTTCTTGCTCCCGATATCGTCCTCACCGGCAAGATGGACAAGCTGGAGTTCGGCGATGTGCCGGGCGAAGTGACGGTCGTGGACTACAAGGTCAAGCGGCCGGAGAGCCGCAACTGGATCGAAGGCGGGACCGCGAACTCGGACGGCCACTTCAAGCGCCAACTAGTGTTCTATAAGATATTGCTCGACGGCATCCCGGAGAAGGGTCTGCGCATGAAGGCCGGGGTCATCGATTTCGTCGAGCCGACCGCGAGAGGGACGTTCAAGCAGGAGCGCTTCGAGATCGCCGAGCAGGAGGCCATCGAGCTTAAGGCTAAGATAACCGAAGTAGGCGGAGAGATACTGGACCTCAAGTTCTGGGACAAGACCTGCGGGGAAAGGGATTGCGTATACTGCGCATTCCGCCAGACGAAAGAAGACCGGACGATTCCCGCATGAGAAAGGGCGTTTACCGGCGGTAGGCCGCACGGATGCCGCTCTCAAAGAGGGCTACCACCAGATAGGCGAATATCCCATAGACGATAATGGCGATCAGGATGGACCAGTTGATGGCTATGAACGGCGTGACGAAGGTCAGGATGCTGCCAAACGGCGCGAGAAAAGGATAGCTCAGGGCGTCGATCAGGGCCACGATGGGATTTGCCGGGCTAAACCCGAAGAGGCGGACGAAGAACTCCGCCACCAGGATGATCGTCACGATATCGAAGAGAAGGTAGATACCCCGGCGAAAGGACAGTATCTCGCGGCGCACAGTACCGCGCGTGCGCAGGTTGCGCCGGCGCTCGCGCCGGTCGTCATGGTAGACATGCTCAACGCCCGGTCCTTCATGGACAATATGAACGTCCTCCCGGACCTCCCGATCGCCGTTCGTGTGATGAGTGATCACCTTTTCCTTATAGATCTCTCTTTCTGCCATGGAAACAGTTTGACATAGCCTTACATAGATATTGTGAAGAATCGAAGCAAGCGTGGTGTTGTTGTTGTAGTTGCTTGCGTTGTTGTCATTGATCGCCGCCACCAGAACAGCTAAAACAGTGACAACAACTACAACGCCCTCAGAACGCCACCGGTATCCGGGCGTCATCCGCATTCTCGGCGAGGCCGGGATGACAGAGTGGTTACGCCAACCAAAGAGAATTGATATAATGAGTGGATGAACTTCGACGCGCCTTTTTGGCATAGCCCCTGGCTCATCCCTGCCCTGATCTGGAGCCTCATCTGGAAAGGGTTCGCGCTTTGGAGAGCTGGGATCACTCGCGACAAGTGGTGGTTCCTCGCCCTTTTTGTACTGAACACCTTCGGCATCCTGGACATCTTCTACCTGCTCGTCTTCAGCCGTCGCGAGAGAGGAGAGCCAGGCACGGCGGACCTGCCGCCGCGACAATAAACCCGAT
>JANWIW010000023.1 GCA_025449695.1 Minisyncoccota bacterium | reverse complement strand
TGGGACTTCGAAGAGGAGTACAAGCGGCGGGTGGTGGACTATATGGTGGAGGGCTACCGCGCTGGCATCACCCCCAACCCGGACGTGATGTGCAACCGCGAGATCAAGTTTGGCATTTTCCTCGAGAAAGCCATGACCATGGGGGCGGACTTCGTGGCGACGGGGCACTATGTGCAGAAGGAATCTGGAATCTGGAATCTGGAATCTAAAGGGAAAAGGGATCAGATTCATTCTTTGTATGCAGCGAAGGACACTAACAAGGACCAGAGCTACTTCCTTTGGACGCTCACGCAGCAGCAACTGGCACATTGCATATTCCCCGTAGGAGACCTCCTGAAGCCCGAGGTGCGGGCTATCGCCAAGAAAGCGGGATTGCCTACTGCGGAGAAGAAGGATTCGCAAGGCATTTGTTTTTTAGGACAGGTGACCCTGACGGATTTCCTGGTCGCCTACCTGCCCGAGCGGAAGGGGAAGCTCGTGACGCCGGAAGGCAGGGTGGTAGGCGAGCATCGCGGAGCGCAGTTCTATACGGTGGGCCAGCGCCATATGGGCGGGGCGATCGCCGTGCCGGGACGCAAGGGCGACCTTAAGCCGCATTACGTCGTGCAAAAGAACCTCGCCGCGAACACGATAACCGTCGCCGAAGGCCGGGACAACCCTTTACTTTTCAAGAGCGAAATAATCTTGAACAATGTGAATATTCCAGATTCCAGATTCCAGATTCCAGATTCTGGTTTTCCGGTCCTCGCCCGCGTCCGCTATCGCCAGCCTCTCGCCCCCGCGCTTCTCTGTAAGTTAAAAGATACAAACTATACGCTTGTTTTCGATGTGCCCCAGCAGTTCGTGGCGGAGGGGCAGTCGGCGGTATGGTACGAAAGGGGTCCTTCGACAAGCTCAGGATTAAAGATGCTGGGCGGCGGGGTGATTGTCGCCGCCAGTTAGTAGTTGGTAGTGAGTGGTGAGTAGCGCGGACTCCTCACTACAAACTATCCACTACCCACTGCCACGTCCTTGCTTTACGCAAGGACGTGGGCTATAATGTTGCCCATGCCTGAAAGCGAGATTACCACTGCTCCGGCAACGGAAGAGACCGTCACCGACCCCATGCTCAAGGAAATGATGGAAGCAGGAGTTTTTTACGGCCGCACCCGCAACAAGACCAACCCGCGCATGCGGGCGTTCATCCTTGCGAACCGGAACGGCGTGGAGATCATTAATGTGGAAAAGACCAAATCCCAGCTCGAGACCGCGATGGCCTTCCTGAAGGCCGCCGCCGCCCGGAATGCATCCATAGTCGTCGTCGCCACTCAGCCTTCCGCCCATGAGGCGGCAGGGGCGCTGGGGAAAGAATTCAAGATGCCGGTAGTAGTCCGGCGCTGGCTGGGCGGCACCCTCACTAACTATCGCGTGATCTCGAAGCGCGTCGAATATTTCAAGAAGCTGAAGGCCGACCTGGCCATAGGCGCCTTCAAAGGCTATACCAAAAAAGAACAGCTGGATCTCGAGAAGGAGGCCGCGCGCCTCACCGAGACCCTGTCCGGCCTGGAAGAAATGGCCGGCCGCCCGGAAGTGGTGGTCGTGGTGGATGCCGTCATGCACCATACCGCCGTGCGGGAGGCGAACCGGCTGAAGATCCCGGTGGTGGCGCTCGTGAACACCGACAGCGACCCCGCCTTGATAGACCAGCCGGTGGTGGGAAACACCAAGGCCCGCACCTCGATCGCTTGGTTCTTGGATAAGGCCGCTGCGGCCATCCGCGAGGGGAAGAAGGAAGCCTCGGCCAACGCCGCCGCTCCCGCCTCCGTTGAAACTACGGCGGGCAAGAAGGCCGCCGGCACGACGGAAGAGAAGCCGGCGCAGTAACCTACATCCAAAACGGAGCACACGACATGTCGTTAGACGCGATACAAAAGCTGCGTGAAGAGACGGGCGCGGGCGTGATGGACGCCAAAAAGGCGCTCGACGAGGCCGGAGGCGATGCCGCGAAAGCGATGGAGATCTTGCGGGCCAAGGGCGTGGAGAAGGCCGCGAAGCGCGCCGATCGCGAGGCGGGCGCGGGCTTTGTATATGGATACGTGCATAACGAGCGCATCGGCGTCCTTGTGGATCTGCGCGCGGAGACGGACTTTGTGGTCCGCTCGGAGCCGTTCCGCGAACTCGCCAAGGAGCTCGGCCTGCAGATCGCCGCGATAGGCGGTGAAACCGTAGAGGAGGTTCTGGCGCAGCCTTATGTCAAAGACCCTTCCCGTACCATGCAGGACCTCGTTCAAGACGTCATCCGCCGCGTCGGGGAGAACGTGAAGCTGAACGCCTTTTCGCGCCTCGAACTCTAGGGCAGTTTTTAGCCGCAAGTTTTTAGTTTTTAGAGGGGAAGGGTACAATGAGAGTGTCCTCTAGAAACTAAAAACTCGAAACTGAAAACTTCCTCTATGCTGTGGCAATTCGTGTTCTTGAACTGCCTCTTCGTGTCCTTGGGCGTCTTGCTGTATCTCGTGATCCGGGCCCTGCCGCGGATCGACGGCGAGCCGGTGAAGCGGGGAATGATGGAGCGCTGGCTCACCTCAGAGCTGCCGGAGCGCCTGGACCAGTTCTTCAATATCATCTATGTTCGCACGCTGCGGCGGATGCGGGTATGGGTGCTGAAGGCGGACAACTCTTTGCACAAGAAGATAACCACCATCAAGATGGAACGGGACGACCTCGGCGCGGGCAGCCGCTTCGACATCCGCTCCGTGACCGAGAAATCCGTGGAGGAGGTAGGGGAGGAGACGGGGACGGAGTGAGGGATAGAATCTGGAATCTGGAATCTAGAAACTGGAATCTGGAATCCCAGGATCTGGCACTGAACTTGAGCGCACCCTCTCTGTCATCCTGAGGTAACCCGAAGGACCTTCTGCATGGCAACAACACGGAAGGTCCTTCGTCCGTCTGCTGACGGACTCAGGATAACAACCGATTGAGTTTCGGCAGAAATCGTGTTAAAAATATGGCGCGCGCCGGTGACGGAGTGGTCAATCGTACTTGACTGTAAATCAAGCGCCCATCGGGCTACGCAGGTTCGAATCCTGCCCGGCGCACTAGAAGGTGTTAGCAAAAAAGACAACCTTGCGGGTTGTCTTTTTTGCCTTACAGCTTCTTGTGCCCCGCGGAGCCTTGGCGAAGTGGGGTTGTGCCCTGCCGAGGCTCAAAGAGTGAAGGAGGGCTGTGTCGTGCATCCATCCTTCGCTAAAGCATCGGAGGATTGTTTCTCTACAAATACCATTGAAGGTGTGAAATAAAAATCCCAACCTGAACACATAACTTTTTAGTTACGAACTCAGGTTGGGGGCGGTCGGTCATGCCGAGCCGCCTTCCATGTTTACTTCTCCACCATGTTGCCTTTGGCGATGACGCCGCCGATGCCGGCCACCATCAGGATGATGGCGGTGTACATCATGCGCATCGTCTCCGGCGTGGCTTCGAGCGCGCCACCCCGGAACTCGATCTTCCCGTAGAGAAAGATCGCGGCCAGGGAGAGGATCCCGCCGCTGATGCCGACGGTCGCGACAGCGGTGAAGAACCGATACCAGTTCTTCCTGGTCACCTTTTCTCCTTTTCGCGGTTCCAGGATTGCGCCGGTGATAATGAGCGTGAAGCAGATGACGCCGATCTTCACGATCCAGATCCTGACTTCCAGAGCCTGGTAGTCGGAGTACTGGTTTATGAAGGGGAACACCATCGCCGCAACGCCGCACGCCAGCAGGAAGATGCCGCCGATGACCCAGAGATTGGAGCGTAGCCAGTTTGCCATTTGAGAACTCCTCCATTCCAAATTTATGCCCCGGTGTGGCATTGCGCTGGGCGTTTCATCGCCCACTGCAATGCCCACAGGCTTTCTCAAAGTACGTTCATAGATTATAATACAATTTTTAATTAATGTCAATGCATCATGTCAAGGGCCGTCATGAAGAATTCCGCAGTCATACCTCATGCTGAAAGGCATGAAGCGATTGTTCGTCCTGGGCGTACTATTATTCGCATTAGCGGCCGGCGCGCTTTATTCGTTTGGCCGCGGATACAACGATACGGCGCAGATGCCTGCCGCCCCTCCTTCTTCGACCTCTTCTGCGCCAAGCAGCACGCTTGAGGTAGAAGATAATCCTGCCGCCGCACCGACAACGACCGTCCCGAAAAACAGCGCGCCGCCTCCCAAGACGTCATCGTCCGGTCCCGTCATGCCGCCAAAAACAGGTTCAGGAACATCTTCCGGATCATCCGGATCCGCTTCTGTGCCTGCGTCGTCCCCGCAATCTCCACCGCAGGATTGCCCCGCCGCAAGTTCCTTCTCCGCCCGGTTCTTATGTCTCTTGAATCAGCATCGCAGCGCCAATGGGCGAGGCTCGTTGAACTACGACCAGAAACTTAACCAAGCAGCCTCGGGCCACTCCGCGTGGATGCGGGGCGTGAACACGTTAAGCCACACCGGCGCGAATAACTCGTCCTTCACTGAGCGGTGCGCGGCGGCGGGCACGACCTGCTTCGCGGAGAACATCGCGCAGGGCTTCACTTCTGCCGAGCATCTTTTTACTATCTGGAAGCATAGCGCCGGCCATAACGCCAACATGCTCGGTCCGTATTCCGCCCTTGGTCTGGGCACGGCGGGTTCTTTCGCAACCCTCGTCCTTCGTTAGTGATTGCGATAGAAGTGTCAATGTTTTCGGCGATACATTATAAAAGTGACAACCCGTTCCCGCGACGGGTCGTCGGGAACGGGTTGAGATGATGGCGGACAGGGGCCGGTCACGGAATGACGTTGTCGGGCAGAGCGAGATCGCTCAGCCAGAACTGGTCCGTCGCGGCATCCTGGTTGAGGTCTACGTCGTCGTAGTTCTGGACCCAGCCGGAGTTTACGTAGAGCATCCGGCTGTCGTTCAGGACTACGACAATCGCTGCGTCCCATCGCTCGGTCGTCATGTACACTCCCGGCCTCACCTTGATTTGTGCGAAGGTGAAGGGTCCCTCTGTGACGCTGCCCTTGGACATGAGATCCGTGCTTTTCACGATCATTACCTTTCTCCTTCCGCCCAAGCTACACGAACTCTTCGTTCTATGCGCTCGTGGTCGGATGGCCGGGCAAACAAGCTGGCTCTGCTTATTCTTGCCCGGGGTGATTGTTGCGGCGCCCACAGTAGACGCCGGACCGATAACATATTACCACATAAATTGAAAAGAGTCAATCTTATTCTTAGCTGTCCATATTTGACGAAAAAGCATGTTCCATGCTTAAGTTTTTCCGGTCAAGTCGTCGAAAGGAGGACACGCAATGACGACCGTCAGAGTCAGGCTGGATCCCGAAAGGCTGAAGGAGCTCATGATGGCATGCTTCTTTGATCCCAAAAGGGATTCCGGCGATCCCATCCGGGTCCAGGTCGTGCATGCAGCGGACCTTCATCCCGGACGTCTCGAAGAGCATCGGGAAGAGATCACCGCTCTTCTCATGGAGCTGCCCGCTCAGTTCATGGCATCGAGCGGCAAAGGCCCCGGCGCCTTCCAGGCCGCCGCATTCGACAGGCACGGCCGCAACTGGACCGGCACCGATCTGATGATCGAGACCCTCTTCCTATTGGGTCTCGGGATCGGCAAGGCGGAGAAGTGCGGGCTCCCGGGAGATCTGGGAGCGACCGCATCCCAGTTCTCCGGCGGGCTGCCGTACTTCCTCGTGAAGGACGTCGAGCCCGAATGATCCAAGGGGTGATGCTCGCGCCGAAACCGCAGCATCACCGCCCCTTCTCAGATCGGGAACGTGTCCCGATCTGAGAAGGGGTTTTTATTTAAAGTCCAATCTTCTACGCCGTGATGATTAAAAAAAATGACAACCCGTTCCCGCGACGGGTCGTCGGGAACGGGTTGAATGGATGCGGATTAGTCGCTGAGCGCGAGACCGATGAGTCCGCCGATCACGAGTGCCGGAAGGATGTTGTCATCGCTCCTGTCGACAGTCGTGTGATGGTGGTGAACGGCCGGCTTCGGCGCCGGCGCGGGCACGACCACAGCAGCGACGTACTGGTTGAACTGGGCGCGGTCCTTGAACCACAGTGTGACGCGAAGGATCTCGTACTGCGTCAGCGAGCCGTAGCGTTTGCCGGAGCCCTTGAACAGGACGTCGGCGAGGGGCGCATCGAGCTTGTCCGAGCCTGCCACGCCGATGTTGAGGGTCACGATGCTCGACGGCACGCGCAGGTTGGAGTAACCGTCGAGGAAGACCTGCATGTAGCTCTGCTCCGCGCCGAGCAGGGTCAGCGTCCGGATCAGTTCGCAGCGGTAGAGGAACTTGCGTTCTCCCCGCATATCGTCCGGCACCGCCTGGCCCTTCTCGGTGTCGAACGAGCAGTATTCGCCTACTTCCTGGGTGCTCGCCTTGCGCAGGACCCAGCCGAAGATCTTGACCTCCGGCACGGGCACCGTCGTTTTGAGGTATCCCGAGACGCTGGCCGAGATCTGGTTCGCGCGCGGATTACCCCATTTGGACTGCATCTCTGTCGCTTCGCTCATAAACTCTCCTTTTTGCCGCTCAAAACGCGGTTCTCCCAAGGGGAGTCGAGCCCCCTGAGAGAACCGCGCTAGGATTATCAAAGATTCGTATTTATAATAACCTTTTATATGATTTATGTCAATATGAAGGCAAGAATTGCGGTACAATTAGCGCTATGAAGATCTATGTTGCTGCGGCTTTCAGTAGGAAGGATGACGTCCGCAGGGTTTATCAAGAGCTGCAGGTTGCTGGCCACGAGATCGCGCTCGACTGGACCATGTACGAGGATGTGCGGCCGTACGCAGAGCACGCTGCAGAGGCCTCGCGCCAGACGGAGAAAGCCATGGCGGGCGTGAAGGACGCAGACGCGCTCCTATTTCTCGCGGACGGATCGGCGGGAGGGCGAGGCTCATTCTCCGAGCTCGGTGGGGCTATTATTTTGAAGATCATGACCGGCAAGCCGGACATTTACGTGATCGGCGACTTGCACGAATCGGCATTTTTCTTTCATCCCGCGGTGGAGCGGCGGTCTACGCTCGAAGAGGTCCTGCGGGATATCGGCTGACATGCACGAGTACGTCGTCCAGGCCGTAATTCTGGACCGGGAGCCTTTCCGGGAGTTCGATAATCGCGTGACTTTCTTCACCGAGCGGTTAGGCAAGCTCTCCGGTAAATCCGTCTCGACTCGCAAGATTACTTCCAAGCTTGCCGCTCATCTCGAACCGGGGGCCTTCGTGAACATGCGCTTCGTCGAGAAAAGCGGCCTCCAGATTGTGGATAGCCTGACGTCGCGGCGGCTCCGCGCCGCGCCGCCGGACCTCCATGCTTTGAAGGAGCTTTTGCCGGAAGGCGAACCGGAGCCGGAGCTGTGGAATCTGCTCAAGACGGACAAATTTTCCTGGCGGGAGGCGCTCCGTATCCTCGGCTGGGACCCGAACGGCGCGCAATGCGCGACGTGCGGCAAGACCGCCGTGGCATTCCACGCGCCCCGGCAAGAGATGTTCTGCGCCGCCTGCGCTTCAAAACTCCCTCCCGGACAGGTACTATATTGGTAAGAGCCCTTATCTTGGCAGTTCTCACCTCTTTTCTATGCCTCTTCCTTACATGTCCCCGCGTCCTTCGTCCTTGCCGCAAGGCGAACCCGAACCGGAACCGATCCATGCCGCACCGAGGTCCCGCTGGCCATACGTAGCCATGGGCATCGTCGTGCTCGTCCTCATCGCCGGCGGGGCTTTCGCATACTACTATGTCATCCTGCGCCACCCGGCGCCTCTCATTACCCTGAGTACTTCCCTGCCGGACAAGGTGGTTCCGGGCGTGCCGTTCGAGATGGCCGTCTCCTACGAGAACGCCTCCGATCAGCCCGTGCAAGGCACGGTGCTTACGGTCGGCCTGCCGGAAGGCCTGGTGCTCGTGGGTGCCTCGCCCGACAAGCGATTCGACGAAGAGGAAATAGGCGAGCTTCTCCCGGGCACCTCCGGCAAGCGCACCCTTTCCCTTCTTGCCTTGAGCGGGGCGCAGACCTACAAGCGGTTCGACGTGCGCCTCAGATACGCGCTGAAGAGCGCAGCCGGCCATGTGTTTGCCCTGGAAGAGGAGGCAAGCATCGCCGTGGGGCCGCCCGCACTGGACGCGACTCTGGGCGTGCCGCAAAGCGTGGCGAGCGGGCAGGATTTCGACATCGTTGTGCAGTACCGGAACACCACGGGTCAGGCGCTCAAGAACGTCCGGCTTGCCCTCGACTATCCGTCCCAACTCACTATCGTGAACACGACCAGCACCCCGCTCGTGAGCGAGAGCGGGGGAGGGGCATGGAACCTGGGAGCGGTCACGCCGAACGCCTTCGGCACCATCACCGTGACCGCGCACGTGTCCGGCGCCGCGCCTCAGTTCGCCCTGCCGGCGAAGCTGACCTCAGATATCGAAGGGCAGACCTACACCCTCTGGAGCGCCTCACCGCAGCTCACCGTGGCACAGGCCCCGCTCGCGCTCGCGGTCACGGTGAACGGGGCCCGCGATTTCATCGCCCACCCGGGAGATACGCTGAGCTATACCCTCGAATATTCCAACAACTCCCAGGTCGTCCTCTCTGCGGTGAAGGTGACCGCACGCCTCACGGGAGGCCTCTATGACCTCGCTCGCCTCCGGACCGATGGCAGTCTCGATTCGCGCACGAATACCCTGACCTGGACCGCAGCCAACGCGCCCGCCCTGCAGAGCGTGGCCCCAAGCACGCGAGGAATGCTTACCTTCACTGTGCCAGTCCTCGAGAAAGTCGTTCTCCGCCGCTTGTCCGACAAGAACTTCTCTTTTAAGGTGGAAGCCGTCGCCGAATCGCCGACCGTGCCGCCGGAGGTCACCGCCTTAAAGACGATCTCTTTTGCTAACCTGGAGACGAAGCTCGCGGGAGGCATCGGTGTCACTGCGCTCGCGTACTACTACGAGCCGGCTGCCAATATCAAGAACGGCGGGACCTTCCCCCTCCGGGTGGACAAGCCCGCGCAGTTCACCATCCACTGGCGGCTGAAGAACGGTCCTACCGACATGGAGCCGGTCCATGTGGAGGCCAAGCTCCCCCCGGGAACGGCTTTCACCGGCAAGGTCCAGAGCAGCATGCCATCCGTACCCGTCTATGACCCACAAAGCGGGATAGTGAGCTGGGACATCCCGCGCGTCGCGGCGACCCAGGGAATCGTAGGGAACCCGGTCGAGGCGGTCTTCCAGATTGAGGTCATCCCGGCAGTGAACCAGATCGGCGGCTCCGTGCCGCTCGTAGGGGCGACCACCCTGCGGGCGAAGGATAGCTTCACCGGGCTCGAGGTCACGACAGCGGGCGAGGCGAAGAACTCATACCTGCCCGACGATCCGAAGGCGAGCGGCGGAGGCAAGGTGAGTCCTTGAGAATAAGCGCTTTTACAGCTAGAATCTTAAACACCCGATGGGATCAGGCGTTGTCACTCCCGCGAAAGCGGGAGTCAGGGGCCAGCATCGCCCTACCTGATCCCCGCCTGCGCGGGGATGACAGAGATATTGCTATGACCCAGCCGAGCCTTATGGAAAAGATCGTAAGCCTTTGCAAGAGGCGGGGCTTTGTCTTTCCGAGCAGCGAGATATACGGAGGTTTTGCCGCCACGTATGACTTCGGCCCCATGGGCTTTCTCTTAAAAAAGAATATCGAGAAGGCCTGGAGGCGCTGGAACGTGGAGATGAGGGAGGATGTCGTCGAGATCGAGGGCGCGATCTTCATGCATCCGCGGGTATGGGAAGCGAGCGGCCACGTAGGAGGTTTCGCCGACGTGCTGGTCGAGGATATGGTTACCCATAAGCGCTATCGCGCAGACCACCTCATCGAGGAAGCCGGCCTTCTGGAGAACGCCGGAGGCCTTTCCCTGCAGGAGATTGACGACCTGATCCGAAGCCATGGCCTCAGAAGTCCCGATGGCAACCCCGTTTCCTCCGCGAAGAAGTTCAACCAGCTGGTGAAGACCCATCTCGGGGCGACCGAGGACGACACTACCCTCGTGTATCTCAAAGGGGAGAGCTGTCAGAACATTTACCTTAACTTCAAGCTGGTCCAGGAGACCATGCGCCTGAAACTGCCATTCGGCATCGCGCAGATCGGCAAGGCGTTCCGGAACGAGATCACGGTGAAGAACTTCCTTTTCCGCACCCGCGAGTTCGAGCAGATGGACGTCCAGTATTTCTGCCGCCCCGCCGATGCGGACCGCTACTATGAGGAATGGAAAGAGAACCGCTGGAAATTTTACACGGAGTTCATGGGATTCTCCGCCGAAAACGTGCGCTGGCGCCAGCATTCTCCCGAAGAACGGGCCTTTTACGCGAAGGACGCATGGGATGTCCAATACCGGTTCGGCGAGATAGGCTTCCAGGAGATCGAGGGCATCCATCATCGGAGCGATTACGATCTTACGCAGCATCAGAAGTTCTCCGGGACGGACCTTTCTTATCTGGATCAGGAGACCGGGGATCGTTTCATTCCGTATATCGTGGAATGCTCAGGGGGCTTCAACAGGCTTTTCCTTTCAGCCATGTTCGATGCCTACCGGGAGGAAGGCGAAGGGGATAAGAAGAGGGTCTACCTCGCGTTCAAGCCGTCCCTCGCCCCTTATAAAGCCGCGGTTTTTCCGCTTTTGGCGAATAAGCCCCAGCTTGTTGAGAAAGCCAAAGCTATATTCTCGATTCTCGATTCTCGATTCTCGCCAATCGCTTGGGACGACCGCGGCAACATCGGCAAGCGCTACTACGCCCAGGACGAGATCGGCACCCCCTGGTGCGTCACCGTGGATTTCCAGACGCTCGAGGACGGCACGGTCACGGTTCGCGACCGGGATACGGCGGAGCAAAAGCGGTTGCCCATCAAGGAATTAACTACTTTTATCCAGACTGGTCTGTCATCCTGAGGTATCCCGAAGGACCTTCTGCTATTGCGCAAAGAAGGACCTTCGCCTTTGGCTCAGGATGACAAGAGCGAAACCCGAGACGAACCTTACGTAATGACCTGTCTAATATTCGCGACAACGCCATGAAATTCCTCGTGAAAGGCGGTAAGCCCCTGGAGGGCGAGATCACCCTCGCGGGTGCGAAGAACGCCGCCACCAAGATGATGCTGGCTTCGCTCCTCACCGGGGAGCAGTGCGTCTTGAGCAACTTTCCGATGATCGGGGACACGGAGATAACCGGCGAGCTCTGCGCGGCGGTGGGGAGTTCGATAGAGCGTTCCGGTTCCATCCTTACCATCCATACTCCCGCCATCACGACCAGCACGGTGACGAGTCTTTCCCGCCGGAACCGCCTGCCCATCCTCGCGCTCGCGCCGCTCCTGCACCGTTCCGGGACGGCGGAGGTGCCCATCCTCGGCGGGGACCGGATAGGCCCCCGGCCGGTGAACTTCCACGTGGACGCCCTGCGCAAGATGGGGGCGGTGATCGAAGAGAGCCCCGGCAGCTACCGCGCCTCCGCGCCGGAAGGGCTCCACGGCACCTCCATCGAACTGGGCTTTCCAAGCGTGATGGCGACGGAGACTATCCTCCTCGCGGCGGTTTTGGCCAGAGGCAAGACAGTGCTCCGGAACGCGGCCACGGAGCCGGAGGTTATCGATCTCATCAAGATGCTCCAGAATATGGGCGCGATCATCGAGCTTGGCGCGAACCGCCAGGTAGTCGTCGAGGGGGTGGCCAGGCTGCACGGAGTCCAGCATCACATCGTGCCGGACCGGAACGAGGCGGTCTCCTTCGCCTGCTTGGCCATCGCGACGGGGGGAGAGATATTCGTGAAGGACGCGGTGCAGGACCACCTGATCACCTTCCTAAACGTGGTGCGCCGGATGGGCGCGGAATATAACGTGCTGAAGGAGGGCATCGTTTTTTCCCGCGCGAACGGCCTCCGGGGAGTGCAGCTCGAAACCGGCGTCAATCCTGGCTTCATGACCGACTGGCAGCAGCCGCTCATGGTGCTCCTGACCCAGGCCGAAGGGGACTCCGCGCTCCACGAGACGATCTGGGAGGACCGCTTGGGCTACACCGAAGACCTGAACGCTCTCGGGGCGAACATCGAGACCTTCAGGGATTGCGACGGCTTCGATCCCTGCCGCTTCGCCACGAGCGGCCACCGGCACCGGGCGGTGGTGCATGGGCCCACGTCTCTCCAGGGAGGCAAGCTTCAGGTTCGCGACCTGCGCGCGGGCATGGCGGCGCTCCTCATCGCTCTCGTCGCCGAAGGCGAGAGCGAGATCGAGGGCGTGGAGGAGATAGACCGCGGCTACGAAAAGATAGACGACCGTTTGCGCAAGCTGGGCGCGGAGATAAAACGGGTCAGGGAATAGCGTTCTAGCGGCTTAACCGTTCTAGATGTTCTAAACGCAAAATACGTTACAACGGTTATAACGCTAGAACGACTACAACATACTATGCGTACCCGAGCCGGCGTAATCATAATCCGAGAGGGGAAAATGCTGCTCATGCGCCGGGCTCACGCCGGACGCGAGTATTACATACTTCCAGGTGGGACGATCGAAAAAGGTGAGACCCCGGAAGCGGCGGCCGTGAGGGAATTAAAAGAAGAGACCGGCCTCGATATCATGCTGGCCAAAAAACTCTTCGAGCACGACGTGGCCCCGGACGCGGGCAGTAAGTACGATAAGCAATATTATTTCCTGGCGGGATCCGTCCAGGGCGAACCTATCCTCGGCGGCGAAGAAGCTTCAATCACCGTTGAAGGGAATTCTTACGAGCTCCATTGGTTGCCTCTAGAAGACCTTCCGTCCACAGAGATCTATCATCCTGCCACTAAAGCGCTCTTATTGAAGGCGCTCGGGCTTGATCATTAAACACTCGTGGCGTGGACGCATCGCGTCCACGCCAGAGATATGCCCTCAGCCGTCTTACCAATAGGCGGCCGTCGTCGGGCAGAAAACCGTGAGTATCAGTGCCCCGATCCCGCAGATCAGGCCCAGAACGATGGAAGTGATCACCATTACCAGCTCGTCGGGAAAGGTGATCCAGAACTGGATCCCGCCGCTCACGAAGACGATGGAGAAGATGCCGAGGATCCCGGCGAGAAAGAGTATCGCTCTGGCGCCACGACGCACCTTTGCGTCCCGATCCTGGAGCGTGTCACGGAGTGCCTTGATAAGGTTGCGGATGTATTGCATCACCGACCCCTCCTACTACCTTCTTTATATCATTAATAGAACCGCTTGTCAAAGTGACTCATTGCTGGAACGGTAAATCCGGCATACAATAGTGCAACATGCTCACCCAAAAGATCGGTATTGACCTCGGCACCGCCAATACCGTCGTGTTCGTGCCGGGCAGGGGCTTCATCATTAACGAGCCCACCATCGTTGCTCTGTCCAAGCCGGAGAACTCCGTACTCGCCGTGGGATCCGAAGCCAAAGAAATGATCGGCCGCACCCCCGATGAGATCGTGGCCTACCGGCCGCTCAAGGACGGCGTGATCGCGGATTACTATATTACCAAGGCCCTTTTGACCTACTTTATCGGCAAGGCCACCAAATGGTGGAGCCCGCTGAAGCCGGAGGTGGTGATCTCCGTTCCCGCCGGGGTGACCCAGACCGAGCGCCGCGCGGTCGTGAACGCCGCCAAGGAGGCCGGCGCCCGGAACGCTTTCATCGTGCGGGAGCCGGTGCTCGCCGCCCTCGGCGCGGGCATTCCTATCAATGCCCGTTCCGGCCATATGATCATCAACATCGGCGGCGGGACGGCGGAGGTCGCGGTGATCGCGCTCGGCAACATAGTGTCCTGGACCTCGGTGCGCGTGGCCGGCAACAAGTTCGACCGCGCCGTGAGCGATTACGTGAAGAAGAAATACGGCCTAGCCATCGGCGAGCAGACCGCGGAGAACGTGAAGATCGAGGTCGGCTCGGCGCTGGTCACGAAGAACAAGGCCGAATACCAGATCCGCGGCCGCGACCTCCAGACCGGGCTGCCCCGCGACATCATCATTACTTCCAACAACATCGCTGAAGCCCTGACACCCCTGCTTCTCGAGATCGCGGAATCGGTTAAGAATGTGTTCAACGTCACCCCGCCCGAGCTCGTAGCGGACATAATGGAGAAGGGAGTGATCCTTTCCGGAGGGAGCGCTCAGCTGAACCACTTGCCCGAGTTCTTCGAGCGGTATCTTGGCGTGCCCGCATACGTGGCGGAGGACCCGCTGTTCTGCGTCGCGAAGGGGACCGGGCTCATCCTTGATCATCTGGACACTTACAAGCGGACGCTGCTCAATAAGAGATAGAATCTGGAAACTGGAATCTAGAATCTGCGGGGCGCGGTCGATTATAGATTCCAGATACTAGATTCCAGATTCCGTTCCAATGCTTATCGGCCATCAAGAGATAAAAAAAGATTTCGAGCGGCTGATCAAGAACGACCGGCTCGGGCACGGCTACCTTTTCTTCGGTCCTGCGCGGACGGGGAAGTATACGTTTGCAAAAGAGCTTGCAATCCGCATCGAGCGCGGCGCATGGCCGGCAGAGGAGCGCCCTCGTCGAAACGAACCTTCAGGACCGGGGCGGCCGCTCACCGACGCGCTGCTCGTGGAGCCGGACGAGGCGGGTACTATCGGTATCGACGCGGTCCGCGCCCTGAAGGCCTTTTTCCTGGAGCGTCCGCTCGTCTCCGTGCGCCGTACCGCAATCGTGGACCGGGCGGAGACGCTCACTACAGAGGCTCAAAACGCCCTGCTCAAAGTGGCGGAGGAGCCTCCTTCCGCGGGACTTCTGTTTCTCGTGAGCCGCGCACCAGAGCAGCTACTGCCTACGCTCCTTTCGCGTCTCCAGCAGATCTACTTCGGCACGGTGCCGCGCGCGGACATAGCTGCGTGGCTCTCAGAACAAGGGATAGGAAAGAAGGAGGCAACCGCCGCGGCGGAAGCCGCAGCGGGCCTGCCGGGCCTCGCTCTCGCGATCGCGAAGCAAGAGCTTCCTCCCGCCGCCGAGCTCGCGGCCGCGTTCCTGAGGACACCTGCCCCCGGCCGGAAAGATTTCGTGAAGGCGCTTGTGGAGCCGGAGGATTTCAATTTTCGCGATTTCCTGGACGGTCTGATCCTGGTGCTGGCCCGCAATCCGGAGCGCGATGGCCGCCTTTGGCATGCCGTGTTAGAATTGCGGGGCATGGCGGACGCTACCGGACTCAATCCGCGCGTGCAGCTGCTGGCATTAGGGCAGATACTGGAATCTGGAATCTGGAATCTAGAATCTAGAATCTAGAATCTGGAACCAGATACCAGATACCAGATACCAGATACCAGATACCAGATACCAGATACCAGATACCAGATACCAGATACCAGATACCAATCTCTATGGATACCTATCACAAGGAACTGGACGAGGCGCTGAAGCGGGTCGTCGCCGGCCTTAAAGAGGACCTGCGCGGTATCCGCTCCGGACGGCCGTCAGTGGAGTTCGTGGAGAACCTGTCCATGATGCTCTACGACACGCCCATGACGGTAAAGCAGGCCGGTACGGCTACGATCGTGCTCCCGCGCGAGGTGCGCATCACCCTCTGGGACAAGGGAGCCGTGCCTGCCGTAATGAAAGCGATCACCGACGCCCAGGCAGGGTTCACCGTTTCCAATGACGGCACCATCGTGCGCGCCGTCCTTTCGCCTCTCTCTGCGGAGCGGAGGGAGGAAATGGGACGCCAGGCCAAGAAGACGGCGGAAGGCGCCCGCATCGGGGTGCGGAACGCGCGCGAGGACGCTATGAAAAAAGTGAAGGCCGCCGAGACGGCGAAAGAGGTGAGCGAGGACCAGGCCCGGTCTGGCAAGGAGAAGATGGAGAAGCGGGTCAAAGAGGCCAACGAGGAGATAGAGAGAATGGTCGAGGAGAAACTGAAGGAACTGGCGGAATGAGGAGTTCCAACCGCTGTAATAGTTGTAATCGTTCTAAACGCTGGAAACGATAGAACGGTTAGAACGTCTACAACGTCTAGAACCTGACATGTTAACTTTCCTTATTGTTCTTATCGGCTTGTCCCTGCTCATCCTTGGCCATGAGGCCGGGCATTTCGTCACGGCTAAGATGTTCGGCCTGAAGGTGGACGAATTCGGCATCGGCTTCCCGCCCCGCCTCAAGGGGTGGAAACGGGGGGAGACCACGTACAGCCTGAATTGGCTGCCGTTCGGCGGTTTCGTGAAGATCGCCGGCGAGGACAGGATCGAGGACGGGCAAGTGGCCCCGGCGGCCGACGAACGCCGCTATTTCTTCGCTCAGCCCGCCTGGCGCCGCCTGATCGTGATCGGGGCGGGAGTGGCGATCAACTTTCTTCTGGGGTGGTTCCTTCTGACCGGAATATTCATGATCGGCACCCCATCCATCCTGGCTGTGGGCAAGGTGGATCCCGGCTCGCCGGCCGAGGCCGCCGAGCTGAAGGCGGGAGACATCCTGCGCGATTTCCAGACGGCGGACCAGTTCATCGCCTTCATCCAGGGCCACCCTGATTCCGCGCAGTTTACCGTCCTCCGGGACGGCAAGGAGGTCGCCATCGCCGCCGCGCCGGAGGCCGAGAACGGCACGCCGCGCATCGGCGTTTCCCTGGCCGAGGGCGGCGCGGCGAGGACCTCCTTTTTCGCCGCGATCAGGGACGCGTTCCTTGCGTCCCTCAAGATCTGCTGGTTCACCCTGCAGGCCTTCTACGCGCTCGTGAAGAACCTGTTCCTCCACGCATCCCTTCTCGAAGGCGTCGTGGGCCCCGTGGGCATTTTTTCCGTGGCGAGCGAGACCAGCCGTTTCGGGCTCATCTATCTGTTTAATCTTCTCGCTGTCATCTCGCTGAACCTCGCGGTCATGAACCTCATTCCTTTCCCCGCCCTGGACGGCGGCCGGCTCTTCCTTATCCTCGTGGAGAAAATCAAGGGATCACCGGTGCCGAAACGCGTGGAAGCCCTGGTGAACGGCATCGGTTTCGCGTTCCTTATTTTGCTCATGGTGCTCGTGACCGTGCGCGATGTCGCGCACTGGTGATAAGGAAACTCCTCCGGATGCACCCGGAGGAGTTTCCGTTCTAGGGGTGGTAACCGTCCAAACTTCAGACACTGGGCTCCATGATACGTGTCATTCTGAGAGCGGGACGCAGTCGCGTTCCATTCGAATTTACCAGGTGCGTTACAACGATTCCAACGGCTAGAACGATTATTACCTCTTTGAGTTCCGGACCTTCGCGATCTTTATGAGACCCTCTTGCAGCCTGAGGACCCTTGTGATATAAGGAAGCTATTCTTGGATAGCATGGCAAGGTAGGGAATTACACCCTTATGTCCGACGAGACCCCCATCCTCTACGTATTGATCGTCTTCCTGGTCGTCCTGGTCGCCTTTCTGCTCGCAAGGATCGCCAGCATGCAAAGATATGAAAAGGCTCTCCGTAAGGCCGTGCTGAAGCTGGAAGGCAAGAAGTCGGAAATGCCCGAGGACGATCCGCAGGACGAACTGGGCGCATAGTGCGTAAGCCGTAGGCTTGCCCCGGCCTTGCCGTCCTTTGGTACGGCTTCGCCAGGGGCGAGCCTCCCGCCGGAGGCGAGGCTCGCTTTAGGCGGGAGCCGGGGTCGCAAGTCGTAGCGAAGGCTGCGTTTTATTTTACTGGATCCCGGAAGCCCAGCTCCAGTTTGGAAAACTGGGACTGGGCTTCCGGGATGACAACGCGTGTGCACGAATATGAAGCCAGTCAGTACCTCTTCATCGTTGCGTAATTCAAAAAAGTGCTATGCTGAAGACATGGCTCTCCAGAAAAGCAACCGGCGCATCCTTATCTGGTCCACATTGGGGGTCCTGCTTCTCATACTGATATTTTTCCCCGGTCCGAAGAAGGTGGGAGTGGAGGAACAACCTTCAATCCCGGAAGCCGCTTCCCTCCGCGTGGAGACCGCAAAGATCTCCGGCGAAGGCGAGAATCCGCCCTATATCTTCGACGTCGAGTATCCGAAGCTCGCGGGTCTTGGGAATGAGCGGATCATGGAGGCGGTGAACAAGGACGTGAAGGGGGTGGTGGATACGGCAGTGGCGGGGTTCAAAGGCGGCCTGGAGATGCCACCGCCGGAATTCAAGGACACAAAGAACGCGCTGACCATGCGCTATGAGGTCGGCTACGCGAACACGGATATGCTCTCCGTGGCCATTGTGAGTTCCCCCTATATTGCCGGTACGGCGCATCCCTCGACCGATATCACTACGCTGACCTACGATTTGCGGAGTGGCAAGCGGGTCAAGCTGGGGGACCTTTTCCTGCCGCAGTCGGAGTACCTGAAGATCCTCTCGGCCTACTGCATTCCGCGTCTCGTGGAGATGATCGGGGTCGAGGCGGACGATGCCGAGGCGATGGATTGGATCGAGACCGGCGCGGGCTCTTCCGCGGAGAACTATCAGAACTTCCTCATCGCCAAGGAAGGGCTTATCATCATCTTCAACCAATACCAGGTGGCGCCGGGAGTGGCCGGCTCGCCGCGGGTAGCGGTGCCGTACGCCCTCCTCGAAGGGATCACAAACACCTCGGGGCTCCTTATGCTCCGCCGCGCAGAAGCGTCGTAGGCGTTCTACCGTTCGATTCTCGGTAAACGGTTAGAACAAGGCCGGTACTCCGGCCGATAGAACGGGTTATGATGTTAACACCTGCTTCAGCAGGGCCATGCGCACGTAGAGGCCATTCTTGGCTTCCCGGAAGTATGCCGCCCGTGGATCCTCATCTATCTCGGGGTTTATCTCTCCCACCCGTGGAAGAGTTGCCATGACTATTGATTCCTTCTTCATCTTGCGGAGAGTCTCGTTATTGATCGTATAAGAATCCTTGAGGCGTTCGTATTCCTCCGGGGAAGAGAACCGCTCTTTCATGATGCGGGCGATGTAGAGCACATCGGTCTGCTCGAGTACCGGCAAAAGATCATTCCGCTCCTCGTAGGTAATGCCCTGGGCGACGAGCGCCGCCCTATAATCCTCCGGCAGGCGCAGGGCGTCCGGCGATACGAATATCGCTTTTACGCCGGGATAGAGTCCGAGCAGTTGAGATATGGAATGGGCGGCGCGGCCGCTGCGATGGTCGCCGACAAAAGTAATAGTGCGGCCTTCGATGGTTCCCAATTCCTTCTGCATCGTGTAAACGTCGAACAGGGCCTGGGTGGGATGCTCGCCGGTACCATCTCCGCCGTTTATGACGGGAACTGCCGATGCCGCTGCGGCGCGGGCGGCGGTACCCGTTTCCGGGTGACGCAGAACGATGGCATCCGCATAGCCGCCAATGATGCGGATAGCGTCCTCCAGGGTTTCTCCTTTGACCGCCGAAGAGGCTTGGCCGGCATTCTCCATGGTGATCACCTGCCCGCCCAGCTTCATCATGCCCGCCTCGAACGAGAACCGGGTACGCGTGCTGGGTTCGTAGAATACCGTCGCCAAGATCCTGCCGGCGAGGACCTGCGGCAGAGCCCGGGCGATGTCCAAGCGCTCGAGCTCCGCAGACTCCGTGAAGAGGCGCCCTAGGACGTTCCGGTCCATGAACTGCTTAGTGCTTAAGATGTGCATAGCAGGAATTTTTTAGTTGTTATGATGCGTTTTGAACGAGTAGAACGACTAGAGCGTTTAGAACTTATATACCTTCCCCCGGATAATCGTAGCATACACGCTTCCGGGAAATGTAACGCCTTCGAAAGGGGACCAGCCGCATTTGGTCTTCAGATCCTCCCTTCGGACCACGGTGGGAGCATGCGGGTCAATGACGGTGAGCGACCCGACGTATCCTTTCGCGATCCGGCCGAACCCCTGGCCGAGCTCCGGCCGGAGATACGGGCGCACGAAGCGTGCCGGGTTTTCCGCAGCGACGCGGGCGACGTCTTGGGGGGAGAAGCCGTGGTTCGCCATGAGCCAGGTCACGAAGGGTCCGTAGGTATCAAGATGAGGCACGCCGGAAGTTCCCTTCTCTTTTTCTTCTCGCGTGTGCGGGGCGTGATCGGTCGCGAGGTAGTCAATACTGCCGTCCTTCAGGCCTGCGATCAGGGCCTCGCGGTCGGCCACGGTCCGGAGCGGCGGGTTCATCTGGAGCCAGTTCCGGTTCGCGGGCGTGAGGCCGTCGAGATCGGAGAAAAGATGATGAGGAGTCACCTCTGCGGTTACGGCAACGCCCCGTGCCTTCGCGGCGCTGAGCTTCTTGAGGCCGGCGGCGGTGGAGAGGTGGCATATCTTGCCCTGGAGGCCGAACTCCTCGATGAGGGCGATGGCGAGTTCGACGCCGTCCGCTTCGGCTTTTGCCGGCCGCTTGCCGGCATGGTCGGGCGCGTCCGCATGTTGCCTCAACACCTCGGGATCCTCGGCATGAAAGCTGACGGCCTGTCCGCGATAACGGGCAAGTGCGACGCGGATGTCCTCGCGGTTATCGAAGAACACGTCACCCACGGATGCCGCCATGAAAAGCTTGTAGGGCACGGGGAAAGAGAGGGGAGAGGTGCCGGGAGCGATCGCGGCGTAGAGGACCACCTCGATGTCCGCCTTCCGGACGAGCCCCGCTTTGGCGCGCCAGCGCTCGTCGTCCACGGGCGCTACGGGGTTGTTCGGCATATCCGCGATGAAAGCGACTCCGCCGTGGATGGCTGCGGCCGATGCGGTCAGGAAGTCCTCTTTGTACGTTTGTTTCCCGCTCGCATCCTCGCGGGCGTGGACATGGATGTCCCCAAAGCTGGGGAAGACCAGGTTGCCGGTCACGAGATCGGCCTCGCCCGTCGGTTCGCCGACGCGGGCGATGAGTCCGCTTTTGGTGTCGATTTCTACGCGCCTGCGGCGCGTTTCCCCGGGAAGCACTACGTTGCCTTCAATCGTGAACATTGCTTGCATCTATTCCGACCACTTCCTTGATGGACTTGAAGCCATCCTTCGCGAGAAGCTTCACCAGGTCCTGCTTGATGCGGCGGACAAGCCCCGGACCCTCGTAAGTCAATCCGCTGAAGACTTGCACGAGGGAAGCTCCGGCGCGTATTTTCGCATAGGCGTCCCTTGCGGAAAAGATGCCGCCCACGCCGATGATGGGTATCTTGCCCTCGGAGGCGCGGTAGAGGTATCGAATCACCTCAGTGGATCGCGCGCGGACGGGCCTGCCGGACAGACCGCCGTTCCCTATGGCTTCCACCTCCGCCACCGGGGTCTTCAGTCCGCCGCGCCCTACGGTTGTGTTGGTCGCGATGATGCCCGAGATCGAGGCCGCCTGTACGAGTTCCACGATATCGGCGAGCTGGCCTTCGGAGAGATCCGGCGCGATCTTGAGGAGAATGGGCTTCGGCATGTCGCGATCCCGGTTCAGCTCCTGGATCTTTTCCAAGAGGTTGCGCATCGGTTCTTTGTCCTGGAGAGCCCGGAGGCCAGGCGTGTTCGGAGAGCTCACGTTCACGGCGACATAATCGGCATGGTCGGCGACCGCGAGAAAGCCCTTCACGTAGTCGTCTATCGCGGACTCGTTGGGAGTTTCCTTACCCCGGCCGATGTTTGCTCCGGCAGGGATACTTCTCTCACGGCGCGCGAAGCGCGCCGCGAAGCGCTCCACGCCGCCGTTGTTGAAGCCCATCCGGTTCACAATGGCCTTATCCTCCGGCAGGCGGAAGAGGCGCGGTTTGGGGTTGCCCACCTGCGGCAAAGGCGTGACGGTGCCAGGCTCGATGAAACCGAACCCCAGGGCCGGCAGAAGGTCTAGGAGGCGGGCGTCCTTGTCGAAGCCCGCCGCGAGGCCGATCGGATTGCGGAAGTGCAGTCCGAAGAGGTCCGTCGCAAGGCGCGGGTCATCGTACCGGTACCATTTTTCAACGAACCCGCGTACCGCGGAGGACCGCCCCATCCGCTCGCCGAGCGAGAGCATTTCTTCGTGGACCTCCTCCGCGTCCATGAGGAAGAGTAGAGGGCGGAGGAGGGGATACATCAGCGGTATGAATTGATCTCTGTCTGGAGCTTCCTGGTTTCCGTGCCAGGGTCTTCTGACCAGATGATGCCGCGAGAGGAGTTGATGATAAGCCCGAGCTTCTGCGAATTGAGTCCGGCGGTGACGGCATCGCGGACCGGCCCGCCCTGGGCGCCGACGCCGGGCACGAGGAAGGTCATACCGCCCATGAGCTCCCGAAGCGATCTCATTTCTTCCGGATACGTCGCTCCCGCCACGATCATGCAATTGCCGTTCTTGTTCCAGGTCTTTACGTGTTCGGCCACAATCTGCCACAGGGGTTTTCCGCCTGCCACGAGGTCCTGAAACTCGCCCGCGCCGGGGTTCGACGTGCGGGCTAGGATGATGGAGATCTTATCCTTCCGTTCCAGGAAGGGCGCGAGCGGTTCCCCGCCGAGATAAGGATTCACCGTGACGGCATCGAACCCGAAATGGTCGAACAGGCTTTCCGCATACGCCGCCATAGTACTGCCGATCTCCCCCCGCTTGGCGTCGCAGATGAGGAAGATGTCCGGATGCCGCTCGCGCAGGTGGTCCAGGGTCAGTTTCAGTTCCTTGTAGCCGGCCTCGCCGCGGGCCTCATAGAAGGCGATATTCGGCTTATAAGCGGCAACATGAGCATGGGTCTCCTCGACGATCCACTTGTTGAACTCAAATTGAGGATACTCCATTGCCTTGAACCGTTCCGGCACCCGTTCGAGGCTGGTGTCCAAGCCGACACACACAAGGGAGTTCGCGTTACGGGCCCGCGCTTCGTATTTTTCGACGCCGGTCGGATGATCGCTCATGTGAGGAAGTCTAGATGCCGTATCGTTCGGTATAAGCTTTCAGGGCATCGCGGACGTGTGGCGAGGGATCGGCTATCTCGAGTGCGCGCGGGAGAAGGTCGGGCAAGCTCGAGAGGGCGTAATAGGGAACGCCTTGTTGTTTGAGAGCGTCCGCAACGCTTGTTCCGTCGTCGCGCTTTTCGGAGCGGTTCGTAAGAGCAAGGGCGGCGACGATCGGTACCTCTACCTCGCGAAGAGCGGCCACCGTGTCGAGGAGTGAGCCGCCCGTCGTGGTCGTGTCTTCGAGAACGATGGTCGCCCCACGGGGAGCTCCCACGAAATATTTATCGCGCGGATCTCCATGCTCCTTCGGAGTTTTGCGGCCCATGGCCAGGGGATACACGCCGGGCCCGTAATCGGGCCTGGCCGTAGCCCATTTATATTGGGCGAGTATGCCGAGTTTCGTGATTCCATCCGGCACGCCGTAAAAGCAGCGAGGTTCGAGGCCCAGGTCTTTTACGAATCCCAGCAAGTGGTCGGCGACCCGGTCGGAAAGCCATACGTCGGCCAAGGCGTTCCGCCAGTTCACGTAACAGTTGCTTTCCCGCCCGGATTTGAAACGTACCGGTTTTTCGCTGAAACCGATAAC
The DNA here is from genome assembly GCA_025449695.1 of Minisyncoccota bacterium. GTDB lineage: Bacteria > Patescibacteriota > Minisyncoccia > UBA6257 > 2-01-FULL-56-20 > JANWIW01. The sequence goes on along the minus strand of JANWIW010000023.1, from coordinate 8,740 downwards.
TCCATTTTTGAGGACGAGTTCGTCGAAGGCAGCCTGGTCGAAATTGGAGCCGGACATTGGAAATAGTATACCAGGGGGGATCTTTGATAAGATAGGAGGCATGGATTACACCGGACTTCTCGCCCACTTTCCTCCCGAGCGCGAGCGCAGCTTAAAAGCTATCAAGCGCTACAGCATGTTCGAGGTGATGTACTACCGCCCCGATGTGTGGCTTCATTCTCAGCGGGTCGCATGGATCGTGGACAGCCTTTGGCCCGCGATCAAGGATGTGTTCCCGAAGTTTGACCGGAGCAAGGCCCGCCACCTCGCTTTGGTACATGATGATGCGGAGATGGAGACGGGGGATATCCAGGCCGGGCATAAGGCTGTGATGTCCTCTTGGCGGCTGGCTCAGGTCGCGAAAAACGAGGAAAAAGCGATTGTTAAGCTTGCGAAAAAATATCCTTTCCGCATCGGTGATCACTCCTATCGCAGGCTGCTTTTGGATTCTCTGAACAAAAGATCACTTGAATCCCAGGTGGTCTCGTATGCGGATAAAGTAGATGCGTTCTGCGAATCCCTGCACGAGGTCCTTGCCGGAAACATGCTCTTTATCGAGCCCATCATGTTCTATACGGGCATGTTCGCCCGTTTCGACCGGAAATTTCCACGCCTGAAGCCTTTACTCGGGAACAGGCATTCAGTATTTGCGAACACCGGCAGCCGTGTCGATTCTTGGAACATAAAGACATCCTATTATGCCGCGTTCGGTCGTTCTCATACCGCGAGAACCCTGCGAAAACCCACTAACTTTCCCGTTTACAATCGCTGGCGCGAATTGACCTTCCGGTATCTGGGTTCGAAGGAGGCCATCGCGGTCCTTGCTCATCAGCAGGAGCGTTGAGCTTCAAGCGGGAGGTTTCATCGAATGCTCACCAGCCATCTTTAGGATGGACTCATGGCTGCTCGAAAAACGCACTTATCGAAATCAAAAAAGACACCGAAGGAGCGGGACGAGATAAATTGGGCGAACTTCCAGGACCCCGCCGGCCTGGTGCTGGAGGCGGGGGTGGCCGGTATCGCCGATATGGGCCCGACCGGGGGCGTAGGTCTGCCGGAGATCGCCCTGCCGGAGGAGCTGGAACTGGACGATATGGAGCGCCGCGAGCTCATGGTGAACCCGAGCGATCTCCAGGATCCCGGCGACCCAGAGAGCGGCGACGTGGGAGTGGTAGGCGGGGTGGCTGCGGGAGGGGATATCCCGGATATTTCGCCTATGAGCTGGGGCACTGTCTCTGAACACGAGGCGATAGGCATGGGAGGCACGGGAACGATTGAAGGGGAGATGGCGGAACATGAAGATGAAGGACTGGAAGAAGAGAAGCTGTAAAAGACTGTCATCCTGAGCGGCCGAAGAAAGTCCCTTTAGGGGCGACTCAGCAAGTCCCTTCCCTCTGTCATCCTGAGGTACTCCGACCGCGTGCCGCCTTAGCTTCAGCGGTGGCGTAAGGACCTTCTGTTTACTGGCAGAAGGTCCTTCGCTTGCTACGGAGCCTGCCCCGCGTATGCTCGCGGGGGGCTCAGGATGACAGATTTTGGTCAAGCAAGCACAGCGGCACATTTGATTTGCTCCAGGGGTCTCGGTACCATGAAACCATGGAAGACGAGTTCGGCAGCCTCGCCCTTACCCGCGAACAGTTTCGCGAGCTTGTCCTTAATTACGTCATCGGCATGCACGTGCGCCGCCGCGCCGCCGTGCAAAAGAACGAGGAGAACCCTCAGCTGGAGAACCTGGAGCGGCACTTGCTCGCTTTTGCCGCGGGCTTCGAAGCGGAGGACATCGTAGAGCGCTCAGAGGACAGCCTCTATCCGAGCAAGAAGCTGGAGGACGTCTGTCACGAGCTCCTCGATGCGCGCGACGACGCGGAGTTTTGGGAGCGCCTGGAGGACGAACTGGCCTGGCGGGATTTCCTGCTCACCCTGCCCAAGGAGAACCGGCCGGCCGTAGCGGATTCCGGGTTGAATCCGCCCGACATCTACTACAAGAAGTACACGGATGAGTTCCGGCGGCACGGCGCCGACCGCTTGGTCGTCGACTCCGCGCGGGAACCGCTGGATTCGGCGTGTTGGCCGGGAAGACCAAAGCGACTCTCCTGCCGCGCGCTTCGTTGAGGCGAGCCGCCTCTGGCGAGCTTCGCCGTAGGCGAGTCGCCATTTTCGACATCGACGGGACGATCTTCCGTTCCAGCCTGCTCATCGAGGTGACCGAAGCGCTCATTGAAGCCGGGCTCTTCCCGGAGGCCGCCCGGCGCGGATACGCCCGTGCGCACGCGGCCTGGCTCGATCGCCGCGGCTCGTACGAGGATTACATTATGGCGGTGGTGCGGGCGTTCGAGCGTTCTATCCCCGGCGTGGGCTACAAGGAATTTCTCAGAGTGAGCGCTAAAGTGATAGGCGCGCATCAGCATCGCGTGTACCGCTACACCCGCGATCTCCTGAAAGACCTGAAGCGCAAAAAATATTTCCTCCTCGCCATATCCCTTTCGCCAAAGAGCGCGGTGGACGCCTTCGCGAAGGGCCTTGGCTTCGACAAGGTCTACGGGCTTCTCTATAAATTGGACCTCAAAGGACGCTACGGCCGCGGCCATGAGAGTCCGGATATCCTGCGGGACAAGGGCAAGATCCTTCTCCGTGCGGTAGAGAAGGAGCATCTTACCCTGCACGGCTCGGTCGGGGTGGGGGACACGGAGAGCGACATCGCTTTCCTCAGGCTCGTGGACCATCCCATCTGCTTTAATCCCAATAGCCAGCTCTACCAGCGCGCGAAGCGCGCCGGATGGAAGGTGGTCGTGGAGCGCAAGGACGTGATATATGAGCTATAGTAAGACGTTGTAGACGTTCTAACCGTTCTAAACGATCACAAAGGACGATTAGAACGACTAGAACGGATTGAACGTCTAGAACACTGTCCATGATCGAGCTTTATTTCGACGGCGCTTGTGAGCCGGTAAACCCGGGCGGGACCGCGGCTTACGGCTGGGTGCTTCAAGAAGGGGGGAAGATCGTCCAGGAAGGGTCGGGAGTCGTGGGCGTCGGCGCAGGCATGACGAACAACATCGCCGAATACCGCGGCCTTATTGAGGGATTAAAGGCTTTCCGCGCTTCCGGCCGCAAAGGTCCTCTTGTCATAAGAGGCGACAGCAACCTGGTTGTCTCCATGGCGTCCAAGCGCTGGGGCTGGAACCGCAAAAAGACAAAGTGGGTGCCCCACGACGACATGCCCCATCTGAAGAAGCTCCTCGACGAGACACTTGAGCTTCTGGCGGGGCTGGAACATACCCTGGAGTGGATACCCCGGGAGAAGAACGGCGAGGCGGACCGGCTCTCCAAAGTACCGCTCATCCAGGCGGGGATCATCGCCGTGGAGCCGGATGTGCGTCCCTGTCCGGTCTGCGGGAACGTCCTCGTGAGGCGCAAAGGCAAGTTCGGGGAGTTCTACGGCTGCAAGAACTATCCACGCTGCACGTACAGCCAAGGCGCCGCATGACATGATCCACTCATTCCTCCAACCAGCCTTGATAGTGCTTGCGGGATATCTTCTGGGTTCCATCCCTTCCGGCAAGATCGCCGGATGGCTCCGCGGCGTGGATATCCAGAAAGAAGGCAGCGGGAACATCGGCTTCGCGAACGCCTACCAGGTCCTCGGTAAGAAGCCTGCCTTCGTCGTGCTTGCGGCGGACATTCTCAAAGGATACCTGCCCGCGTACTGCGCCTTTCTCTATTTTTCCCTGCCGGTTGCCATCGCGGCGGGTGCCGCCGCGATCCTGGGGCACGTGTTCCCTCTTTGGCTGCGGTTCCGCGGCGGCAAGGCCGTCGCCACGAGCGTGGGAGTCCTCTTGGCCATAGCGCCGCCGCTGGCCCTGGCGGGATTTCTGGGTTGGACGGCGGTGCTCATCCTGACCCGTTACATGGCCCTCGCTGCTATCGGGGGCGCGTGGACGATCGCGATTACGGCCGCCGCAGCGCCAGCCTCGAGGCCATATGCTCCTCTCACTCTGCTTCTCGCGATCGTCATCACTTTCCTGCACCGGAGCAACCTGCGCCGCCTCGCGGAAGGCAGGGAGGACCGGCCGCGCTCCCGCCCCGATCGTTCATAAGCGGCCGTGCTATCATGGGCATATGGACGAAGTACTGAAGCACCTTGAGGCCCAGGAGAAGAGGCTCGATGCCATCTACGCATCGGTCGAGAAGACCCGCAAGTATTTCATGTGGACTCTCATCATTACGTTCGCGATGATTGTCCTGCCCCTTATCGGCCTCGTATTCGCGATACCGGTCTTCCTCAGCACCCTGCAATTCACAGGCCTGGGCATGTAGACCTTCTCCCCATGGCCCAACCTCTTATCCAGTATCTCACGATCGTGAGGTATTGGAACTTGGATGGGCTTAATCTTTCCTTTATCCGTTGCCGCCACAATAGATGCGTTATTTGCCATGGCAACGGAAGCTCATTGCAAAGATAGTTTCGTTCGGGGTGCGCGAATAAAAACTACCTTTGAAATGAGTTCTAGTTATGGTAAAATGCCCTCTATGAAGATCCGCAATAATACGCCGGTCCTGATCGGCGCCGTAGTCCTTTTCGTGCTGATCGCCGCAGCCGGTATCTACGCGTTCACCACCCATTCCGGGCCGGGGCCCGGCCCCGTCGTCCCCGGGCAAAACGGCAGTCCTCCGCCGGGCAACACGCTGCCGGCGTCCATTAAAACCTTCACGGTCCAGGGCCGCAACTTCACCATGCAAGGCGATAATTTAAGCCGGGTGGAAGTGTGGGCGGTAAGCGGAGGCAAGGACCAGCTCCTTGGCGTGGCCCGCCTTACGACCTCCGGCGCGGGCGGTATGAACGATACATGGACCCTCGCTATTCCCGGCGGCACGCGCGGCGCAACCCAGGTGTATGCGCGCGGCTACGACAAGGCCGGCAATGCGGCCGCGAAGATCGACTTGCCCGCCAATTTCCTCGGCAGCCTATAAAGTGCCTCGCAGGGTCCTTCCCCGAAATTTCTACGCCCGTCCCGCCACCACGGTGGCCGGGGAACTTATTGGTAAAGTATTAGTGCGGCGCGTGCAGGGCAGGGAACTGAGCGGCGTGATTATAGAAACGGAGGCGTACGCCGGCCCGCATGACCTTGCGAGCCATTCCTCGAAAGGACGCACCGCCCGCACTGAAGTTATGTTCGGCGAGCCCGGCCGCTGGTACGTCTTCTTTAATTACGGCGTCCACTGGATGCTGAATGCGGTAACCGGCGAGCGCGGCCACGCGGCTGCAGTTCTTCTGCGCGGCGTGGACGGAGTCATCGGCCCGGGGCGCCTCACTAGGAAGTTCGGCGTGGACAAGACTCTCTACGGCAAAGCCATCGCCCCTGCTTCAGGCCTTTGGATCGAAGACCGGGGTATCCGGGTGCCTCGCCGGGTCCTGCGCCGCTCGCCGCGCATCGGCATAGACTACGCCGGCCCTGTCTGGGCCAAAAAGCCATATCGTTTTCATATAGACAAAAGGTACTTGACGTCCGCCGCCTGGAAGGATAAGATAACCTCAATGACCGGTTCGCACCTCATCGTGAACACCGAGAAGAAGTCGAAGAAGCCCTCAGGAGAAGGCTGATTCGACGTTTCGTACGCTTGAAACCCGAACCGCCTTCTCCCTAAGAGAGGGCGGTTTCCTTTCTCCTGCACAAGGCTAACGCAGAACAAGTTTGGAGGTTGCTGTCCGTATATGCCCGGACAAGAGCTTCCGAGACGGAAGCGCAAATTGAAAATCCATGAAGCATTTCGACTACCCGCAAGGGAATAAACTATGAAAGAGGTGTGATTTGACAGACCGTAATCTGTTTTCCTGTCCCATCGTTTACGTCATCGGGGCACTCCGGCAGTTCAAGTACGACGGCGACTTCTTCGACTGGCTGTACCTGTCGATGAGGTGGTTGCCCATCGTGCGGCCCTGCGATCTCGTCGTTCTCCCCGATCTCTGGCCCGTCCGGGAATACGTCGCTTTCCTGGAAGAGACACTCTGGCCGGGGCAGCATCTCAGCGTCCAATGGGTCAGCGCGGGACATTACCTCCTTGATGACGCTCTCGACCACGACATTCCGGCTCAGAGGCGCATCCGCAGTTTCCTGGAGGACGGAGCGAAGCTCGTGACGTACTCGGCAGATTCCCGTCAAGCCTCTTGGTTCCAGAATGTCGCGTGCGACTCACGTTTTTTCGGAGAGACGGCGGAGTGGTGCGTAAGGTTTGCCACCAAAGCCGTGCTGCACCCGTGGGCAAGCACTCCCGACACCCCCAGCCTGGCAGAGGCGAACGGCATTCCCGTCCTCGCCGGCTACAATGCGAGTAACTACCCAGACCTTTGTCATGCCTGGGATCTCTTGCGGGAAAAGGGGGTCTCCGACGTGGGCATCAAGCCTCTGAGAGGAGTCTTCGGCGATGGCATCATGAGCCTTGCCGGGCAATCCGAGTCGGAGGTTCACGCCGCCATCCGTGCGTACGATTTTCCGCAAGGACCTGTCGCGCTCGAGCAGTGGGTAACGATCGACGCGGACGCGCAGGGGGAAGTGAGTTGGTCGACCCATTACTGGGCAAATCAGCTCTTCGGTCCGCCTACCCGTCAAATCGTCGATCACCGTACGAGCGGAGGGAATGTCACGCCGGGCTTCGATGCGGAGACAGCCGCCCGCCTCGAAGTCATGACCAGCAGGTTCGTCGACGTGATGCGTCCGCAGGGCATGGGGGGATTCAACGGTCCCATCGTGCAGGGCCGCCCTTACGTCACCGACGTGAACACGGGGCGCATCACCGGGGTCTTCTCCTCACTCATCTTCCGGGAGATGTTCTGTCCGGGTAGGACGACTCTGAACAGGAAGATGGGCAAGCCTTGCCTGGACCTCCGGGTAGCTTGGCAGAGGCTCCGCGAAGAAGGACTGGCCTTCGATCCTGACAATGCCCGCGGCGTGTTCGTCCAGGCCTGGATCCCGTCGGCCTGGTCGCAGATCATCGCCTGCGGAGAAGGCCCCGAAGAGGTCGTCGAAATGCTGCAGCGTACGAAGTCCGTGTTCGGCGCCTGAGTGCCGCTACCACGGGAAAAGGACATGGCGGAGTATCTACTCCGCCATTGTCTTTTATATTATGATGGAGCAATGTCTGCGCGAAACGGCGTGGTAGAAACCTTCTTGGAATTGGTCGCCATTGATAGTCCTTCAGGGGATGAGGCGGCGATCGCGGAGTATGTGTGCCGCCGGCTGAAGGCTCACGGCGTGGATTACGAGAAGGATAATTTCGGAAACATTATCGCTCGCCGGGGAGCGGGGGATTCTCTTGTACTGAGCGCCCATTTGGATACCGTAGAACCGGGACGCGGCGTCCGGGCCATAATGCAAAACAATACGATACGATCGGATGGCAAAACGGTGCTTGGGGCCGATAACAAGGCGGCGATCGCCGCTATCCTGGAAGTCATGGAGCAGATGCCCGTAGCAGACGGCGTGGCGGTGGAGGCGATCTTCACCCTCGGCGAAGAGGCGGGCAATCTGGGCGCACGCAACCTCGATTATTCGCTGCTCCGTTCCAGAGAGGGTTTTTGTTTCGATTCATCGAATCCTTTGGGAACCATCATTACCGGGGCTCCATTCTATGAGCGTTTCGACATAGCCATCATGGGAAGAGCCGCCCATTCCTCCCGGCCGGAGGAGGCTCTGAACCTCCTGCCCCTCGTGGGGGAACTTCTGGGTAAGCTGTCCCTTGGAGCAATCGATAAGGATACTGTGGCCAATATTGGCATGGTGACGGCCGGAGTCGCCCGCAATGTGGTTCCCGGAGAGGCGCATTTGGCCGGTGAAGTGCGCAGTTTTTCAGGACAGGGAATCAACGACTACCTCGCTGCAGTGGAAGATATTGTTCGGCATGTCCCCGGTGATTCATGTAAAATGACCCGGGAGCGCGAGAATGAAGGATATGTCCTCTCTGCGGATGATCCGCTGCTGCGTTCCACCGAAGAAACTGTCCGTGCCGCCGGTTTCACCCCGCTCTTGAAGCGTACTTGGGGCTGCGCCGATAATTGCATCTTCCGGGAAAAGGGGTTGAACGTCCTGAATCTAGGATATGGAGCCCGCAGAATACATACCACCGAGGAGGAAATACGCGTCGATGAACTCGGGGGGCTCGTGGACATTATCCAAGCCTTGGTGCATAAGAGGCGAAGGGTTGTCACGCGGTCCTAAGTGCCTGTGAAATATGGCTTAAAAGGGCTCACCCAGCGGAACTTCATTGACAAATCATCTGACAAAGTATAGGATCAAGGCATGAATTCCGCGCGTTTCTTCTTTTTCAGCTTTAGCGACGAACCTCTCTCGAGGAAGGTGTTTCTTGCGGATTGACCCCTGACCAGCGAACAAACCAAGAAACCTCTTCCTCGGAAGAGGTTTCTTGGTTAGAAGAAACTTGTTCCGGGCTCTTTTGCGGTGTAGTACCCGCGACCAGTCACGCGTCCGTCGCCGCGCAGCAACGGCAGTTCTGCGGCACGGACCCCGCGCAGGTCCGGTATCCCAATGGTAAGGAGGAAACGCATGACGCGGTTTAGGAATCGCAGTTTCGGCGGTACCGGCAGGTTTTAGCCGGATTGGGCACCCTCGCGGGTGCCCACAATCTTTTAAGTTGCTTCGCCTGGACGCTCATGCTAAAGTCCGCTTATGGAGCTTCATGTGATTGT
>JANWIW010000022.1 GCA_025449695.1 Minisyncoccota bacterium | reverse complement strand
GTGCCATAAGAGTGCTAAAATGATTGGGTCGCCCGCCTCTCTTTAGAACATGCTTGATTTCATGCTTTTCGGTTTCCTGGACGCGAAGACCATCTTCATTATTCTCCACGTGTTCGGCGCCATTATCGGCGCGGGCGGTGCGTTCGCGAGCGACGGCATGTTCTTCAATTCCGTCCGCGATGGCCGGATCAGCAGGGAAGAACTGCGGTTCCTGAGAATGGGCAGCCGCATGGTCTGGACGGGACTGGCCCTTCTCGCGGCCTCCGGCCTCCTCCTCTTCCTCACCGAGCCGCTGCTCTATATGTCCTCTTCCAAGTTCATGGCCAAGATCACCATCGTGGGCGTGATCATCCTGAACGGCTTCATCTTCCACCTGATCCATCTCCCTCGCCTCCGGGCCCACGCGGGAACGCGCTTCGCCGACTCGCCCGCCTTCATCCGCAACGCGTCCTTCCTCATGGCGAGCGGGGCGATATCCATGGTTTCCTGGACAGCCACGGTCATCCTCGGCGTCCTCAGGCGGACGCCCTATGACTACGGGTTCATCGTGGGCGCATACGGCCTGGTCCTCGCTCTTGCCATCGCCTGCGCCATGCTCATGAAGCGGAGAGTGCTCCACGTTCCGTAGGAAACAAAGGTCGCCAACATATCGCACCACGATGACACTTACTGTATTTCTCGCGAAGGTGATCGGCGTTTATCTTCTTATCGGCGGCGTGGTGATCCTGTACCGCCGGCGATACTACATGCCCGTCGTCGGCGGGTTCGTGGAGGATCATCTCTTGCGCATGACGTTCGCGTTCCTGGAGCTCTTGGGCGGGTTATTCCTCCTGAACGCGCACCAGGATTGGACCTCGCTCGCGGCAGGGCTCATTTCCCTGTTCGGCTGGATGATGGCGGTTGAGGGAACGCTGTATCTCCTGCTCCCGGACGAGCTTCTGGGACGCACGATCCGGATGCTGAACACCCGCGCTTGGTACGTGTGGGGAGGGATCCTCTGCCTCGCGGCTGGCCTGTATCTTACGGCCTTCGGGTATGGCTGGTAGCGGTCCTGCATCCTCATCATTTCCCCGGTCCGGAGGGGGAGAATCATCGCGAACCATGTCCAAGAAGCGGCTCATCGTTACCCTTGTAGTGATCGCGCTTGGAACAGCGATCTATTTCGGCTTCCTGCGGGGTATCCCGCGCATTCTTGCGCCGGTGCCGCCGCGCGACACCCCGCCGGTCGCGACCACGACGCCAAGCGGCGTTCCTGCTGCAGAGAATACTACCGGCATCCCCCTCACCCTTCCGCCCGGCTTCTCTATATCGGTCTTCGCGAAGGACCTGCCCGGCGCGCGGGTGATGGTCTTCGACCAGTTCGGCAACATGTGGGTCAGCCAGACCTCGCAGGGCTTGGTGTCCACCTTGGAGATCCAGGACGGCAAGGTGGTGCGGCAAGGCCCGGTCCTCCGGAATCTGGACGGGCCGCATGGCCTGGCCCTGGCGCCGAATTCCTTCATGCTCTACATGGCGGAGGAGACGAAGATCTCGCGTGTCCCACTCTATTCCGACGGAGACGTGGAAAAGATCTCCGATCTGCCGGGCGGCGGAGGACACTCCACGAGGACCCTGGGCTTCGGCCCCCCCTCTGCCGGAGGCTCCGGCGGGCCGCGTCCTACCGAAGCTTCAGGCGAAGGAGGAGCGCAGCCCGACGAGCGACTCTACGTGTCTATAGGTTCGTCTTGCAATGTGTGCCACGAATCGGACGATCGCCGCGCCAAGATCTTCACCCTGGACCGCGATGGCAAGAACCTCAAGGAGTACGCGCGCGGCCTGCGGAATGCGGTCTTTTTTACCTGGCATCCCTCGACGGGCAAGATGTGGGCCACGGAGATGGGCCGGGACTCCTTGGGCGACGACATCCCTCCGGACGAGGTGAACATCGTGGAGGAAGGGAAAAACTACGGTTGGCCCATTTGCTACGGCAAAAACGTCCATGATGACCAGTTCGACAAAAATACTTATGCAAGGAATCCGTGCATGGAGCCTTTTGAGATGCGGAGTCATGTGGACATACCCGCCCATTCCGCACCGCTCGGCCTGGCCTTCGTGCCTGCGACCGGCTGGCCCGCGGAATACGCGGACGACCTGATCGTGGCCTACCACGGTTCCTGGAACCGGACCGTGCCCACCGGCTATAAGCTCGTGCGGCTCAAATTCTCCAAGGACGGCGCGTATGAGGGTGCGGAGGATTTTGTGGCCGGCTGGCAGGAAGGAAGCAAGGTGCATGGCCGCCCGGCAGGCATCCTCTTCGGCGTTGACGGCGCCCTCTACGTCTCCGATGACAAGGCCGGGGTGATCTATAAGGTAGCCTATACGGGAACCTAGCTTTTCATGCAAAGCAAAGCAAAGACCGTCGGCCGATATATAGCCTCGCTTCCCAAGGAGCGGCAAGCGTCGATCCAGGCCGTGCGCCGGGTGATAGTAAAGAACCTGCCGCAAGGGTACGAAGAAACCATGCAGTACGGCATGATCTCCTATGTCGTCCCGCTGCGGTCCTATCCTACGGGCTACCTCGGCCAAAAGGACGTGCCGCTGCCCTACGCGGGCCTGGCCTCGCAGAAGAACTACATGTCCCTTTATCTCATGGCCACCTATGGCGACAAGGCGGGGGAGGCGCGTTTTAAAAAGGAGTATAAGGCCTCCGGCAAGAAGCTCAACATGGGCAAGTCCTGCATTCGCTTTAAGAGCGTTGAAGACCTGGCGCTCCCGGTCATAGGCAAGGCCATCCGCCGCATGCCGGTCAAAAAATTCATCGCCGCGTATGAGCGCGCCAGAGAAGGCTCTTCGCGAAGGCATTGAAAACAACTCACCCGGGGCTTTTGAGGGCACCCGGGCATTGATCGAGTTCTAGGGTAATACGCCGGTCTTCGCGGCGGCGTTCAGGAAGACCGGGAAGGCTGGGGAAGCAACTTCAGGACCAGCCTCAGTTTGGAGCGGAACCTGGAGATAAACCAGACAGCACCCATGGACCCGTTGCCGAGAAGAAATACGAAGGCCATGAGCCATCGCGTCCTCGACGGTGCTTCGGAGGACTGAATGACGATGATGCGCTCTGGTCCGTAAGTGCCTTCGGCGTCCGCGACGGGTTCCGAAAGCGCCTCGCTCGTCATCGCGTCCGTCATCTCCGCCGGCATGTCGGCCGCGAAGGTAGCCGTTTGATCGACAAGTTCCGGCCGGGTCGAGAGCGGCCTCGCGGCCCAAGCCGGCGGTTCTTGCGTCTGCGGCGCGGACAGGCTTTGTTCGCGGTCGCGGAGCTTGGCGGAAAGGCGGACATCGCGCCTCGTCGGACGGGTACGCAGGAACTTCGCCGGGAAGGCGATGCGGATGCGTCGCGACCGGTCGAACTGGTTGAGATTGCTGTTGTATGCGCTGATCTCGTGATAGAAACCGGGATTGATGTGTTTCCGGACCATGAACTGCCCGATGGTCTCGTGGGGACGAAGGCGGAAGCGGGCAAGTTTCTCGGGACGCGCTTCGGCGGCTGATGCCAGCGATCGGGCGCGCAGGCAGGCACACCCTTGCCGTAACGATACGCGGCGAACGCTTCAGTTTCTGTGAAGCGGGTTCCCGGTGAGCTGGCATTGACCGAAGTGTCATTAATATGTAGATTTTGAGCAGGTAAATTGTAAAAGGAAGGGGGTGATGCTGTTCCTCTGGAAGAGATTGCCAGAGAAAGATGTTCGCCAAAAGACTGCTTTTCGAAGCGATTTTCCACCCGAAAGCGTTGCGTAAGCGCTATGTTGATTACGTGCGGGTGGACGTCAAACTTTCCAGACATTAGTAAGAACCGGATCGAAAGGGCAACCATGCAAGGAAGATATGCAGCGCTTCTCACCGCAGTCCTGGCCGCCGTGCTCATCCTCGACTGCCGGCTGGAACCCGTCGAGATGGAAGAACCGGCGGTACGGTACCTGACCCCGCCCGCGCCCGGAGCGGGCAAGGTAACCCTTCAGGAACACCTGATCGGCTCCTACGCCAGCACCGACGCGACGCTCGGCGATGACTGGGAGGGCGAGAGCGTAGTGTTCACTTGGAAGCAACCCTGTCAGCTGATTCAGGGCCAGACGCTCGCGCTCATCGATCATCTCGGGATGGAGGTGCGGCTCGACAACGCCTATACCGGGGAGGACCTCGCCGCCGTGAAGGGAATGTTCGCACCGAGCGTGGCCTTCAAGGAGCTGCCCTGTCCGATTGGACCAGTCATCGTGACGGCAGAGGAGTACAATCGCCAGTCGCATCCAGGCCTGCCGAATCTGCCGCCCACGTCGTAACCGAAAGCAGGCCCGGACCCCGCCGCTACGACATCGACCCGCGGGCAAGACCGTATGGAGCCCTCACTGACGTGGGGGCATCCTAATACCTGAATTTCATTGATTTTCGCCTAAAAAACTGATTTAATACTGCTTCTTACGTCCATGAGCCAAGTCACCTGGCAGGTGGTCATCGTGCTCGTTCTTACCTTGCTGAACGGGTTCTTCGTGTGCAGCGAGATAGCTCTCATCTCGGTGCGGAAGACGCTCATCGCGAACCTCGTGAAGCAGGGCAGCCGGCGCGCGAAGATCGTGGAGGAGCTCCGGGCGGACCCGGAACGCCTCTTCGCCACCCTCCAGGTCGGTATCTCCATCATCACCGTGCTCACCTCTGCCTTTGCCGGTACGAGCTTCGCGGACCGTCTTGGCGCCTACCTGGAGCAGGTGCCCGTGCCGTTCATCGCCGCGCACGCTTACGGCCTCGGCTTCGCCATCGTGGTGGCGCTCGTGGCCTACGTGAATCTGATCCTGGGCGAGCTGGTGCCGAAGTCCCTGGGGCTGCGTTACGGCGAAACCTTCGCCCTGGCCGCCGCCTATCCGGTGTGGTGGCTCTCCAAGATCAGCCGCTTAGCTATCCGCTTCCTCAGCATCTCGTCCAATCTTATCCTGCGCCTCTTCCGCGATTCCACCACGTTCATGGAGTCCCGCCTCTCCGAGGAGGAGATCCGGACCCTCCTCACCGAAGGCAAGAAGACCGGTGCCATCGAGCCGGGCGAGCACAGCATGATCGAAAACGTGTTCGAGTTCTCCGACCTTACCGTGGGCAAGGTCATGGTGCCGCGCACCCGCATCACCGCCCTCGACATAGACGAACCAGTGGAAGATATCGTCCGCGAGGCCATCGAGTCGCGCTACTCGCGCATACCCATCTACCGCGAGACACTGAACAACATAGTCGGCATTCTCTACACCAAAGAGCTCCTGAAGGTGTTGGGAGAGGACGTGAGCGAGATCCAGCTTGGCAAGTTTCTCCTCGAGCCGCTCTTCGTGCCGAACACTATGAAGATCAGCCAGGTCCTGGAGCGTCTGAAGCGCAAGAAGATCCATATGGCCCTCGTGACCGACGAGCACGGCGAGATCGAAGGGCTGGTCACCCTGGAGGATCTTTTGGAAGAAATCGTGGGCGACATCGCCGACGAGACCGATGAGGCAACGCGGAGCATCGTCCATCAGGCGGACGGCTCTTGGATCGTGCTCGGCGAGGTATCCATCGTGGACCTGAACCGCCACTTCGGTTCCGAGCTGCCGGAGAACGAGGATTTCAGCACGGTGTCAGGGTTCATCCTGGACAAGCTCGGACGGTTCCCGGAGCTGGGCGATACGGTGACCTTCGGCGATCTCGACCTCATCGTGGAAGAGAAGACCGATCGCATGGTGAAGACCGTCAAGGTGCGGCAGATCCTTTCCGCGGCCCATCCCGGCGCGTAAGGTGCCTTGAGCCTCGAAAGGCGGGAAGAAGATGATCAGGCTTTACCGAAGAAGCTTTTTGACGCCGTAGTTGTAAGTAGTGGCGACGATGGCGGTCGTACCGTAGAAGATCCAGAGATCCCGCAGCGGTCCGGCCTGCACGTCGCTGCCCAGGCCGAGGGAATGGAAGAATATCAGGAGGAAACCGATCGTACTCACGATGAGGACCGCGTTCCAGTGCCGCACGAAGAACTCGCGCTCCTTACGCGCTTTGCCCAGATCGTAGGTGAGGAGCATGAGCAGGCCTGCCACGCCGAGCATGATGTAATTCTGGCCGTAAAGAAATATGTCCGCGACCCGGAACCCCTGGCCGATGAGAAGGAAAAGGGGATGGAGGATGATGAGGACGAATATGAAGATGGAAGTGTTGTCCACGAACCGCTGAAAATTGACGTAGCGCTCCAGCCATTCCTCCAGGGCCCCGCCCACGACGTGCAGCCACATGATGCAGAAGGCGGTAATACCGAGCACAGGGAAAAGGTCGAGCCACAGGTCCGGGCTAAAAGACCAGGCGGTGCCGCTCACGCTGACCCAGAGCGGGTACAGCACCGCGAGCCAGGCGAGGACGGTGATCGCGTATTTGACGAGAGATCGCTTCAGGGGAGGCGTAGGTAATTATATCGCATGGATGTGTGGAGATACCGTGACTGCTATACTTGGAGCATGCCCATGATGGAGGAAGATTTCAGGAAAAGGCTGAATCCCGAGCAATACCGGGTCATGCGCGGGAAGGACGATGAGCGTCCCTTTTCCGGCAGATATTGGGATAGCAAAGAGGCGGGGGAATATGAATGCGCGGCCTGCGGCGCACTACTCTTCCGGTCGTTCTCCAAGTTCGATGCGGGGACGGGATGGCCGAGCTTCACCGCTCCGGTGGCCAAGGACAAACTGGATGTCGCAGAGGAGAAAGGAGATCAGGGACAAGGGGAGTTGACGTGTCGGAATTGCGGCAGCCACGTGGGCTATCTTTTTTCGGACCTGGGCAAGGATCGTTACCAGGCGAATTCCGCGGCGCTCGCGTTCAAGCCCTTTCCAGGAGTGGAACTGCCGGAGGAAGATAAAGAGGAAAAGAAGGAGGAACAGGGTAATCAAGGCGCCCAGGCATCCAAAGCGGCGGCCACGGCCGCAGGCGTTCTGAAAGGCGTCTTGCCTTGGGCCGCTTCCGCCGCCGCGGGCGCGGTCATCGGTGCGGCAGGCGGCATGTACCTCTGCAGGACGGGCGGCCAAGAGGCGGCGCCTCTTTCCATAGCAACGTCCACTCCCGCGATCGCAGCTGAACCGCCTGCCCCGCCGCCAATAGATTTTTTACCCGCCTCCCTGCCGCGATCCACAAGCACGCCGCCCGCGAGCGGCTCACCCGCCGCCGTTTCTTCCGGCCAGACCGCGACCAGCACACCCGCACCCGCCGGAGCGGGCAACGCGGGTTCCGCCGCCGGCACGTCCACCGATCCGGGCACGTCCGCGACGGGTATCTAAACAATGCCACCTTCGGACTTAAACGGTCGAACATCAAAAAAACAAATCCTATGCCTGAGATAACCATTAACTACTGGGCGGTGCTCGTTGCGGCAGCGGCCAACATTGTGGTCGGCACGCTGTGGTACGGCCCGCTTTTCGGCAAAGCCTGGAAAAGGATGATGGGCTTCACCGACGAGGCGATGCGCCAAATGAAGATGACCGTGAAAGGCGCTTACCTCGGCGGCATCGTCACGGCCCTGCTCATAGCCTACGTGCTGGCCCACGACGCCTTCGTCTGGGGAAGCTTCTTCGGCGCGGAGGCAACCTTCGGCTTCGCGCTCAGCCTCGCTTTCTGGGTCTGGTTGGGATATGTCGTCACCACCCAGGCCGGCTCGGTGCTCTGGGAAGGGCGTCCCTGGAAGCTCTTCTTCCTGAACGCCGCGCAGAGCCTGGTCTCCCTGATCGTGATGGCCTCCATCCTCACGTTCTGGCGGTAAGGAACGCTGTGGAATGGTCCCGAAGGACGCCGCATGTGAGGCGTCCTTCGTCGTTAATAGAATCTACTTGCGGAAGATTTACCATATGCTTATGTCCAACAAGACCATGGTCGTTCTCGGCGTGTGCGTACTCGTAGCGATCGCGGTTTTCGTGGCGTGGCGGTATGCCGCTACTCCCGCGGGCCAGCCCGTCCCCAGCAATCCCTCATCCACGCCCGGCGGAGCGAACGGTGCTTATCTCCAGAACATCACTCTGGCCGGCGGAGAGATAGCCCTCACTTATCCGGATACGTATGCGCTTGCGGTGACCCCGGTTCAGGTCCTGGTGCATCCTTACATTCCTCCCTGCGATCAGGAGTTCGATTACTGTCTGTATTACCAGGGCAGCCAATATGAGGGTACGAACTTCGAGAGCGCCGGATTGCGCATCAAGCGCCGTCCCGACCTTGCGAACGAACGCCTATGCCTCGAGACCCCGCCCCAGGGATTCAGCGCCTCCACCGTGCCTGCCGGCAGAGGTTCGGCATCCTTGTACTCGACTTCCGTGTTCATGGTGAGCGGCGCGGGAGCGGGGCATGTAGCGGAAGGACAGCTTTACCGCCTCTTCCTGCGCGTCACATCCTCCTGCTACGAATTCGAGACGCGGGTTGGCACCACCCAATTCGGAAATTATCCTTCCGGCACTATCCGCGAGTTCACCGCTTCCGACCGGCAAGCAGTAAAGGCTTCTCTGCGGGCGATCCTGGATAGCGGGACGATCGGCGGCGAGGGCGTAGCGTTCCCTGTAGCCAACTGATCCGCCCGGGGAGTTCGAGATATGGAAACGCGCCGATCGGGTCGGCGCGTTTTCATCATCCGAGGAGACAGCGCACGCCGGAAGGCACGCCGTATCGCTCGTCCGCGATAGGATCCATGAGGCCGAGGGTAGGCCGGAAGCCGCCCAGGGCCACCACCCGCTCGTCATCCCTGTACCGCAGGCAGAAGTTCAGTCCGTGGTGCTCGAGAACGGGGAAGCATGCTGCGAAGAGCAGGCCTTCCCATGGAGAGAGGACCATCCTGCCGGCATCCTCGACCTCCCTTGCCACCTCGAGGGGCGGCTGGTTGAGGCTCCCGCGCCCGTCCTCGATGAAGGTGACCACGTAATCGTTCTCAGGCAATCTCATCTCGGCGAAGCGGGCCGGATCGAGAGAGGTCTGGCCGGCATGCTCTCGCTGCAACGGGTCAGTCGTCACGATCCGGGAGGCGAGCCGCATCAAAAGCTCTTCCGAACGGTCGGTCCAGGCGGGACAGAGCAGGAAGAGCTCGCGATCCGGCACCAGGCTGGTCAACCGGCGTATGTGCCTCTCTGCCGTCAATCCGAGATCGGTGAGACTGGCGATCTGGAGATCGATCAGTTCCTGGCGGGACGGGATATTGCCGCCCTTCTTGAACAGTGCTTCATAGCGGGGAGAAGAAAGGCTGTGTTCTGCCGTGTGCGGCATGGTTTCCTCCGTAACTCAACATAAAACTGCCCGTAGCTTACAACGCTGCGGAACGTCCGGCAATAGGCTTGGGTCTTAGCCGCGGGGCCCGAAGCGCCTGCGACCGCGGAAGCCTCCACTGCTGCGGCGAGGGCCGCCCTGGCCGGACCGGCTGGAACCGCCTTGAGGGCGGTGCGGGCGATGGCCGGAGGAAGAAGGCTCAGGCGTGGAACGCGGCGGCGGCAGATCGGCGAGATGGGATTGGGGCAGGGCCGCGCGCATCAGCCGCTCGATGTCCCGCACGTCGTTCTTCTGGTCGGGCGTGGCGAAAGAGATGGCGTGGCCTGCCGCGCCAGCGCGGGCGGTCCGGCCAATGCGATGGATATAGTCCTCCGCGTTCGTGGGCAGGTCGTAGTTTACCACGAGCTCGATATCCTTCACGTCGATGCCGCGCGCGGCAATGTCGGTCGCGCAGAGCACGCGGTACTTGCCGTTTTTGAAACCGTCCAGCGCTTCCCGGCGCTGGTTCAGCGACTTGTTGGAATGGAGCTCGGCGGCAGTGTGGCCGAGCGCGCGCACGCCGGAGGCGATACGCTTCGCACCGAATTTAGTGCGGGAGAAAATAAGCACCGAGCCGCGATACTCGCGCAGGATCTTCTCGAGAAGGCGGGGCTTGTCCATCTTGGAGATGAAGAAGAGCTCCTGGGTCACCTTGTCCGCTGTCTTGCCGGGCGGGGCGATCTCGATGCGCAAAGGAAGCTTCATGTAAGAATTGGCCATCTTCACGATGGTGTCCGGCATAGTGGCGGAGAAAAGCATGGTCTGCCGCTCCCGCGGGACCTCTTTCAGAATGCGTTCCAGCTGGGGGGCGAAGCCCATGTCCAGCATGCGGTCCGCTTCGTCGAGAACAAGGATGGAGACCTTCTTCAGCGTCACCGTGCCTTGCTGGAGGTGATCGATCATCCGGCCCGGAGTGCCGATGACGATGCTCGGACCGCGGCGCAAGGCCTGGATCTGCTGGGACATGGATCCGCCGCCGATGAGGAGCGCGGTCTTCAGCCCGAGCGGTCCGCCCACTTTGCCGAGCGTTTCGTCTACCTGCAGGGCAAGTTCCCGGGTAGGCAGGATGATGAGGCCCTGCTTGCCGGCGAGCGTGGCTTGGACCATAGGGATGCCGAAGGCCAGGGTCTTGCCGGTACCGGTCTGGGCGAGGCCCATCAGGTCCTTGCCCTCGAGCGCCGGCGGAATGGACTGCGCCTGGATGGGTGTGGGCGTTTTGAAGCTCAGCTTGTCGAGGACGGCCAGGATGTTCGGAGCGATGCCGAGGCCGTAGAAACTAGGATGATTGCTCATAAATGACGGGGTAATTATACGTCATTCCCGTCCAAATGGGAACGAAGGGATAGTAATCACTGAAGAGCCTGCATGTTTTTATTACCTCCAGCGTTGTCATTCCCGTCCCGTAGCCAGTACGGGGTAAACTCCGGCGGGAATCTACCCCAGCAGAGCTTTATCGGACCTCCGCCGTTTATGGGATGGTATGGCTATTGCCCGTGATTCGTCAGGACTTATGTCCGACAGCTATTTCTTGCCCATATCGTGCCCGCCGAACTGGTTCCGCAGAGCCGAGAGTATCTTGCCCAAGTAGGAGGGCCTCTTCCGGGAAGCGACCCGGAACTTGAAGGAACCTTCAATTATGGGTGCCGGTACCTTGAGCTCTTTCGCGGCCGCGGCGGTCCATTCCCCCTCGCCCGTGTATCCCACGGTGCCGCTCACATCCGCGAGGTCTTCGCCCTGCTCTGTGAACGCCTTGGCGAGCCAACCGACCAGCCTGGATTCGATCACGCTGCGATGGTTATAGAGTTCGGCGATCTTCCTGAGCGGCAACCGGAAGGGGGATCTTTTCATGATGCCGAAGCCCTCGGCGATGGCCTGCATCATGCCGTACTCGATGCCGTTATGGACCATCTTCACGAAGTGCCCGGCGCCGGCGGGGCCGAAGTGCCCGACCGCGTCCTTCGCGGCGATGTCCCGGAAGAGGGGCTCGAGCCGATTGTAGGCCTTCTCCTCTCCACCCACCATGAGCGTCGCGCCTTGTCTCGCTCCGGCCGGGCCGCCGGAGGTACCCGCGTCGAGGAAGCTGATTCCTCGACGGGCGAGCCGCGCGGCACGGCGCTTGGAATCCTTATAGAAGGAGTTCCCGCCGTCGATCACGACATCACCTTTGGCGAGGTGCCGGACGATGCCCTGCTTGCCGAAGAGGACTTCGTCCACGGCCTCGCCGGCAGGGACCATGACCCATATCGTGCGCGGGGAGGGGAGCTCGGCGGCAAGCTCCGCGAGGCTCTGTACTGCCCGCGCGCCTTCCGCCGCAAGCCGCTCGGCCGCCTCCGGGGAGCGGTTCCAGGCGACCACTTCCCAGTCCTGCTCTAGAAGATGACGGGCGATGTTCGCGCCCATTTTGCCGAGGCCGGCGATGCCCACAATCTTCCGCTCCGCGCTCGCGGGCTTCGCGGCGCTGACTACCGCGTGAGCCTGGCCGAGGACGTCATTCGTTCCGGGCTGATAGATATGAAGCGGAACCGCGCCTTTGTCCCATTCCCGGCGAATTGCGTCCGTATATCGCCACATGGGTGCTACCTCCGCGCTCGAGACGAAGAGGGTCTGATCGCCGGCGATGCAGTCCAGGAGAAGCTTCTCGTATTCCTCGGTATACTGGGCCCGCCGTTCGCCGTCCTTGCGCAAGTGGAATTCCATCGTCCGTTCCTCCAGGGCGAAGTCGAGGCCGGGGCGCTTGATCCAAAACTGTACAAGGATTTCCTCGCGCGGCTCAAACCGGATGATGAGGCGATCCTCGTAGTGGGGCTCGCCCCTGGGACAGAGGCAGGGGGAGGCATGGCGGATGACGGCCACGATCTCCTTTTTCGCCTCGCCGAGGCGCTTGCCGGCCTCCAGGTAGATGGGGACGCCCTGCCAGAGGGGATGATCCAGCCGGGCCACCGCGCGGAAATAAGTCTCCGTGTCCGAGTCCGGCCGTACGCCCTTGATGTCCCGATAGCCGGCGTATTGGGCGCGGAAGGTCTCTTTGCGCACCTCTTCCGGGGTGGGGGGCAGGAGCTTGTTCAGGATGGCAGCTCGTTTGGCGCGGATCATCGCGCTCTCGAACCGCTCCGGGTAATCCATCGCCATGAGCGCGATCATTTGCAGGAGATGGTTCTGTCCCACATCCCGGAGGGTGCCCACGGCGTCATAGAATGGCCCGCGCTCCTCGACGCCCATGGTCTCGAGCGTGCGCATCTCTATGCGCTCGATGTGCTCCTTGTTCCAGATGGACTGGAAGAGGTCGTTCGTGAAGCGGAAGATCAGCACGTTCTGGAGCATCTCCTTCGCGAGGTAATGATCGATGCGATAGATCTGTTCTTCCTTGAAAAGCCGGGAGAGCATCTTGTCGAGGTCCGCGGCGCTTTGCGCATCGTTCCCGAGGGGCTTTTCCACGAGCACCCGCGTCCATCCTTCCGGCTCGCCGTACGGCTCGGTGAGGCCGGAGGAGGAGAGATGGTTCAGAATGGGCTCGTATACGTTCGGCGGCACCGCGAGATAAAATAGCTTGTTGCTCCGGACCCCCCAGCGGTCATCGATCTCCCGGAGGCGCGTGGCAAGCGCCTCATAGCTCGCGTCGTTCTCGAAGGTGCCTTGTACGTAGGAGAGCTTCTCCAGAAACTCCGGCTTTGCGGAGGGGAGCATGGAGCTCACGTAGTCACGCAGGTCTTCGTCCTGCCAGGGGCGTCGTGAAAAACCCACTACCTCGAACCTCTCCGGCAGCACGCCGATCCCGGCCAGATGTTCCAGGGCGGGCAGGATCTTCTTTTTGGCCAGGTCCCCGGTAATCCCGAGGATAATAAGGATAGTGGGGGTATTGGTCCGGGCAGGCATGGCACCAGTATACCCCATCGTTCTGCACAGCGGCCCTGTCCGGTCTTCCGCCGCACGAGTGAGGAGATATCCACTATCGGCCTAAGAGTCCGCATTGCCTTTTGCGGAAGTTTGGCGATAATACAGGCAGTTCGACCACATTTGTAAACCAGGCCGGGCACCCGCCGAAGGAGGAGGGATATGCGCATCGTTGAACGACAGGTCCCCAAGGACCACGTTGCCACGAAATACCTCCAGGCGACCTCGGACGGGTTCGTCGTGGAGACCACTTACATCGACCAGCCCCGCAAGCACATCCTCTGCGTTTCCACGCAGGTCGGATGCCCTGTAGGCTGCACCTTCTGCGTTTCCGGATTGCGCAGCCAGGAGAGCAAGTATCTGCGGAACCTTACGGCCCGCGAGATCGTGGACCAGTGCTGGAACGTCGCCCGCGAGATGGATTTCTCATCCGGCAAGCCTCTCCTTTTCTCCTTCATGGGAGAAGGGGAGCCGTTCCTGAATTTCGAGGCTTGCACCGATGCGTTCCTGCATCTCGTCATGATCGGATGGCCGGTACCGATCCGGCTCGCCGTATCGACATCCGGCATCCGTCCCGACCTCATCACCGAGCTCGGGAACCTCAAGTTCCTGGTGCCGCTCAAGCTCCAGATCTCGCTGCACGGGCCGACCGATGAGGTCCGCCGGAAGATCGTGCCGCACACGAGCCCACTCGCGGACATTCTCGCGGCGGTCAGGAGCTACCCGCTCACGGACGGCCGGACGGTGGAGTGGAACTACGTTCCCTGCGCCGGGGTGAACGACGCGCCGGAGCATGCGCATGCCCTGGTGGAACTGCTCGGTCCGGGCTGGCACGTGAAGTTCAATCATCTGAATCTCGCTGTCAACTCGCCGTTCCAGCCTTCCCCGGCGGAAAACGTGTCGCGTTTCCGCGACATTCTCCACGCGGGAGGCATCACGACGGAATGCTACTTCACGGACGAATCCAGCATCTCGTCCGGGTGCGGCCAACTGTCGTACAGTCGCGTAGAGGCACTCGCCCTGCGCTGAATCAGTGACAAAGGACCCGAACCCCGGGTCCTAAGTCATTTAAATATCGAAAAATCCCGCTTTCCGTGAATTGAAAAAGGGCCTCCCGTCAGGGCTGCCCTTTCTCATGATTCCCTCGCTGCGCCGCGGATGGCCACGACCGCCGATGCCGCCTGGAAGAACGCGAAGATCCATTGCGCGGTCTCGCTCCCTATGGCGACCCCTAGTACATGGGCCAGCGCGTAGAGCCACCAACCCCAGCGCTTCCGCTTATGCGTGAGGAGATAGGTCCCGATCACGAAGCCGAAGGAGCTCGCGAGCTCCATGACCGTGAGATCGCCCCGGAAGGCGAAGACGCCGAGGACGGGCATGATCACGCTCAGGACCGCGTTGACCAGCACCTCCACCCATTGGGCGGGCTTCCTGCGTTTCTTTTCCGTCATATGCCCGTACCCCATGAGGAACACCAGACTGAGGTTCAGGACGGTATAGACGTACAAGCCGAGCAGGCTGAAATACAGGATGCCGAACGAGCAGGCGATCACTCCGATCGCCCAGCCGTTCTTCTTCCCTCTTTCCACCTGCACCTTGTTCGCGAACATCGCGAGGGAGGTGACAATTTCCAAAAGGAGCATTGCTCCTCCTCTCTGGCTAAATGAGCCGTTCTTATATTACCATAATTTATATACTAAGTCAAATTAATTCTCGTGCGCCATTGTACCCGCCGTCCATCTAAACGGCTATAATAAAGGCATGCCGGAAGGTCCATTCGGTCGCCCGCCAGTGGAAGTCGGGCCGGTCATCGAAGAGGAGGCCGAGCCCACCAGGAACCTGGTGGAGGCTTTGGACAGGCTTTATTACCTCGGGCGGGCGGTGACGCACGAGAGCCGCTTTGCGCGCACCGAGGAAAATCCCGAGGGTCGCGAGCGGCCGCCCTTCTTGCGCGCCCGGCGGGCGGAGCTCCACGCAGAGCTGGAAGACGCCGACCGCGGAGAGCGCGGGGAGATCCTGCGGAGGGGACACCTCTGGGACCAGATCGCGGAACAGACCCTGAACCAGCGGGAGGTCGTAGTGAACCTGCCGGAGATCGGCGAGGCCAGGGCGAGGATGGTGGAGCTCATGCCGCCGGAGTCGCTGCGGACGCCGGAAACCCTCGGCAGGCCGCCGATTATCCTTATTCCGGGCATCGCCAACGACATCGAATCGGTGGGCAACCTGCTTGGCCAAATGGCGTTCGAGGGCAGGCGAGTGATAGGCCTGGGCTATCCCGATTCGATCATGGGCAAGGTGAACCCGGAGTTCGTGGAAGCGGTCAAGAACCATCCGGATTTCACCGCGCACGTGAAGTTCTTCGAAGCGGTCATTGATGAAGTGGCCAAGGAAGGGCCTTTGGAGATATGGGGGCTTTCCACCGGAGTGCCGGTGGTGGCGGAGATACTGAACGATCCGAAGTATCAACAGCGGACCCGCGATGCGGTACTGATGTGCCCCGCTGCGGTGGTGGACCAGAGCCTGGCCTCGATCGCCGCCGGCACGCTGCAGGACACGATGCATTTCCGGGCCATCCAAAACCTGATCAAATGGGAGCTGATCACCGGGGCAAAAGCGGGGAAGGACAAGGCGCAGGAAAAATTGAGGATGGAGGCGGTGATGGCCGCAGTGGAGAAGATCCGGCGTCCCGACCCGGCCTGGAAGACGGCCCGCGTGGAGGGAGGGAAGATAGTGGTGGTGTCCTGCGGGGAGGACAAGATAACCAAGAGCGCCTCTATGGAAGGAGATTTCGAAAAAGAGAACCCGTCCATGCGCCTGCTCCGCATACCGGACGGGTATCATATGACCCCGAACATCGAACCGGAAAGGGTGCTGCCGCAGATCTTCGCGCTCCAGCGCTGAACGCCCTACGACAGGGTCAGGTCCGCGATTACGGCCCGATGGTCCGAGACCGGCGTAGCGAGGGTCTCGTAGCCTGCGAAGGAAAGCTCCGGCGAGCTCAGCACCCAGTCTATGCGGTCGCGCGGTTTCCAGGACGGATGGGTACACAGGCCATCATTTCCAAAATCGAAGCCAGTGAGTCCTGCGGCCTCAGTGAAGTACGGCAGGGTTCTCTCGCGACTCCGCATCCCGCAGTTAAAATCCCCGGCGACGATTTGCGGATACGTCCGGCCCTGGAGTTCCTGCCGGATAAGGCGGACCTGGCGCATGCGCGGCTGCCATCGCAAGTAATCCAGGCGGACCAGGTGGACCGAGGCTATGGTGATGCGCCGGCTGCCAGGCAGGACGGCGTCCGCCAGGGCGAACCCTTTGCGGGGAACGGGGAACGACCGGTCGAACTTAAAGTTCTCTGTGCGCTCGAGCGGGTGCCGCGAGAGAATGGCGTTTCCGGTCACGAACAGGTTCCTGCCCCGCCAGCGCGCTTCGGTATGCGCCCCGTGGAAAAAATACGGATATCCGCCGAGCCCGGCCAGGAAGCGCGCCTGGTCGATGCCGCCGGTCGCGATGGAGGTATTATCCACTTCTTGCAGGGTTACGGTATCCGGACGGTACTCATGGAAAAGACCGGCGATCTTCCTCAGATTCGCCTCGATCACGGAGCGAGGGAAGAGCACCGGGAAGACGGAGCTTCTGGAGTTCCGTCCGTGCATCGCGTTCAGGTTCATTATCCGCAAGCGGAGCATATAACATTGTTCATTTTGCCATATGACGCCGGAATCTCTAGTAAGTCGGTTCTGAACTTGGAACCGCTTGCCCGTAAAGCGACCGTGTCGCCACGGGCCACTTAAACTCTAACGAGTTCACATGACCACGCCTCGCGGCGGTGCTACGTGAACTCGAATAGTTTTTACGTGTGGTGCCTGGGGAGGGACTCGAACCCTCACGGGGTTTCCCCCACACGATTTTGAGTCGTGCGCGTAAACCGATTCCGCCACCCAGGCATTTTGCGGCAAGGCCATTATAAGTAAAATAACCCGGAAATCAAAGGATTTTCAATTGTGCGAACTTGGGGAAAAGCTTATAATTTCCCTATCTTATGGCTAGAGTAATCGCGATCTGCAATGCCAAAGGCGGGGTGGGGAAGACCACCACCGCCGTGAATCTCGGCACGTACCTGGCGATCCTTGGCAAGCGGGTGTTGGTCGTGGATTTCGATCCGCAGGGCAACGCGAGTTCGGCCCTCGGCCATAACCCGCTTACCGTCGAAAAGAGCGTGTATCACGGGATCCTGGGCGAGAACAAGCCGTCGGAACTCCTCAAGCCTTCCCTTATCTATAATCTCCACCTCATTCCCGCCGCGCCGCATCTCGCGGGCGCCCTTATCGAGCTCGTTCCGCTCGAAAACAGGGAATACCGCCTGCGCCATTTCCTGCATCACGTGCGCCACGAGTATGACTACATCATTATCGACCTCTCGCCGTCGCTTACCCTGCTCACCGTGAACGCTCTCATCGCCTCGGATGAAATCCTCATCCCGGTCCAGGCCGAATACTACAGCCTGGAAGGCCTTGGCCAGCTTCTCCAGACGATAGATCTCCTTCGCGCCAACCTGAACCATCCCGTGCGGGTGGCGGGCGCCCTGCTCACCATGGTGGACGCCGAGGCGCGCTTGTCCAAGGACGTTGCGCAGAACCTGCGCGCCCACTTTCCCCACCCGGTCTTCCGGACGGAGATCCCTCGCAGCGTTGCTCTCGCCGAAGCGCCGAGCTTCGCGCGCCCGGTGATTCTTTACCGTCCTGATTCTCCGGGAGCGCAAGCGTACGAATCGCTGGCCCGGGAGGTTATCGCCCAGGAACTGCCGGCGGTCGCCGCCTCCGATGCAACTCCGGCGGCCGGCTTCGGAAACTTCAACATATGAGATGCCAATCCGCCAATTCCATGCCAATCTACCAATCGCCAATGCATGAATTCGCAATTCGTTGATTGGCATAAGATTCGCATATTAGCATCACATTTATGTCATTAGGTAAAGGACTTGAATCGCTCATTCCTCCATCGAATCCCTCGGGGCAGGGGAACGGAAATGGGCAAAGCGGCAGCCCGGCAAGGAGTGAACCGCAGGCGGCAGAACAGCCGTCGGCCCAATCGTCCGTTCCTCAAACGACGAACGAGATCGAACCCGTCCCTCCCGCGAGCCTGCCGGTTATGCCGGACGAGAGCCATCTTTTGAGGAACCTTATCGATGAAAGCCGCGAGCTTCCTGCGCCGGACAAGGAGACCGAAGCGCCGGCGGAACGTCCTTCCGCTCCAGCGGCGATAGAGCCACAGGGGCCGGCGGCTCCCGCCGCAAAAAAAATCCCATCGACGCCCAGTGACCGGCCTCCGGCCTCCGGCCTCCGGCCTACGCATCCTGGCCGCCAGCGCGAGGACGCGATATTCTACCTGGAAACCTCGAAGATAAGGCCGAACGAGCACCAGCCCCGCAAGCACTTCGACGAGGACGCGATCCGGGAGCTCGCCGCCTCCATCCGCGAGTTCGGCATACTCCAGCCCATCGTGGTCACGAAGCGCGAGAGGGAAGTGCCCTCCGGTACCGAAGTGGACTACGAGCTCATCGCCGGCGAACGGCGTCTTCTGGCCGCGAAGAGCCTGGGCATGGAACGGGTGCCGTCAATTATCCGGCACGTGGACCTGGAACGGGAACGGCTGGAGCTTGCGATCATCGAGAATCTCCAGCGCGAGGACCTGAACGGCATCGAAATGGCGCGCGCCTTCTCCCGCTTGCAGGACGAGTTCCGCCTAACCCAGCGGGAGATCGCCGCCCGCCTCGGCAAAAGCCGGGAATCAGTGGCCAATACCGTGCGCCTGTTGGACCTGCCGAGCTATGTCCAGGAGGCCATCGAAACCGGGAAGATCACGGAAAGCCACGGCTTGTTCCTTCTCGGCGTGGATGACCCCGCTCTACAGCAAGAGCTTTTCCAGGAACTTACAGACAAGAAACTGACCGTCCGCGAGCTGCGGCAAAAGGTGCAGGCCGGCCGCCGCCACAAGGAAATCGCGGGGCGGAGCGTGCCTCCCGAGATCAAGATGTTCGAGGACAGGCTTGCTTCCGAGCTGGGCGCGCCGGTCAGTATCGAGACCAAGGAAGGCAGCGGCAAGATCACGATCAATTTCTTCTCGGCCGAGGAGCTCGAGAACATCGTCCACCGGGTGAGCGGCCCGGAAGAATAGGATAGCTCCGAGTTTTTAGTTCTTAGTTCCGAGTAAAACACGACTGGCACTAGCAACTAGCAACTAAGAACCCTCCTAGTCCGGGAACTGGAAGCGCATGAGCGTGCGGTCGAAAAGCGTATAGAATCCGTTTTGCTCCTTCAGATAGGCGAAATCGCCGGTAGGAGTGACTACGGGCAGTGTAGCGACCGTGGGCTCCTCGAGGTCGAGGAACAGCACCCGGTCCGGATAGGCCAGGAAGAGGTGCGCACGGTCCTTGTACCAGGCGATTTTCTTGATAAGGGCGGGTGAGGGCACGGTAAGAAAGGCGTAGCGGCTGCTGTCCCGTTGGGAGAGGAGGTGGACTCCCGCGGCGTCCAGCGCGGCCACCGCGCTCCTGTCGGGCGACAGGAAGAAGACCGATACCCCTTCCGCCAGGCGTTCCTGAGTTCCGCCGCCGAGCGCGAAAAGATAGAGCGTGCCGCCCGTCCCGGCTTTGGCGCCGGGATCCTCCTGCAGAAGCAGGAGCGTATTGCTATCCACGAATTCCATGCGCACGGTGCGGCCGGGCAGGACGCCTTCGTCGCGCAGGAACGCCCCCGCAGGCAGGTCGTAGAGCGATATCACGGAGTGGCGCGCTCCTTTGTCGAACGAGCTCCAGGCCACCCGGTTCGCGGCCACTGCGCCTGCAGCCATCGCGCCGGGGTCTTCCTGTTCGATGAGGCTGACCGTCCCGAGACCGGCGTCCGCAAGGCGAATGGTGGAAGAGGAGCGCAGGACGATCAGGTTGTCGTTATTAGGGAGGAATGAGAATTCAGTCGTACTGGCCAGACGGGCGGAGAAGGGCGTGCCCGGGAAAAGGCGGGCGAAGCTGGTGGATGTGGCAGTATCGATGTCGTACAGGTAATACACGCCTTCCCGCGGGGCGAAGGTAATGATCCGGCGGCCGTCATCCGCGCCGGCCAGGATACGGTCGCCGGGAATGCTGTCGGCGCCCCGGAAGATCCGGTCATCGGTCGCGGCATAAAGCTCCTCGCCGAGCCCCTGCAGGGCGCGGACCGGGGTGGTGGTGACCGCCTCGCCCTTCTGCGGCACGAGAACGACCTGCGCCCTCGAGGTCACGAAAGAGGGCATGACCGGCAATGTGGCGCTCCAGTCCCGGTAGCCGTCCTTACGGATAAGAACCTGATAAGCTGCGGGAAACAGGTTATTGATGAGGGTGCCTCGCTCGAAGATGCGGGTTCCACGGCTCATCTCTTTGCCGTTCAACCGGATCTCCGCGTCGGCGGGGGAGGCTTTGACGTAAATGCCTCCGACCTTGTCCACTGCCAGGAACGAGCCCGTTGCCGGCGAGAAGCCCACGCGCCAGCCCTGGGCATAGAGCACCACGCCGCCGCCCAGCACCAGGAATACGACCACCAGGACATATAAAATCCAGCGGCGGATACGCTTCGTCATAGGAGATAGTATACAGGTTACAGGTTACAGGTTACAGCTCTTATTTAGCCCACTTGCGCCTTGCTTGTCATCCCGGAAACCCAGCAGGGCTATCCGGGATCCAGAGACGGTCAAATCCTGGATTCCGGCTCCCTCCTTCGCTCAAAGATACGGAAGGACGCCGCAAGGCCGGAATGACAACGCGGGGCGCGGGTGATTTACTCACAGGCTTCATCTCGTTCCCATCCGTACGTGTGCTATATTATAAATGTCTCGCTCTGAGATCCCGGATCAAAGCAATTATTCAAGGGAGAGCGATCATCCTTCCGGCCTGTGGGCCTGAAGTGAGCTCACCCACTTGGCGTTCAGCCAGGGATCTCGAGCGAGGACAGGATCAAAGACTCTTCAGGATCGCGTACCGCCAGCGGCCGTACTGATCCCTGAAGAACCGGGAACCGTATTGCGATCGCCGCGCCAACGCGGCGATCGCCTTTTTCTGGGGCGGGTCGAACTCCAGCACCAGTTCGCCCTGCGGCAGGAGATGCGCTTTCGCCTGCCGGATGAGGGGGCGGATGAACTTGAGGCCTTCCGGCCCGGCGAAAAGCGCTACAGGGGGTTCGTAGCGCCTCACGGAGGCTTGCACCCGCCGGCCGCGGAGGGGGATGTACGGCGGATTGGCCAGGATATAGTCATGCCGTTCCGCGCGCGGGATGCCAGCGAAGATATCGGATCGGAGAAAGGCCGCGCGGCGGGAAGAAATGCCGTTTGAACGAAGGCTCCGGCGGATGCCGGGAAAGTATGCGGGCTCAATGTCCGCGAACATCACCCTTGCTGCGGGAACATGCTTCAGTACGGCAATGCCGATGGCGCCTGAGCCGCAGAAGATGTCCAAGACTCGCGGAGGCGCCTGCCGCCGCATCCCGGCGATGACCTTTTCCGTCCAATATTCCGTTTCCGGGCGAGGGATGAGCGGCCGGACGGACTTCGTCTCGCCGGAGGCCAACTTCGTCCTGTCGAAGGCGGAGAGGTCTATCGTGCAGCCGAGGAATTCCGAAAATCCGATGACATAATCCAAAGGTTCACCGCGTTGGAGGCGGGCGATGTCTCTTTCGGCAGCAGCGGTCATCTTGCCGCTGTGCTTCTCGCGAAGGAGCCAGTCGATATGCCGGGCCGGTACGTCCATAAGGCCTTTCCATGCTATCAGAAAGGATCGCCCGAAGTACATGAAACGCGAGGAGCCAGGTCGAAGACCTGGCCCTCATTTTCGCATCCGGTCATTCGAGACCGGCAGCGTACTTCCCTCCGGTTTCCTGCGCCAAGCGTTCGAGGTTGGCTTTGCAGCCGTACTCGCCTTCGTCCAGGCAGTGCGAGAAAACCGGCGGCAGGTCGGAGACGCTGCCCCATGCCCAATC
>JANWIW010000021.1 GCA_025449695.1 Minisyncoccota bacterium | reverse complement strand
GACATCATCTTCTACTCTCTCCACATCTCCGACCTGAAGCTGCTCGGCGCCCTCTGCGTCTGGTACGCGATCATGCTGTGCAGCGACCGGGAGTGGCCGCGCGCGGCCGGAATTGCCGCCGTCGTTATGGCGCTCCAGACCATCGGCCTGATCGCACTGGCCTCTGCAGCAAAGGAAGGTCTCTGGAACGTGGAGTTGATGGACTACGCCATCATCCTCTCCTTCGGTCTCGCGCCCTTCCTCGCAGGAGGAGCTGTCGGCTCCGCCTTTCGCCGGCCATTACGGCGAGTGGCGGGCTCGTGGTTGGCCAACCTGCTCGCCAAAGGCGCTCCCTGGCAGTGGGGAGGCCTGTAGCGATGAGCGGCGGAGGCGGCCATGTTCGGTAGAATGGTGGGGGTATCCGCCCTGACCATCACCATCGCCTACCTCACGGAGCTGGGATGCCTCGGTCCGATCTTCCTTTTGGGGTATCTCCTCATGATGGGATGGTGGCATTGCCAGCAAGGCGGGGATTTCAAGGAGAACCTCACCGTCATCCTCCTCGTGTACATATGGACGGTTTCTATCCGGTGCTCCCCCGCGAACGAAATGACACGAGAGCAGCTCGTCGGGGCCTGCCTCGGGCTCGCCGCACCTCTCACGTTGGGCAGCGTCTGTGGAGTTTTCCGTCACGGCAAATAAACGGCTCGCGCCACCCATGCGCGAGCCGTCCCCCGTTTTTTACTTGAGCAAGGCCGGAATAAGATAAAAGCCGATCGCGAAAAGGACACCCCCGATCACGACGGCAAGGCCCACCCAGACCGCAGCCCCAGCGGTCCTCTTGCTCATGCCGCGGGAAGCCTGCTGCTGCGGCGCAGCGGGAGGCGAGGCGAAACTCGTGGTCCGTATGCTTTCCGGATGGGGGGCCACCATGCCCATGTTCTGGCCGGCGAGGCCGCCGGACCTGCCCATAAGCTCGATGTCGGAGTTCATGGTGCGGATGGTAACCTCCGAGGTAGAAGGTGGTACGAACGGCACGGTTGCGGTGCTTTTGGACGGATTGTTCGCATCGAAGGAGTCGGCCATACATACAGGTTACAGGTTACAGGTTACAGGTTCAAGACGCACCGCGCCGCCCGAAAAGGGCGGCGCGGTGCACTATCACCTGCAACCTGTAACCTGTAACCTATCCCCCGCCCATCTGTTTCATGGAGAGGCCGATGCGGCCGTCCTCCGCGCGGATCACCTTGGCGCGTACGAAGTCTCCCAGTTTCACCACGTCCGTCACGCTCTTCACGAAGCCCTCGCGCAGCTCGGACACGTGGATCATGCCGTCCAGGCCGCCGCCAAGGTCAACGATGGCGCCGAAGTCTAATACTTTGATGATCTTGCCCTCGACGATATCGCCGATAGCGTACTCTTTGGTCATGGAGACGATCTCCGCCATGGCCTCCTTGGCCTTCTGGGCGTCCATGCCGGAAATGAACACGCCGCCGTCCTCCTCGATGTCTATGGCGGCGAGACCGTACTTCGCGATAAGGCCGTTGATCATCTTGCCGCCGGGACCGATGACCATACCGATCTTCTCGGGGTTGATCTGGATGCGGAAGACGCGCGGGGCGAACTCGGAGATCTCCGGGCGCGGCGCGGGAATGACGGACTGGATAAAATCGAGTATCTGCATCCGGGCGACGCGCGCCTGCGCCATGGTCTCCATGATCATCTTATTGGTCAGGCCGCCGATCTTCACGTCCAGCTGGATGGCATTCACCCCGTCGCGGGTGCCCGCCACCTTGAAGTCCATGTCGCCGTAGTGGTCCTCCGGGCCCTGCAGGTCGGTCAGGACCTTGTACTTGGCCGGCGCGGCCGGGGCGCCGCCGCCCTTCACGTCCGACATGAGGCCCATGGCGATGCCCGCCACCGGCTTCTTCATCGGCACGCCGGCATCCATGAGAGCCATGGTCACCGCGCACACAGTGGCCATGGAAGAAGAGCCGTTTGAGGACAGGATTTCGGAGACGACGCGCACCGCATACGGGAAATCTGCGGGGACAGGAATCTGCGGCTCAATGGCCTTGGAAGCCAGGGCGCCGTGGCCGATCTCGCGCCGGCCGGGACCGCGGAACATGCCCGTCTCGCCCACCGAATACGGAGGGAAGTTGTAATGCAGGAGGAAGCGGCGCTTCTCCGTGGTCTGCATGCCTTCGATCAGCTGTTCCTGGCCGGGCGGGGCGATGGTGGTGATGGCCAGCGCCTGCGTGTTGCCGCGCATGAACACAGCCGAGCCGTGCGCGCGGCTCAAGAGACCCACTTCCCCGTTCAGCGGCCGGACTTCGTCCATCTTGCGGCTGTCGGGGCGGAGATCCTTCTCCAGAATGTTCTTGTGCACCAGCGCGTCCACGGTTTCGTCAAAGATGAACTCCACTGGGCCGAGGTGTATGGCAGGCACGCGGTCCTTGAACTTCTCCTTAAGAGACTCGTAGAGGGCCTCCTTCAGGTTGCTCAAGCGCACCTCGCGCTCCACCTTGTCGAGCTCGTGCACGCGGTCCTCGGGATGGAGCTGGGGGTACACCGCGTGCTCCAGCCGGTCCTCGGTCAAGAACTCTTCGCATGCGGCAGCGAGGTCGGGGTCCACTTCCGCGAGCTTTACGGGGGCTTTGGCCTTGCCGATCTCTTTGATGACCTTGTTCTGGAAATCGATCAGCGTGTTGATTGCGGTCTGGGCAGTCACGAATGACTTCACGATCTCGTCCTCATTCGCGTCGTTCCCCTCCAGTTCGATCATGCTGATCAGATCTTTCGGGCCTGCGGCGAAGCCCATGAAGGAGCTCCCGGCCATCTCGGTGTTGCCGGGGTTCACGAGGAGAGTCCCGTTCACGGAAGCAAGCCGGGCGGCAGCCACCGGGCCGTTCCAGGGGATGTCGGAGATGCCGAGCGCGAGCGAGGCGCCGATGAGCCCCACCAGGTCCGGCAGCTGCTCGTTGTCGTATTGGAGGACGGTTAGGACCACCTGGATCTCGCGCCGGATGCGATGGTTGAAGAGCGGACGGATGGTCCGGTCGATGAGGCGGCCGGAAAGAATGGCGTCTTCAGACGGGCGTCCCTCGCGGCGCATGAAGCGGCTGCCGAGGATCTTGCCCGCGGCGTAGAAACGCTCCTCGTAATCCACCTTGAGGGGCAGGTAGTCGAGCGGCTTGTCGTATTTGCCCATCACGGCGGTCGCGAGAACGACGGTCTCCCCGTACTTCACGAGGACCGCGGCATTCGCCTGTTCGGCGAGCGAGGACACCTCCACCGTGAGCGGCTTGCCGCCCACCTCAATGCTGTACTGTTTTTTTTCGGTCATGGATGTTCTGCCATCCGGAGCTGGATCGAAGGATATCTCCTGGAAGCCACGAGAGATCCTTCGAGCAGGCCCGGGATAGCGGTTGTTATTGGTTTGATTTTATTTTAACGACGTAATGGTAGGTTTGGATTATGGCAATTAGATGCGATTCTTCATGATTACCTTGGTGAGCTCCTCGATGTTGATAAAGCGGTCCGCCACCTCCTGCAACTTGGAGGAAGCGCTGCGGCGGAAGGCCGCGACCTCCACCACCTTGCCCTGTCCCCAGCGAAGGTAGTCCACGAGAGGGATGAAGTCTCCGTCCCCGGTAACGAGGACAATGACGTCGACCGAGGGAGACATGCGGATGGCATCCACGGCGATGCCGACGTCCCAATCCGCCTTCTTCGCGCCGTCGGCCCAGACCTGGATATCCTTGAGGCGGAGCTCCAGGCCGGAGTTCTGGAGGGCCTCGAAGAACGCTGATTCAGTGGACAGGGGCCGCCCCGTGCGTGTGCGTCCGGGTTCGTGCGATTCCGGCACGATGCCTTCGCTCTTCACTACGTAGGCCAGGGCGCGGATCATCTGGCGGTCCCCCACTAGGATCTTCAGCAGCTCCTTGTAGTTCACCCGTCCCCGATAGAGGTTCTTCGCGGAGTGATAAAGGTTCTGCACGTCCACGAAAACACCGACACGCTGGTTCTTGTTCTGGGACGATGCGGACTGGGCGGAGGAGGAAGGAGCAACGGGCATCTCGATGTCGGGGACGGCGGCAGGCTTGGGGCGAAGGTTATTTGAGTTCGAGTTTCTTCGCTATCTTCTCATAGGCCTTCGGCTGTTTCTCCTTGAGGTAGCTCAAAAGGCGGCGGCGCTGGGAAACCATCTTTAAAAGCCCCCGGCGGGAGTGGTTGTCCTTCGGGTTCTGTTTAAGGTGCGTGGCAAGCTCGGACATCTGGCGGGTCAAGACGCCCACCTGGACCGCGGCGGAGCCGGTATCCTTCTCATGTTCCTGATGGTCCTTGATAACATTGCTTTTTACGCGTTTGGTCAGCATGGGCACCATTTTACTCCATCTTCATCGAATTTGCAAGAGTAATGCGAGAAGGAGCGCCCCTGGTCCTTATATAAGCAAGCAGAAACCCACCGACGACGCGCCGGTGGGTTCTATTATCTGGGGAGTCTTCGGCCTCCACCAGACGGGGCTGTCCTAGGCCCACCTCTGGTGGGAGCTGCCCTCAAACGAGTCGTCCTCGTCCGGCGGCAGTCCCCAATCATCGGGAGCCTGTCGGGCCAGAATCTGACCCTCCCGCGACCAGGTATCGCCCTCCAACAACCAGTCCGCACTATACATAGCGCGCTGATCGACGGTTCTGATGCTTACCACTTCGGAAAGTGGTATCACAACAGGGGCGTCGCCTTCCAACTCGCGGAGGATAACGATCCGAAAATCGTTATATCCCGAGAAGGCAATTTCCTGATACGACTCCACCCCGTTCGCCACAACCTTGCGGTTGTAACGAATCGTGACGTCGTCGACCGACCGAAGATCGCTCTCCAGTTGGCGCAGGCTGTTCACGTTGATGTTGTCCACGGCATCCTCCTTGCCCGCAGTTGGGCGGTGAGCGGGCGGGCGGGATTGCCGGCGCGCTTTCAGGATGAATGTGTACAAGTGACTTCTGTAGTTTGGAATCAGCTTTGTATGGGCTTTTTCCTGCTTTCAGAAGGACCCGTGCAGACAACACTCCAACGAACTAGAGGAGATTATATCACATGTGAAATCGGACGTCAATATCTCCTCGTGTTGTCGTAAAACATTGCTACAATAGTGAAATGGCCCGCATCCATGAGCTTGTGGACGATTATCTCGCCTACCTGGAAGTGGAAAGGAACCGTTCCATTAAGACGCGCGATAACTACGGGCGATACCTCGCGGTGTTCGTGGAGCTCACCGGCATAAAGAAGCCGGAAGACATCACTGCGGAAGCGGTCCGCAAGTTCCGGCTGGAGCTGGCCCGCCGCAAGGGCGCGCGGGGCGAGCTAATGAAAAAGATCACCCAGAGCTATTACGTGATCGCCCTCCGGAACTTCCTGAAGTATCTCGCGAAACGGGACGTGGCGGCGCTTTCCCCCGAGAAGATAGAGTTGCCGAAGATTGCCCGGCGGCAAATCGAAACCCTGGAGTACGCGGAGATGGAACGGCTGCTCGCCGTTTCGAAGGGCGAGGACCTCCGCAGCCTGCGAGACAAAGCGATCCTTGAGACGCTCTTCTCGACGGGACTTCGGGTGTCCGAGCTTTGCTCGCTGGACCGCTACATGGACATAGACCGCGGCGAGTTCACCGTCCGGGGCAAGGGCGAGAAGCTCCGGGTGGCGTTCTTGGGTGAAGGAACCAAGGTAGCCCTCAAGCGATACCTCGCGAAGCGGAGCGATGCTGATGCCGCCATGTTCGTGAGTCTCGGGCCGAAGAACAAGGTGCTGGGCCGCATCATTCCCCGCGCGGTGGAACGCCTGGTGGACCGTTCCGCGCGCAAGGCCGGCATCATGAAGAAGATCCATCCCCACGAACTGCGCCATTCCTTCGCTACCGATCTCCTCCTGAACGGAGCCGATCTCCGTTCCGTGCAGGAACTTCTCGGCCATGCCAATATCTCCACGACCCAGATCTATACCCACCTCACCAACAAGGAACTGCGCGAAGTGCACCGCTCTTTCCACGGCCGCAGGCGAAAATGAAGCTGATCTCTTTAAACATCGAGGGCAGCAGGCATCTGGATCTGGTCCTCCCTTTTTTGAAAGCCGAAGCGCCCGACGTCATCTGCCTCCAGGAGTTCCTGCAGAAAGACTTCTCCTTGTTCGAGAAAGAACTCGGCATGCGGGGAACTTACGAAGGGTTGTTGTTGTGGGATATGGACAAGCCCGGCGATTACCAGCTTTGGGGACTGGGCATACTCAGCAGGTTTCCGATGACGCACCGGAATGCGGAATACTATTTTGGCGCGCCGAACATCGTCAAGAAACATGATACCGCCATCCAGTCGAACGTGAACCGGGCGGTGCTCGGCGCAACCATCCCACATCCCGAGGGGAACTTCCACATCGCGAACACCCACTTCCCGAACAGCTCTATAGGAGACGTGGTCACCGACTTCCAGAGAACAACGCTCGAGAAGCTGCTCTCTGTCCTGGAAGACATGCCGGAGTTCGTACTGTGCGGTGATCTCAACGCTCCGCGCGGACTGGAGATATTCGATCGCCTGGCGGCCCAATACAAGGACAATATCCCGCCGGAATACACATCGAGCATCGGCTCGTTCCATAGGGCCGGACCTCTGCCCTACGTGGTGGACGGGCTCTTCACCACCCCGCACTATCAAGTGGAAAGCGTCCGCCTGGTGGACGGATTGAGCGACCACAAGGCGGTCGTGGCGGAGATCACCCGCGTTGTCCCCTAGATGTAGGCCCGCACTATAGACAAAAGCACTTCGGATCAGCCTTTTCCGAAAGTGCGGCCGCATTGCGAGAAAAGGTTTATTTTTTGTTGAAAGTGGCCGGTCATTCTGACCCTATGGATAGCCAAGGGGAAGGCGGACTCCTTTTACGGGTCCTGGACATGCTCTCTGAAGGAGCAGTTGAACTTGCCGAAATTGCGGAGGTACTTATGACCAGCTCCTATGGAACCTCTGCACGCGGCCTCGAGTACGCGATGCGCAAGAAAAGAGCGCAGCGGGCATATCGAACTACTCACTCCCAAGACCGTCAACGGGCATGGAACATGCTGCATCGTCTGCGCAGAGATAAACTCATCCTTGAAAGGCGGGATTTGTTCAGTTTGAGTAAAAAAGGCAGATGCAAGTTAGCATCTCTTCTTGCAAAATCGGCCATCCGCCGCATAGCAGATTATCAAGCTATTCCGTCCGCGGAACTGATCATGGTGTCCTTTGATATCCCCGAGGCGCAGCGCGCCAAAAGAAATTGGCTGCGGCTGGTCTTAAAGCACATGGGTTTTTCAAAGATACACGCAAGTCTATGGACGGGGCATAAAAAACTTCCGAGAGATTTTATTGACGCTCTGGCTCACATGGAAATCGCAAGTCACGTGGAGATCTTCACGGTAGAAAAGAACGGCTCCCTGAAGGCCGCGCGGTAGAAATGCCTTTTCCTACAATGCGGCCGCATTGTAGGAAAAGGCGCGAAAGAAAGAAAAGATAGAAGAAAAGGAAAATGGGAAAAAGGTAAAAAGAACCGAGAAGAAACGGGAAGGCTGGCGCCCTACTTTTTTCCGAGATAGTCGCCCCAGGAACGCACGGGCAGCTCCGAAAGCGGATGGCGCTTCAGGCCCGTGAGGAACGCGCGGGCCAGGTTCAGGTCGGTGATAAGCGGGAGGTGCCGGTCCACTGCCGCGCGCCGCAGGAGATAGCCGTCCGTCGCGCGCAGCGCCTTCTTGCCGAGGCTACCCTCCTTGTCGCTCACGTTGACCACGAAGGAAACCTTTTTATCTTCGATGAGGCTGAGAGCTGTCGTGCGGCCCTTCTCATAGGTCTTGTGCACCGGAATGGCGGGAATGCCGCTCCGCGTGAGATGCTCCGCGGTGCCCTCGGTGGCATAGATCTTGAACTTGGCCGCGTGGAGCATTTCGGCCGCATCCAGCATCGCCCGCTTGTTGTCCTCTCCGCCGATCGAGAGGAGCGCCGCCCGCGGCTTCTCCTTGAAGGAGGTGCTGGCCAGAACGGAGGTGAGGAGCGCCTCGTGCAGGCTTGTGCCGAAGGCCGCTACTTCGCCGGTCGAGGCCATCTCTACATGGAGGACGGGGTCGGCGCCGGTCAGCCGTGAGAACGAGAACTGGGGTGATTTCACGATCACGTAGCGAGGGTGGCGCATCGGCCGTCGCCTGCCTTTGCCGTAGAAGGCGGCGACGATTTCCTCGGCGAAGTTCACCCCCGAGGCCTTGCTCAAGAGGGGGAAGGTGCGCGAGGCCCGCACGTTCATCTCGATGACCGCCGCTCCGCCGTCCTTCACCAGGAACTGGATGTTCAACGGCCCCGTGACCCTTAAGGCGCGCACCAAAGCCAGGGCGCTCGCCGTGATCTTGGCGCGTTCACCGGGGGTAAGCGTCGGCGCGGGATAGACAATGGTAGCGTCGCCGGAATGGACGCCGGCGAACTCGACGTGCTCCGCGATCGCGGAGATCAGGATGCGCCCCTCTTGGGCTACGCCGTCGAACTCGATTTCTTGCGCCCCTTCGATGAACTTGGACACCACGACCGGGTATTCGCGGCTCACTACCGCGGCTTTGGCCGCGAAGGCGTTCAGCTCGGAGTCGTTCATGCAGACGCTCATCGCGCTGCCGGAGAGCACGTAGGAAGGGCGGACTAGAACCGGATACCCCACCTTGGCTGCGAAGCGCTTGGCGGCCTCGATGGACGCGAAGCTCTCCCAGGGCGGCTGGGCGATGCCCAGCTTGTCGAGAAGCGCCGAAAACTTGCCGCGGTCCTCCGCCCGGTTGATGTCCTCCGGCCGGGTTCCGAGCACGCGGGCCTTGGCGGCGGCGAGCCCGCGGGCCAGGTTCTGAGATGCCTGCCCTCCCACCGAGACGATGATCCCGCCCGCGTTTTCGAATTCGTAAATGTCGAGCACGGTCTCGATGTCCACGTTCTCGAAGTAAAGGCGGTCGGAAACGTCATAATCGGTGGATACCGTCTCCGGGTTGCAGTTCACGATTATGGAACTCTTCCCGAACCGCTTGAGGCTCATGGCCGCATGGACGGCGGACCAGTCGAACTCCACGGACGAGCCGATGCGGTAGGGACCCGAGCCGAGCACCATGACCCCTTTGCGGCCGATCGGCCGCACGTCGTGATGCGCGCCGTTGTACGTGAGATACAGATAATTGGTGCGCGCGGGCACCTCGCCGGCCAGGGTGTCAATCTGGAACGCGCTCGGCCGGATGCCGAGGCGGAGGCGCCCGGCGCGGACTCGCTCGCGCGTCTCCCCGCGCAGAGAGGCGATACGCGCATCGGAGAAGCCTGCTTGTTTGGCCGTAAGCAGAAGTTCCCGGGAGAACGGCTTCTTCCCGATCTCCTTCTCCAGGCGGGCGATGCGCCGGATCCGGTCAAGGAACCAGGGATCGATGCCGGTGCGCCGGGCGATCTCCTCCACGCTCTTGCCCTTCTTCAGGGCGGCGGCGAGCGCGAAAAGGCGCCTCGGGGTGGGAACGTCAATGAACCGGTCCAGATCGCGGGAAGAGAAGCCGTTCGCGGCGAGCTCCTGGCCGGTGCCGAGCATGCGCACGCCCTTCTGCAGGGCTTCCTCGAAGGTCCGGCCGATGGCCATGACCTCGCCCACGGATTTCATGGCACTGCCGATGCGTTCCTCCGCGCCGCGGAACTTCTCGATATCCCAGCGGGGAATCTTCACCACCACGTAGTCCATCGCGGGTTCGAAGAAAGAGGTCGTTACCTTGGTGATCTGGTTCGGGACCTGGGTCATGAGCTTCCCAAGCGCGAGCTTCGCCGCGACATAGGCCAGCGGGTAACCGGTTGCCTTGGAGGCCAGGGCGGAGGAACGGGAGAGGCGCGCGTTCACCTCGATGACATAGAAATCAGGGCTTAGGGTACCGGGTTTGGGGTTTGGGTTCAACGCGAACTGCACATTGCACTCGCCCACGATGCCGAGGCTGCGCACGATCCGGATGGAAACCTCGCGCAGGCCGTGATACTCGCGGTTGGTGAGGGTCTGGGAGGGCGCGACTACCACGGACTCGCCGGTGTGGATGCCGAGCGGGTCCATGTTCTCCATGTTGCAGACGGTAACGCAGTTGTCGGCCCGGTCGCGCACCACTTCGTACTCGATCTCCTTGTAATGGTGGAGGTACTTTTCCACGAGGACCTGCGGCGATACCGCGAGCGCGCCCCGGGCGATCTCCCGAAACTCCTTCAGATCGTGGGCCACCCCGGATTTCTGACCGCCGAGCGCGAAGGCGGCGCGGACCATAAGCGGGAAGCCGATGCGGCGGGCGATCTTCTCCGCGGCAGCAAGGTCGCGGGCGGCGCCGGATGGGGGCACGGGAATGCGCATCTTCCGGAGATGCTGCGCGAATTTCTCGCGGTCCTCGGTCAGCTCGATGGCGGAGGTCGGCGTGCCAAGCACCTTCACTTTGTGCTTCCTGAGGATGCCGCTTTTCTCGAGAGCCAGGCCGCAGTTCAACGCGGTCTGGCCGCCGAAGGACAGGGCGATCGCGTCCGGGCGTTCCTTCTCGATGACCCGCGCCACAAACTCCGGCGTGACCGGGAGGAAGTAGATCTCGTCCGCGAGGAGCGGCGAGGTCTGGATAGTAGCGATGTTCGGATTGACCAGTACCGTCCTTATCCCCTCCTCCTTGAACGCCTTCAGCCCCTGGGAACCGGAGTAATCGAACTCGCCGGCCTCGCCGATCTTCAGGGCGCCGCTCCCGAGCATCAGGATTTTTTTCGGTTTCTTCATAACCATGTTGCTACCATCCTGAGCGGGACGAATAATATCGCTGTCAGTTGAAGCAGCATGTGATCGCATGGGTTTGGATCCAGCAGAGAGGTCCCTCGACAAGCTCGGGATGACAGAGTGGTCATGGTCATATCCTTGAAAGGAAATAGTCGAATACCCAACCCGCGTCGGTCGGGCCGGGAGTGTGCTCGGGATGGAACTGCACCGCCATGAAGGGCTTGGTCCGGTGGATCAAGCCTTCGTTCGTGCCGTCGTTGCCGTTCGTAAACCATGCCCTGAACCCCGGCGGCACCTTGCTCACGGAGTATCCGTGGTTCTGGGTGGTGAGGAGGGAGCGCTCCGAGCCAACTAGAGTGCAGGGCTGGTTGTGGCCGCGATGGCCGAACTTCAGCTTATAAGTGTCGCCGCCCGCGGCGAGGGCGAGAATCTGGTTGCCGAGGCAAATACCCAGGATGGGAACTTCCCGGCGGAGCGCCTCGCGCACCGTGGCGATCGTCTCCTGAACCATCTTCGGATCGCCCGGCCCGTTCGAGAGTACCACCGCGTCGATCCGGCCCGGAATGACATCAACAGTTTTACGGTCGTGAGATCGTTGATCATTGAAGAGCCGCCAATTCCAGGGCACCGTGGTGACCTTCAGTCCCCGCGCGAGAAGCTCGCGCTCGATGTTCCTCTTCGCGCCACAATCGATCAAGACCACGTGGCGCTTGCCGCCGCCTTGGCCGGGCAGGCGGGTAACCGGCTTCCTGATCGAGACCTCAGCGACGAGATTGCGCACGTTCGGGTCTTCGAAAGGAATATCCTTCCTGCCGACCGTAAGCTTCCCGAGCGGCGTACCTTCTTCGCGGATCTTCTGTACCAGAGCGCGCGTGTCCTTGATCTCGACGAGCGGCACCCCGTGGCGCGCGAGCCATGCGGCCAAGGTCTCCCGGCTCGCGTGATGGGATGGAGTGTCAATGTAATGGGAAACCACCACTCCCGCCGCCTGGACCCGGGAGGATTCCCAATATATCCTCTCTCCCACGCCGTAATTCCCGAGGAGCGGGTAGGTGAACACGAGGATCTGTCCCCGGTAGGAGGGGTCGGTCAGCGTCTCGGGGTAGCCGGTCATGCCGGTCGTGAAGACGACCTCGCCGGCAGCGGGGACGGGCGCGCCGAAGCTCTGCCCGTCGAAGCGGCTGCCATCCTTGAATGTAAGTGTCCCGATCATAAAGGATAGATAATCTCGCCTTTCCTTAAAGTGCGGCCGCACTTTAAGGAAAGGCGAGGAGGGCAAAAAAATAGCCCCCTTCCGGAGACTCTGTCCTTCGCGCGACCGGCCATGATGAGAAATTCTCCCTGCATTAGAACTCAGTATACCACATAGAACCCTACGCAAGAACCCCGGAGGCCTAGATTATTGACCTGCCTTCCAGATGCCCGAGCCTTACCTCATGGCCGGAAACGAAATCTTCGAGGCTGTTTTGCCTCTCCTTCAGGATATTGATCTCCCGCTGGACAGTCTGGTCAAACACATCAGCCGTGCGATCCATAGCATCACAACGGGCGCTTATTTCTTCTTTAAACTCGGCAAGGTCCTGGCGTAGTTCGGTTAACCCTTCGTGAACCAGAATGGCCAGCTTATCCATGGGGTGAATCGCTTTCTCCATACGCTAAGGCTATCTTGAGATAGCAACGAGGCGCAAATTGTGGATAAAAACCTTCCTTGAGAAGGCTTCACTAAGCAGTCATGAGCAACACCTACTACAGTAAAGCGGAACTCCCACAATGGGAGTTTCGCCATGTGATTACGGCCTGCCGCATTGTATGGAGTGCTCCCGGGAGGATTTGAACCTCCAACCCTTGCGGGACAGCGTCCTAAGCGCTGCGCGTATGCCAGTTCCGCCACGGGAGCTCCGAACGGGCGCCCAGCCCAGGATACGCCAAAATCCCTTGGAAATAAAGGCTTCCTTAGCCTACCCTCCCGCCATCGCTTATATAGGGAGGCTAATATTGACAAATATAGCATAGGGTGCTATAATATGAGGACGTTTTGAGTAAAGATCTCAGGACGGGTCACTTGAGAAATCGGAGTTCCAGTCCCAGTTTTGGAGGAAACGCCGGGCGCGCGTCTTATCCAAAACTGGGGCTGGCGCCTCTGTATATGACATTAAAGATCACCTCGCGCCTACATAAGGCTTGCGAGGATAAGAAAACTGAAGAACGACGAGTTAAGGAGCTAGAGATGAACGACGACCGTGGTAATCAGCAGCATGCACAGAGAACAAGCCAATCCCCCTCGCGCAGTGGGCGCGACAGCCGTCTGCCGGACAATCGCCGGTGGATCAAGCTGACCGCCTCCGGGTGGAACACGGATACGGATGTTGATCCGTATCTCATGTGTGACGCCGAGGTCTCCCGGTCTGGCAACAGGCCGGCGAGAAACGAGGAGATCGAGTTCGTTCTCAACAACGTGGTGATCGACGTGAGGCAGACGGGTGAAGATGGTCATACCGAAAACCTGATCATCGACCAAACGACATTCCCCGATGCCATCATGCCGGGAACCAACGTCCTCTACGCTCGGAT
>JANWIW010000020.1 GCA_025449695.1 Minisyncoccota bacterium | reverse complement strand
GGACCTGAAGCATCCTTCCATGTGGTCGGGAAGAGTGCAAGATTGATCTTCCCGGGAGGTCCCTCGCCTGTGCTCGGGATGACGGAACGGAAGCTCAGAGTTACTTCAAGTGGCGTATGAACAGCTCCCGCCGTGCGTTCGGCTCTCCCCTGCCCCTCAGCTTCCGCATGGCCTGCCCCACCAGGAACTGCATAGAGGCTTCTTTGCCCGCCTTGTAATCGGCGACGGCCTTCGCGTTCTCTGCGATGACCTCCTGTATCGCGGCATCCAGCTCGCCGCTGTCGGAAACGGTCTCCAGTTTTTCTTCGCGCATGATGTCCTCCGGGTCGCCGCCGCGCGCGACCATGATACCCAATATGTCCTTGGCCTGGCGGCTCGCGATCTTGCCGTCCGCGATCATGTCTACGAGTTCGGCCAGGTTCTCCGGCGTGACTTTCAATCCAGCGAACGTGGCGCCCCTCGCGAGCATGATGCCGCGCAGGTCGGTCGTGAGATAGTTGAAGAGGAGAAGCTTAGCCTTCTTCCGCCCTGCCTTGTCCTCATGCTCTTCCTCTTCCCGTTCCGCCAGTTCGCTCGCCGCGGCCTCGTAGTAATCCGCCATCCGCTTGTCCTCTACGAGGAGTTCCGCCTGGGCGTCGGCGAGCCCGTACTCGGAGGCGAAGCGGATGCGCCG
Source organism: Minisyncoccota bacterium (assembly GCA_025449695.1). Classification (GTDB taxonomy): domain Bacteria; phylum Patescibacteriota; class Minisyncoccia; order UBA6257; family 2-01-FULL-56-20; genus JANWIW01. The sequence goes on along the minus strand of JANWIW010000020.1, from coordinate 7,297 downwards.
GGCGGCGGGCAATTCCGGAAGCGAGGCCTTGAGGCGGGGCAGGTCGAATACGGCCGTCTCGAAGGGGGGCAGGTCCGGTTCCGGGAAGTAGCGGTAATCGTTCGCGTTCTCCTTGGAGCGCTGGGATACGGTGACGCGCTTCGCGTCATCCCAGCCGCGGGTCTCCTGCACCAGCTTCTCCCCTTTCTCCAGTGCCTCTATCTGGCGCTTCGTCTCGTACAAGATGGCGCCTTCCACGGCTTTGAATGAAGCGATGTTCTTGACCTCCACTTTCGTGCCGAGAGGCCCGTCCGCGGGCGCGACGCTGATGTTTACTTCCACCCGCATCTGGCCCTTTTCCATATTCGCGTCCGATACCCCCAGGTAGCGAAGTATCATTTGCAGCTCCTTCGCGAAGCGTACCGCCGTCTCCGCGTCGCGGATGTCCGGCTCGGTCACGAGCTCCATGAGCGGCACGCCGGCTCTATTGAAATCAACTAATGTGGCTTCCTCGATTCTCGATCCTCGCGTGCCGGCAGTAGCCTTGCCGCGTTCGTCCGAAGCGTTCCGCGAAGGAGAGGCGGAGGCTGGATTCTCGATTCTATGTATTAACGTCCCCGTATCCTCCTCCAGATGGACGCGGGTGATGCGGATGCCCTGAAGATTCCCTCCGGCCACGAGCGGCTGGTCGTATTGCGATATCTGATAGCCCTTCGGCAGGTCGGGATAAAAGTAGTTCTTGCGATCGAACTTGGTGAACGGGGCGATGTCGCCGTGAAGGGCAAGTCCCACCTTGATGACATCCTCCACTGCCTCGCGGTTCATGGTCGGGAGGCAGCCGGGATGCGCGAGGCATACCGGGCAGACGTTCACGTTCGGCCGCGTCTCTTCCGGATCGTTTAGGGAGTCGCAAAACATCTTAGTCCGCGTCTTCAACTCGGCGTGAATCTCCAGACCGATCGTAGGCTGATACCTAGAAGATGTCTCAGGCATAGTATAGATAGAACGATTATACGATGTTTTCTACTATTGCCCAGACCTTCGCATGGACCTCTTCCGGGGAAAGGAGTTGCCCGGCCGGAGCACATTCCACCACGGCGAATTCCGAGGGAAAGAGGCGTGCTACGTCTTCATAGGTACGTTCGGAGACCTTCAGGTGCTCCATGTCCGATTCCGCGATATCCCGCTTCGCTCCCCCTGCAAGATATTTCCGCTCCGCCTTCTTGGCTATGAGATCATAGGCCGTCTCAGCGGGAATATGCAGGAAGATATTCAAGTCCGGCTTCGGTATGCCAAAGATGTCGTACTCCAGATCATAGAGCCAACGGAAGAATTCTTCCCTTTGCTTTTGGTTCTCTATCTTGGAGCCTTGGTGGCCCATGCTTGAGGCTATGTACCGGTTGGATACGACTGTCCGTCCCTCGCGGAGCGCTGCCCATATCTCCGGGCTCGCGTCGAAACGGTCCAGCGCGTAGAAAAGCGCAGCCCGCTTCGGGCCGGAATCGCGCAGGGAACCGTAGCCGCCATTCAAATACTTCTGTACGAAGTATGCGGAAGGCTCGTGATACCGGGGAAAATCCATGACCCAAGGATCTTGCCCCTCCTTGCGCAGGCGGTCCACCAACAAGGCGCATTGGGTCGCTTTGCCGGACCCGTCCGTGCCTTCTATCACTATGAACTTGCCCGCATTCATGATGGATGGATTATAGCCGCCCGCGGCACAAAACCAAAATAACCTGACCATAGCCCGGAAAATCGGTTTAAATTTATTTTAGCCGTGAACGGTTCAATGATTTTGTCCAGTAGATATGGGCCGGTCGTTCAAGAGTAGGACACGCCCCTTGCCAGGGACGCAACACGGGCGCAACTCACGTCCGGTCCACTATTGGACGAATACGGTTATCCCCAAGAGGCGTTTTATTGACAGGCATGTATGACCCACTAAAATGAACACACCTGGCAAGAGGCGCGGGAAGTTAGCTCCGTGAATGCGGACACCCTCCAAAAAATCCCCTTCCGGGGATTTTTTGGCTTCTTATTCAACAGTAATCCCCATACTTCTGGCGGTGCCCTCGATGACCTTCATGGCGGCATCCACGTCGTTCGCGTTCAGGTCCTGCATCTTGCGCTCGGCGATCTCGCGCACCTGGGCCTTGGATACCTTGCCCACCTTCTGCTTCAGGGGATCGGCGGCGCCCTTCTCCACGCCGGCGGCCTTCCGGAGAAGCGCCGAGGCGGGCGGGGTCTTCAATATGAACGTAAAGCTGCGGTCCTCGTAGATCGTGATCTCCGCAGGCACGATGTCCCCCGTCATCTCGCGGGTGGCATCGTTGAACTGCTTGCAAAACTCCTGGATGTTCACGCCGTGCGGGCCGAGGGCAGTGCCGACCGGCGGTGCCGGATTGGCCTTGCCGGCCTCAAGCTGGAGCTTCAGTACGGTTTTGACGGGCTTTGCCATGTGCAGGCTATTTTAACAGGAAATCAATTTATTGCAATATCGGCATACCATAAGGATAGATAGTGAAGAGGCATTGTCATCCCCGCGCAGGCGGGGATCAGGCACAGCGCTTTTCCTGATTCCCGCCGTCGCGGGAGTGACAAGGAGGGCGGTTGCTCAAACGTCAGTTCTCGATGCCGCGGAATCCCGCCAAGCCCGGGATTGTAGTATTTGCTAGGCTCTGATAGTCGCCAAGCTTTTGCTCATTCCCTGGGATCCCGGATCGAGTCCGGGATGTAGTATTTGCTAGGCTCGGGTACTCGCCAAGCAAATACTACACTTTCTTGACCTGCAAGGAATCCAGCTCGATCGCGGTATCGCGGCCGAACACGGGTACCATGACCTTGACCCGGCCGCGCGCCTCGTCCACTTCGGAGACCTTGCCGTCATACTCCTTGAAAGGTCCGTCGATTATTTTCACTAGGTCGCCGACGGCGAAGTCGATGTTGAACTTGTTCTCGTCGTGGCCCATGCGGTTCAGGAGGCCGTTCACCTCCTCTTCCGAGAGCGGGGTGGGGTGGGTGTTGTCCGCGCCCACGAAGCCGGTTACGCGGGGCGTGTTGCGCACCACGTACCAGGAGTCATCGGAAAGAATCATGCGCACCAGCACGTAGCCGGGATAGATCTTCTCCTCGATCGTGGTGCGGCGCCCGGACTTTACCTTTATCTTCTTCTCAGTCGGCACGATCACGTCGAAGATCTTGTTCTCCATGGACAATGATTCCACGCGCTGGCGGAGGTAGCGGGCGACCGCCTCCTCGTAGCCGGAGTAGGTGTGGACGGCGTACCACTCGGACTTGCCGGTGTATTCTTTTTTCTGGGGGACGGAAGAAGCCATGCTTCAGTGGGTAGTTGGTAGTTGATAGTGAGTAGCCGTTCGCGTCATCTGATGAGCATCGCCTTCAGCGCCTCCGCGAACGCGTAGTCGAGGCCGCCGAGGAATGCGGCGAGTACGAGCGAGACCACCACCACGACGATGGAGAGATAGGTCGCCTCGCGCCTGGACGGCCACTGCACTTTGCGCAGCTCGTCCCGCGACTCAATAAAAAAATTCCGCATCTTCGCGAACATTTGGCCTATAGTATGCCTGTTTTCGATGGAAAAGCAAGTTAAGCGCTTTTTATCGCTTCCAGCACCCAATCGCCCCTCAGCTGGTCCTTCATCACTTCTATTTCCTCAAGGGTCAGCCACTTTGCATCCAAAATGCCTTCGGTAACATGCAGTTCGCCACCTACGATCCGGCCTTCAAATGCGTGTCTTGGCGGCCCTTTTGCATTGCTTTGATATATGCCTATCTTGCGCACCAGTTCTACATCGTAGCCGCTTTCCTCCTTGACCTCCCTGATCGCCGCCTGCTCAATTGTCTCTCCTTCGTCCACCTTGCCAGCCGGCAGGTTCCATTGCCCTCGAACGGACTCCTTGGCTTCCTGCAGAAGCAGGAACTTGCCGTCTTTCTTTAAGACGGCGCCGGCAACTACATGCACCAAGACGTGGTCAGGCATCTTTATACGTCCAGGTTCTGCACCGTGGCGGCGTGAGTCTGGATAAACTGCTTGCGGGGCGCCACGTCGTCTCCCATCAGCACGTTGAAAAGGTGATCCGCCGCCTCGGCGTCCTCGATGGTCACCTGGAGCAGGACCCTCTTCTCGGGATTCATGGTCGTCTCCCAGAGCTGGTCCGGATTCATTTCGCCGAGACCTTTATAGCGCTGGATGGAGGGGGTGATGTTCTTCCCGAGGGCTCCTATGATCTTTTCCTTTTCTTCCTCGCCGTACGCGTATTTGACCTCCTTGCCGGATTGCACCCTAAAGAGGGGTGGCTGGGCGATGTAGATGTATCCGTGCTCGATGAGCGGCAGGAAATGGCGGTAGAAAAGGGTGAGGAGCAGGGTACGGATATGCGCGCCGTCCACGTCCGCATCGGTCATTATGACGATCTTGTGATAGCGGGCTTTGGCCACGTCGAACTCCGCGCCGATCGCCGAACCGATGGCGATGACCAGCGCGCGGATCTCCGCATTGCCGAGCATCTTGTCCAGGCGCGCGCGCTCCACGTTCAGGATCTTGCCGCGCAGGGGAAGTATTGCCTGGGTGCGGCGGTCGCGGCCGGACTTGGCGGAACCGCCGGCGCTGTCGCCCTCCACGATGAAGAGCTCGGACTCCTCCGGATGGCGCGAAGTGCAATCGGCCAGTTTGCCGGGCAAGGCGAGCCCCTCCAGGGCACCCTTGCGAAGCACGGTGTCCTTGGCGGCCTTGGCGGCCTTGCGGGCCTTCGCGGCCAGGAGGACCTTCTCGAGCATGTGTCGTCCGGACTGTGGATGCTTCTCCAGGAACTCTTTGAGGGCCTCAGACACCACGCTGTCCACGGCGGTGCGGGCTTCCGGATTGCCGAGCTTGGCCTTGGTCTGGCCCTCGAACTGCGGCTCGGGCAGCTTGACCGAGATGACCGCCACCAGGCCTTCGCGCACATCTTCACTCGTCAGGTTCTCGTCCTTTTCCTTGAGGTAGTTTTCCGCCCGGGCATAGTTGTTCAGGGTACGAGTCATCGCCGTACGGAAGCCGGTGATATGCATGCCGCCTTCCGGGTTATAGATGTTGTTCGCGAAGGAAAGCTCTTTAGTCTCGAAGCTGTCTATGTAAAGGAAGGCGGCTTCCACTTCGATCTTTTCCGCGCTCTTATGCACGTAGAAGATATCGTCCTGGAGCATCTTCTCCCCGTGGGACAAGTGCTTCACGAATGAGAGCAGGCCCCCGTCGAAGTAGAACCCGTAGAACTCGGGCGTCTCCTTGCGGCGGTCAATGAGGTTCACCCGTATGCCTTTGGTGAGATAGGCCTGCTGCCGCAGGTGCTCCATGATCCTCTTCTCGCTGAAATCCAGTGTCTGGAAGACCTGCGGATCGGGCTGGAAGGTGATCCGGGTCCCGGTCGTCTTGCTCGGGCCGATCTTCTTGACCTTGCCTTGCGGCACGCCACGTTTGTATTCCTGCATGAACGCGCCGCCATCCCGCCACACTTCCGCTTTGAGCCAGACCGACAACGCGTTCACCACGGAGACACCCACGCCGTGCAGGCCGCCGGATACCTTGTAGCCTTCGCCGCCGAACTTGCCGCCGGCATGGAGGACAGTGAGTACCGTCTCCAAAGTTGATTTCTTCGTCTGCGCATGGACCTCCACTGGGATGCCGCGGCCGTCGTCGGTGACGGCGACCATGTTATCCGGCAGGAGCTCGACGGTGACGGTCTTCGCGAATCCGGCCATCGCTTCATCAATGCCGTTGTCCACGACCTCCCAGATGAGATGGTGCAGGCCGTCCGGGCCGGTCGAACCGATATACATGCCGGGACGCTTCCGTACCGGGTCCAGGCCCTCCAGGACCATGATGTCCTTGGCGCCATAGGAAGAGGACCCTTGCGGGGCCTGGGACTTCGTCTTAGCCATAATTCCTAACGCAATATAGGTTACATGCCGCGAGGTCGACGCCGTGGCGGTGAAGCTGTAGTGAAGTACTGCGAGACGCTGCGGCAAAGAGATCGCGGCATGTAACCATATCCCTTCGGGTTGCCACCAAAAGCCCGTAAGCCTTCGTTATGCCTCCTTGCAGTACCTCCAGTACAGCTGCAGAGGCAAGCCTTGTCTTACGGGCTTTTGACTGGCAATGCGTTTGAGGATTATGACTAAGACGAAGTCCTGTTTCGCTCGATTTTTCAGGCTTTTTCAGCATCTTTCGGTACCCCCATTTTATCATAAAAAACTCACCCAAAACAAGGCTAAAATAGACGTATTAGCCCTCCATTTCCATGGCCCAAAACGTAATGATATTCCTCGAGACCGCGGATGGCGCATACTGCCTCCTCACCGATGATCAGGGCAAGCTGACACCGTCCGCGATGGGAGAGGTGCGGGCCGGCGAGGCGCCGCAAGCGGCGGCGGCGCGACTGCTCAAAGAACATATCGGCGTGGACGCCGTACCTCCGGCACTGCAGCTCAAGGGCACGTTCGAGTGCGGCGGCCAGGATTACGACCTGTTTATTACCCATTACACCGTGGCTATGGGCGCATTCTCGCTTTCCGAGGAGTACACCGACGACACCTGGCTGGATCGCGGTGAACTCCAAGAGGTACCTCCTGAACAGTTTTCCCCGCCGCTCCTTACCGCACTGCACTATCTATAAGGCCCTGGTGACCGCTATTTCTGGCAACGCGTGCAGTAGACGGTGGTGCGCCCGTTCACGATGATCTTCCTAAGCGGAGCTTCGCACGCTACGCAGGGCTCCCCCGCCTTGCCGTATACCTTGTGCTCACGCGCGTAGTTGCCCCGGCTTTCGTCCAGCAGGCGGTAGGTGGCGACCGAGGAACCGCCCGAACGGATGGCGAGGCCGAGTATCTTCTTGATCGCGGCATGGAGGCGCGCCGCCTCCTTTCCGGTGAGCGAGTTCGCCGGACGGATGGGACGCACCCCCGCCTCGAACATGGCCTCGTCCGCATAGATGTTGCCGAGGCCAGTCACCACGTCCTGGTTCATAAGGACGGTTTTTAGTTTCGAGTTTTTAGTTTGTAGAGCGTTCGCGAAATACTCGGCGGTGAAGCCTTTCTCAAGAGGTTCCACGCCCATCTTCAGGAAGTGGTTCTCCGCCTCGAACGCCGCGCGGTCCGGATAGTAGAGGAGATAGCCGAACATACGCGTGTCGTTATAGAAGAGCGTGCCGTTTGCCCCGCGGAGTCTCGCTTGCCCGCCATAGCCCCGCGGCTTCCTTCCGAAGCTTTTCACAAAGGAGGAGCCAAGGCGGGACGAAGTGGGACGCTCGAGTTCGAAGACGACG
>JANWIW010000019.1 GCA_025449695.1 Minisyncoccota bacterium | reverse complement strand
GCGCGCGCGCCCAGCCCCAGACCCCTGGGGCGGGGCGCGCGGGGCCGGCGTGCCGCCGTTCCTCGAAACCAAAAGGAATGCAGGATGACCTGCATTCCCAGGGCGACACCCAACAGCACCAGTGTCAGGATGGTCGCGAACGGCATATCCGGTCAGTATCCGAGAGACGTGCCGGTCTCGTAGGCGGTCGAAGAAGTGCCGCCGTCGGTCGCAGCGACGCCGTTCGTCGCGTTAGTGAACTTCGCGCTCTCGAGCGGGGCCTTGAGCTCGAAGGTCAGCGCCGTCGAGGAAGCCACATAACGGTAGAAGTTGTCGCCGCTCTGAAGCGGATCGACCGGCAGCTGGCCGAATGGCGAACCGGAGCTGATCTGGTTGAAGTTCGTGGGAATCCAGCCGTTGCCGTCGATCTTGCGGGAATTCGCCGCGGTCGTAGTGACTACCGTGTAGAGGCCGCTCGCGGCAATCGCGGTAAAGCCGCAGTTCGGGGTGAACGTCGTGGCCGGGCCGCTCACGTAGCAGTTGTACGCGGCGCCGCTCGTGATGGAAGGCGAGCCCACGTCCGCCAGATACTGGGACAAACCGACCTTCACGGTGTTCAAGTCCTGGATACGGTTCGAGTCACGGGCTTGTCTCAAAAGCTCGGCAGGGTTCAGGGTCAATACCACCACCACCGCCAAAATGGCCACGATGGCGATCACCACGAGCAGTTCGATCAAGGTGAAGCCTTTGGGCTCTGATTTTATGTGCATATATTGTCTTTGAAACAATTCGACCGTTTCCCTCATTATAGGCCAATTATCCTCGCGCCGTTGTGGATAATCGGCCTTTCTCTAAGCTTTCCGGGACGCTCCCGCTGCGCGCATGATGGCAAGGAACTCCGCATCCAGCGGAGCGGTGAAGCGTAGGACCTCTCCTTCCGGGCCGGTGAATTCCAGCGCGAGGGCATGGAGCATGAGCCGCGTCACCCAAGACGGCTGTTTGGAAGGACCATAAAGGAGGTCCCCAAGCACGGGATGGCCGATGGCGGTGAAGTGGACGCGGATCTGGTGCGTGCGTCCCGTGCGAGGCAACGCCTCGACCAGGGAACTCTTGAACCCCGGTTCTTCGGTAACGTCCCCGGAGCGGACACAATGTTCGAGGAGATGGTATTCAGTAAGGGCGCTCTTTCGCATGCGCGAGGAACGGACGCTGCGCAAGGTAGTGCCGCTCTTGATGCCGATGGGCTTCTCGATCACGCCTCGCGGCCTCTCCAGATGTCCGCGCACGAGAGCGACGTAGGTCTTGCGGATCTCGTGCGTCTGGAACATCTGCTTCGCGCGTTCGAAAAACGCCTGGGTTCGCGCCACGAGCAGGATGCCGGACGTGCCCCGGTCGAGGCGGTGCACCAGGCCCGGACGCGCGGCCGGATCGTCCCCTACCTTCTTCAGTTCGGGATAACGGACCGTGAGCCAATCGGTAAGGAGGGGTTCCTGTACCATTTTGTTCGGCAGGCCGTGCATCAGAAGGCCGGCCGGCTTCGTGATAATCAGGAATTCCTTACCTTCATGGATAAGAAGAGGCTCAGGTGCGTTGTTTGCTGTTAGTTGTTCGTCGGACATCGGCTACAATATGCCGTTTTGAAGCGCTGCTTCCGCTTTTTGTATGTCGTCCGGATAGGCGATCGGTATCCACGCCTTGGCGCGCTCCACGTACATGGGATGATCCTTGATCATCTTCATGATCACCGGCGGGAAATAATACTCCCCGTTCGAGTGCAGTTTCGGCTCGTACTCGAAGAAATGCATATCGAGAAGGTAGATGCCCGTCACCACGAGACTGGTCTTCGGCTTCACCGGTTTCTCCTCGAACTCCACTACCCTGCCCTCGGCATCAGGGGTCACTACGCCAAACCGCTCCGGATGCTCCGCCTCGTGAACAATCATTGCACGAGGGTGTTTCAGAAGCGATCGCAGACAGTCGCGGTCGTAGAAATCGTCCGCGAAGATTACGAAAAAACGGTCCGTGGGATCCAAGTAAGGTTTCGCGAGCAGGGTCGCCGCATACGTGCCCTTGAGCTCTTTCTGCTCGATGTAGATGATTTCCTTTCCCCGCCAGCTTTTCCCTAGGTACCGGCGTAGCTTCTCGCCCTGGTAGCCGATGATGAGGACAAGCTGGTCCACCTCCTCCGGCAAGAGGTCCAAAATATAGTCGATGATGGGCCGGCCCGCCACTTCGATGAGCTGCTTCGGCCGGTCGTCGGTGAGCGGGCGCATGCGGGTGCCGAGCCCCGCGGCGAGGATGACTGCTTTCATAGGAAAGAATCTAGAATCTGGAATTTAGAATCTAGTATCTAGGATTTCTATGAAAATGCAAGCGCTCGGAAATTGCATTTCAGATTCTAGATTCTAGTTTCCAGATTCTCGATCTCACAGCAAATACGCTTCGTGCATGCGCTTCTCGTCGGCAAGTTCCGCCGCAGTGCCCTGAAAGCGGACCTCTCCCGCCGCGAGCAGGTAGCCCCGCTCCGCGTAGCGCAGGACCAGGCGCACGTTCTGTTCGACGATGAGCAGGGTCGTCCCCTCGGCGCGGAGGGAGGAAAGCTGCTCGAACACCTCATGGATCGCCTTAGGCGAGAGGCCGAGAGATGGCTCGTCCAGCATGAGCAGCGCGGGCGAGGTCATAAGCGCCCGGCCGATGGCGAGCATCTGCTGCTCCCCGCCGGAAAGGCTGCCGGCGCGATGTTTCGCTTTTCGCTTAAGCACCGGGAAGTGATGGAAAACCCTCTCCCGGTTTTCCGCGATCACTGCTCTGCTCCGGACCAGATAGGCGCCCATCTCCAGGTTCTCAAGGACGGTGAGCGAGGCGAACACCAGGCGCCCTTGAGGCACGAAGCTTATCCCCTCTTCCAGGCGAGCGTGAACGGGCAGGCGGCCTGCATCCTGTCCCCGGAACAATATGCCGCCCCCAGTGCGGGTGGCGAGCCCCATGACTGACTTCAGGACCGTGCTTTTCCCGGCGCCGTTCGGGCCGATGAGAGCGACCATCTCGCCTTCTTTCACGCCCAGGGATACCCCGCGCAGCACCTGGTGCTCGCCGTATCCCGCCGACAGGTTTTCCAGTTCAAGGAGCATAGGGAGTATATGTTCTAAGCGTTCTAGCGCTCGAATCGTTGTAAGGGTTAAAAATTACTGGTTGCGGTTTCATCGTTTAGAACGTGTAGAACAATTACAACAACTATAACGCTTCCGGCCCCAGATAGGCGTCGAGCACCCGCGGGTCCCGCAGAACCTCCGCCGGCGCGCCTTCGGCCAAGACCTTGCCCTGATCCAGTACAATGAGGCGGTCGGCCACTCCGCGCACGAAATCCATGTCGTGCTCGATAAGGAGTACGGTCTCGCCCTGCTTCTTAAGGCCGGGCAGAATCTCCTTGAGGCGGGAGCGGATGACCGGGTTCACACCCGCCACCGGCTCATCGAGGAGGAGCAAGGTGTGGGGATTCAGTATCGCCCGGGTCAGATCGAAGAGCTTCTGCTCGCCGTAAGAGAGCTCGGTCACCGGCGCATCAAGGGGCTTCTCCAGGCCCACGAACCTCATCGCTTCCCGGACCCGGTCCGCGTAGGCGTCCTCGCCGCCGGAAGAGAAGAACATCCGCCAAGGATCGTCGTCATCATCGCGCAGGGCAAGCAGGAGATTCTCGTGCAAGGTCAAGTTGCGAAACACGCGCGAGGACTGGAAAGTGCGGCTCATCCCCCGCCGCGACCGCTTGTCTACGCCGAGACGGGTGACATCCTCCTTACCGAACATGATCCGTCCTTTATCCGGAGACAGGAACCCGTTCACCAGGTTAAAGAGCGTGGTCTTCCCGGCGCCGTTCGGGCCGATGAGGGCAGTGACGGCATGCTCCTCTACGCTGAAACTGCAACCCTGCACGGCGTGCACGCCGCCGAAGGACTTGGAAAGATCTTGGATCTCGAGGAGGGGCATGGGTGTGGTCGTTCTAGACGTTCTAAGCGTTCGAATCGTTGTAGCGGTTAAAAATCATAGCTGCAGTTTCATCGTGTAGAACGGTTCGAACATTGAACGTCAGTTATCCAGCTCCGCCTTGCCGGCGATGCCACGAGGACGGAAGAGCACGCAGAGCAAGAGGAGGAGGGACCACAGCATGATCCGCAGAGGACCGAGATACGTGCCGGGAAGGGGCAGGAAGCGCAAGGGCTCCTGCAGGACAAAGAGAACAGCCACGCCCAGCAAGGAGCCCTGGAACGAAGCGAGGCCTCCCAAGACCAGCGCCGCAAGAAGGAAGACCGCAAGGTCCAACCAGAACACGCGCTCGTTGATGAACTGTATGAAATAGGCGAGATAGGCGCCGCCTATGCCCGAAACGACGCCGGAAAGGGTCATTGCCACCAGCTTGGAGCGGGTGACCCGCTTGCCGAGCGACGCCGCAACCTCCTCGTCGTCCCGGATCGCGCCCAGCACCCGTCCGAAGGGGCTCTGCATCAGCCGCCTCACGATAACGCCGAGCACGAGCAGCGTCACCGCCGTAAGGAAAAGGAACCCTGCGGACGTATGGAAGCCTTGCGGCCGTTGAATGCCGGATATGCCGAAGGGACCGCCGGTCAAGGGCGTCCAGTTCAGGATGACGGAGTTCATCACGAAGATGAAGCCCAAAGTAATAAGGGCGTAGTAGTCGCTCTTCAGGCGGCGCGCGGGCAATCCGAGAAGAAAGCCGGCCAGACCCGTAAGGAGGGCCGCCGCGAGGATGGCAAGCGGTGCGGGAATCCCGTGCGCGCCGAGTATCGCCGCCGTGTATGCTCCTACGGCCAGCATGCCGGCCTGGCCGAAGTTCACCATGCCGGTGTAGCCGACGGGAACCGCATATCCGAGCGTAATGATCCCGTAGATGAGGGCGTTCGTCAGTACGAATATGAAATAATCCATGCCTTAGAGGGTGCGATTGCGCCGCACGATGCCGGAAGGGACGAATATCAGGAAGAGAAAGAGCAGCAGGAAGGTCACCGCATGGCGCCAACCGGCGCCCAGATACCACACGGCTGCCTGCTGGATGCCGCCCAGGATCAAAGCCCCCAAAAGCGCGCCGCCGAAACTGCCGACCCCCCCGATCACCGCGGCGGCGAACCCCTGAATGGCAAGGAAGATACCCATATTGGGATCGAGATTGAACTCCAGGCCGATAAGCACTCCCGCCGCGGCGGCCAGCACGGAAGAAAGGGCGAATGCGTAGATACGGATGCGATGGGTGGGAATCCCCAGAATCTCGGCCACCATCTCATTGTCCGCCGTCGCCCGCATAGCCTTGCCGAACTTAGTGCCGTACACGATCGCTCCGTACGCGGAGAGGAGGATGACAGCGATGCCTATCATCCAAAGCTGCAGCAGGGTAACATACGCGCCGCCCCATTCGAGCGATCTGGTCTGGAAGTGGAACGTATGGGGCGCGGCTCCGAAGAGGAGCAAGATGCATGCCGTTCCGAAAAGCAAGAGCGCCAAGGTGGCGATGAGATAGCTTATGCCTCTCGCACCGCGCCGCCGCAGGACCTCATACACCAGCTCGTTCATGAGTACGCCGAGCGCGGCAGCGGTGGCAATCGAGAAAAGCCCGGCTAGGAACATCTCCCAATGCAGGACCTGGGTCGCGTACCAGAACGCATAACCGCCGGCCATGACGACTACGCCATGGGCCAGATGAAAGATACGGGTCGTCGCATAGAGGAAGGAAAGACCGCCGGCGATGAGCGCGTAGAGCGCAGCGGCAAGCATCCCGTTGATCGCGATCTGTAGGAGAATGCTGAGAATTTTTTGATTATAAGTAATTTCCGGATCCCGGTAAACGACCGCGCCCCGCCACCGTACGGTGCAGGGCGGGGCGCGGCAAACCCAGACCGGCGTTATGGCGCGTACGGTCCCAGGTCGATCACTTGCCCCTTGGACAGCTTGCGGACATTCAGGCCGAGCAGAGGATCGCCGTTCTGGTCCATAGTGATCGTCCCCACCGTTCCCTGCCAGTCCTTCGCCGCATACAGGAAGTCGCGGATCTGGTTAGTGTCCACTTTGCCGTTATTCGCGGCGATGGCTTGCCGCAGAAGCTGCAGGGCGTCGTAGGAGTTCGGCGCGAATACATCAGGGTCTTGGCCGAACTTCGCCTTATACGCGTCCCTGAAGGCTTTTGCCTTGGCGTTGTTCTCGTAATCGACGCTCACCTCCACGGCATACACGCCTTCCAGCACCGCGGCGTTATCCCTGACCACCTCGCGCGCGGGCAATACCTCTGCGGTCTGGACCGGCATCGTGATGCCGTTCTCCTTCATCTGCTTCACTATCGCCACGCCGGGCGTCGGCGTCTGAGGAACAACATAGATCACGTCCGGTTTCGCAGCCTTGATCTTCGCGATCTGGGTGCGGAAATCGGTATCGCCAGTCGTATAGGTCTCATCGGCCACTATTTCCCCGCCCAGCGCCTTGAAACCATCCGTGTAGCTGCCGCGGAGCCCCTGGGCGTAGTCGGTCAGCTCGGAGATGATGGCGGCTTTGCGGCTGCCGAGTTTCTCGTAGTTATATCGCGCGGCCACCCGTCCCGCGAGCGCATCCGAAGGGATGGTGCGGAAAACGTAATCGCCTATCGCGGTGACCTTGGGGCTGGTTGCGGAACCGGAGATCATGATGACGTGCGCAGGCTCCGTGATGGCTGCGGCGGAAAGGGTCGCCCCGGAACAGGTGCCGCCGAGGATGGCAACCACTTTGTCTACGTTGACCAGTTTCTGCGCGCCCGTGCCGCCGGCCTGCGGATCGCACTTGTCGTCCTCGGTCGAGAGCGCGATCATCCGGCCGTTGATGCCGCCTGCCGCGTTGATTTCCTCCACTCCCATCTGGATCGCCTTCTGCTGGGTCCCGCCAAGCGCGGCGAGGTCGCCGGAGAGCGCCTGCAGCACTCCGATCTTGATCGGACCCGTGCCGCTGTCCACTGTCGTGGAAGCGCCTTGCTGGTCGCTACTTAGGATGGCGTAGCCCGCCCACACGACGACGATGAGCACCACAAGCCACGCGATAGCCTTGCCTGTATTCGACATGAATTTATTTTTGTATTGAATTTTGTTTCAAGCCTGCGCGACGTCCGCAGGCAGAGTTTCTTAACTCTAGTAAAAGACGTTTGCTTGTCAACTCTCTCTCTTCCAGAAACGGGCTTATGCCGGAAAATCTCATGAAGCAACGTCGAAACTTCCTTGATTTACGGGATTTTATTGTGGACCCACCGCCACACAATTTGGCGTAGTCTTACGGGAGTAAGGCCGGGGGTATGTTCAGCGGCGCTGGTCAGCGCTTGACCAGGTCGCTGGGTCATCACATCATTCGGCGCGCTTTTCCAAAATACCCTCGATCATCCTCAGTGCAAGTGATGCGACCCGCCCCTCCTCATCCATGGGCTCACCGCTCCGCATGGTTGCCGCGAATTCGCCCTCCGGCGTATTTTCCAGGGCAACTTGCAGAGCTCTCAGCTCGCCGTTGGTGTAGGTCTCTAAAAGTATTCTGAATCCTTCTCTGGTTTCGCCCCGCTGATACTGAGCCGCCAGCGAATGCAGTTGGTCGGACGCCCAGCCGGACGCCCAATCGGCGCTTCGTTCAACGGGACCACCACCTTCCCCAATGGTCATATGTTGATTATATCATGGGGCCGGCTTGCCATTTACTATCCCGGTCCGGAGAATCTGACTTCCACATAAGCAAAATCCCTGCGTGCTGCGTCGTTCGCACGAACTAAGCAGTGCTACGCACTGCGAAGCCTTGGCGAAGCAGTGCGCATGGAAGGAATCGAACCTTCGACCTCTGTCTTATCAGGACAGCGTTCTACCACTGAACTACATGCGCGACGACACATCAGAACCAGCCGCAATAATACCCGCTTCCGCGCTGTCAGTCAAAATCACTCAGGCATTGCCGGTTGAGCCAAAAGAAGTTCTGGGGTATTATTGTGCCGTCTCGCGCCTTTAGCTCAGTGGTAGAGCGTTTCGTTGACATCGAAAAGGTCGGAGGTTCGATCCCTCCAAGGCGCACTAGAAAATCTTAGCGAGCTTGCGAGCTTTAGATTTTGTTGTGTCCTTCGTAGCTCCGCTTAGCGGAGCGAAGGAGGCTGCTTACCGTATTCCAGCGAAGACGACCTAGCTCACTTTACGTTCAGTCCCCGCAGGTCGAGCCGTTTGAACTGGTCTATCCTGAACTCTATCTTGGCCGAGTTCTGGTCCCCGGCGGAGATGGCCTTGCCGATATCCCCCGATACCCGGTCCACCGTCCACACGGTGCAGGCGATGATGCCGCCGAGAAGGATGACGCCTGCTGCCGCGAGCACCCATTCCTGATGCATTTTGAGAAATCGTTTCATGGGATCACTGGAAATATACCCGGCCGGAGAGATTACCCTCGTAGTTATTGGCGGTTGCGGTGAAGTTCAAGGAGTCGAAGTTGATCATGAAGCGGGTGTTGGTCGCTTCCATGTCCTTGATGAAGTCCAGGATGTTTGCCGGATCGCCCTGTACGCTGGCACGGAATGCAACATGACCGGGATCTTTGCCCTGCGGCGCGACGGGAGTGCCGCCGAAACTGAACCCCAGATCCACGTTGTGGGTGCGGGCCGCACCCTCTAGGAACTCCGGGAAGCCCAGGAGCCCATCTTGGATGGGCAGAAGGGTTTGGATCTTCTTCTCGTATTCGGCGGCCTGGGGAGCCTGTTGTTTCAAGGCTGAAAGGTTGCCCAATGCATAAGCCCGTTCGGCAGCCGTTGTCCGGTCTGCGGCCGTCCTGCCGGCGACGCCGGCAAGCCATTGCGCGGAGAAAAAGGCGGCGACCCCGAACACCGCGAAAGAGGCTGCGATCAGACCGGCCCCGATGAACACGCTCTTCCGGAAGGCGCCCATAACCTCAGTATACCAGAGGCGGATGCCGGTCTTTCGTCCCCAAGTGGCGATTTTGACGCGCATGTGCGGCTTGTCATGATGAGGAAGTGCAGGATGAACATATCTTCTACAATGCCCTTGCCCTTGCCGAGGACGGCAGCTACCTCGCCCTCAAAAAGGCGCGCGCGCGGCACGGTTCCTGGAACGAAGCATGGCAGAGGCAAGGAAATCGGGAGGTCGATCCGGGCAAGGAAGCATCGCGCTTGGGAGAGCGCGGCGTACGGCTCCTTTTGCGCGAGGACGATGGATACCCGCCGATGCTGCGAGAGATTCCCCACCCTCCGCATGCCCTCTATATTAAAGGACCTCTGGACGCGTCGGGAATGCAGGTCGGGATCGTGGGCACCCGCAAGGCAACTCCGGAAGGGAAGGCCTCTGCTCGCGAGCTCGCCCGCGAGCTCGCGGGCAGAGGCATCACCGTGGTGAGCGGACTGGCGTTCGGCATCGATGCGGCCGCGCATCAAGGGGCGCTGGATGCCGGGGCTCCGACCTGGGCGGTCCTGGCCCGCGGCCTGGATGCGGTCTACCCCGCTTCCCATCGCCGCCTGGCGGACGACATGCTCTCTCGCGGCGGCGCGCTGATCTCCGAGTACCCGTTCGGGAGCGGGCCGCGTCCTTACCGCTTTCTGGAGCGCAACCGCATTGTGTCCGGCGTCTCCCGGGCCGTGCTCATGATCGAAGTCCCGGCAAGGTCGGGCGCGCAGGCCACGGCGCGGTTCGCGGCGGAACAGGGCCGCGACGTGCTGGTGGTACCGGGACCGGCGCGACATCCGAACTTCCGGGGTTCGCACCGGTTGATCCGGGAGGGCGCGGCGCTCGTGGCAGATGCCCGCGACGTGCTAGCGGAACTCGGCCTGGAACTTCCCCTGCCGGAGGCCGATATCTCGCCCGAGACCGGCCTCATCCGCAGCTTCCTCAGAACCGTCCCGGACGCCGTTTCTATTGACGAAATCGCAGAAAGGGCTAATCTTCCTCCCCGTGTCGTGAGCGAACATCTCACGCTCCTCCTTCTTGAAGGAAAGGTGCGCGAGGAAGCAGGCCTGTATCGCAATATTGTAGAATAAAGTCTTATGCAACTCGTCATAGTAGAATCCCCCACCAAGGCCAAGACCATCGCCAAATTTTTGGGGAGCGACTATACCGTGGAATCATCGTACGGCCACGTGCGCGACCTCCCCAAGAGCAAGCTCGGCATAGACGTGGAGCACGGCTTCGAGCCGCAGTACGTCATCCCTAAAAAGGCGGCCGATCAGGTCGCCGAGCTGAAACGCCTCGCCAAGAAGGCCGATGCCGTTATTCTCGCGACCGACGAAGACCGCGAAGGCGAGGCTATCGCGTGGCATCTCACCCACGCCCTGGAACTCGCCGGAAAGGGCAAAAAAGCGGGACCCAAGCCGATCTCCCGCATTGTCTTCCACGAGATCACCAAACCCGCGATCCTGGAGGCGCTCCAGAACCCGCGAAGTATCGACCTGAAACTGGTGGACGCGCAGCAAGCGCGGCGCATCCTGGACCGCCTGGTAGGCTATGGGCTTTCCCCCTTCCTTTGGCGCAAGGTGCGTTACGGGCTCTCCGCGGGCCGGGTGCAATCGGTGGCAGTGCGGCTCGTCGTAGAACGGGAACGGGAAATACAGAAGTTCGACCGGCAGGAGTATTGGACTATCGAGGGGAAATTCGCCAAGAAAGACACAGCCTTCACCGCCCGCCTCACGTCGCAGGGCGGCGTGAGCTTGGGCAAGATGGATATAAAAAGCGGCACGGAGGCGGAGCGCATCAAGGCCGCTCTCGAAGGCCGGCAGTGGAAAGTGACGGAAGTGACGGTGAAGGACGTGAACCGCCATCCTGCTCCCCCCTTCACCACGTCCACCCTCCAGCAGGAGGCCTCGCGCAAGCTCGGCTTCTCCGCCAAGCAAACCATGGTCATCGCGCAAAAGCTCTACGAGCAGGGGCACATCACCTACATGCGTACCGACAGCGTGAACCTGGCCGCCTCCGCGCTTGCGCAGGCCCGCGAGGTCATCACGAAGGAGTTCGGCGCCCGCTATGCCCTGGAGAGTCCTCGCTCCTATCAGACCAGGTCCAAGGGCGCGCAGGAGGCCCATGAGGCGATCCGCCCCACCAACCTGGCCATGATCGGAGGCTTCAAGGACCGCGGGCAGGGACGCCTCTATGACATGATCTGGAAGCGCACGATGGCCTGCCAGATGCAGTCCGCGCTCATGGAGCAGACGGCCGTAGACATCAAGGATGCAAAGGAGGAGTTTACCTTCCGCGCGAACGGGCAAGTAGTCAAATTCGACGGCTTCATCCGGGCGTATACCGAAGGCCGGGATGAGGATATCGAAGACGAGGTGGAAGGCGTCCTGCCGCCGCTCGCCGAGGGCGATACGGTGGCGTTGAAGGAGGTGCTGCCCGCCCAGCACGTCACCGAGCCGCCGCCGCGGTACACCGACGCCACGCTGGTCAAGACGCTGGAGCAGAATGGCGTCGGCCGTCCTTCCACGTATGCTCCCACCCTTTCCACGATCCAGGAACGCGGCTACGTGGAAAAAACGGAAAAACGCTATCAGCCCACCGAGATCGGCTTTCTCGTGAATGACATACTCGTGGAGCATTTCCCGGAGATCGTGGACATCAACTTCACTTCCCATATCGAGGAGGAATTCGACGAGATCGCCGCCGGCAAGGTGGAATGGCCGAAGGTCATCGGCGAGTTCTACCACCCCTTTAAGACGCATCTCGCCCATAAGGAAAAGGAGGTGGAAAAACAGGTGGAGATATCCGACACGCCCTGCCCTCATTGCGGGAATCCCATGCTCATCAAGTTCGGGCGCATGGGCAAGTTCCTCGCCTGCCCGGAGGGAGCAAAGGTCACCCTGCCCATGCCCGAGGAACAGGCCGAGATCAAGGCGCTGGAGGAGAAGACGCGGGACGAGCGCTGCCCCATCTGCGGGGGCCCGATGATCGTGCGCCGCGGGAGGTTTGGTTATTTCCTCGGCTGCTCGCGCTACCCGGAATGCAAGGGCATCTCCAAGATATGGAATAAGACCGGCTTCAAATGCCCGCACTGCCTGACCGTGCCCGAACGCAAGGAACGGCCCGGCGACATCGTGGAGAAAAAAGGCCGCGGGCGCGGTAAGCCTTTCTATGCTTGCACCCGCTGGCCGGACTGCACGTTCGTCATGAACAAGCGGCCTGAAAGCGAAGAGGAACTGCAAAAAGGATATGAGGATTGGAAGGCCAACCCGCCGGGCACGAAGAAGAAACCGACGGCCAAGCGGACCATCCGTTCCAAGCAGGCCATCAAGAAGGAATCTGAGCCCGAGCAAGAAGAAGTTTCCTAGCTGTCATCCCGAGCCCTCGCCGGACTCGGCCATGGGCAACGGTGCGAAGCCTTTCTTTTTTTATGAAGAAGGTGGTAATGAGATAACGCGTAAAAACAGGCATGCCCGACGAAACGTCGGGCATGGATACTGCACGGATTGGCTTCACCGGACCTTTTCGTATTCGTTGATGATGCTGATCCTGGAACGGCCGGTATCGATGTTGATGAACTTCACGGCGAGCGAAACGCGGTTGGCCTCGTTCAAGGCGCTCCACATCGCGGCCGCAACTTCCTCGATCCCACCGATCAGCGGCAGGAGGTAGGGCTCGCCGCGGAAGGGAGGCAACGGATTCCCATCGCCCGCATAGGTCGTGATGCAGAATCCGAGACCCGCCGCGATCTGCGAGAACTCGTAGAAGTGGCGGTCGCAGGTATCACCCCACGCCGACCTCCGCAGTACCGCGAGCTGCCCCACGGTGCCACCGAAGCAAAGCCCCGCGATACGGCAAGTGTAATTGGGCTTGTCCGGCTCGTAGGTTCTCTGGGAAAGCGCCTCGTAGGAATCCGAGCCTGCGCGGATCGCTTGAGCGATGGTGTCGGTCTGATCGCCGTTGCTCACGATGAATATGCCGCGCTGCTCCATCATGGCGTTGTAGAAGATGAGCGAGGGATCTTCGACCTTAGCCAGATCGGCGGCCTCGGTGAACAACCTGCCAGTCGCATCATCCTTCTCGAACACCCGGTTCCGGGAGTTGGCGCTGCGGCCCATGATCCAGTAGACCTGGATCAGCTGCCGGCCGGTCTCGTCCCGGCCGATCACTATTCCCCTGCCGGGATACGGGTTTTCCCGCAAAGCCTGGAGGTTTACCTCAGCCTGCTCACGCATTTGGCTTGTCTCCTTTCGCTAGGAACATTCTCACCCGGATCCCCCAGGATGGCAATTCGAGGTGGCGGCTCCTTGAACCTCTCCCCTAAACCCTATACCCTGAACCCTATGCCGTCCGTCAAAGAAACCGCTGAAGCGCATCCGAACAGCCTGATCGGCCGGGCATATGCGTTCGCCAAGAACGCCCACAAAGGCCAGAAGCGCGAAAGCGGCGAGCCCTTCTTCACTCACGTTCTCACTACCGCGGAAACCCTCAAGGAGTGGGGCTTGGACGATACTTCCATCGTGGCGGGCCTTTTGCACGATACCGTGGAGGACACCAGCGTCACCTTGCAAGACATCCGCAAGGAATTCGGCGACGCGGTTGCCTTCCTCGTGGACGGCGCGACCAAGCTGCATAAGCTTCGCTACAGCGGCACGCAGAAGCAGATGGAGAACCTGCGCAAGATGATCCTAGCCCTTTCCGAGGACCTGCGGGTTATTTTCATCAAGCTCGCCGACCGCATCCACAACATGCGAACCCTGGACGCTCTGCCGAAGGAGAAACAGAAGCGCATCGCTCTCGAGACCGAGGAGATCTTCGCGCCGCTCGCCTTCCGCCTCGGCATGCAGGGCATCGCCGGCGAACTGCGCGACCTCGCTTTCCCCTATCTCCATCCCGAGGAGTACGAGTGGCTCCAGAAGAACGTGCGCGCAAAGTACGGCGAGCGCCTGGAATACCTGACCCGCATCAAGCCGCAAGTGGTGAAGGTACTGAAGGACACTGACATCACGCCCATTGCCATCGACTTCCGCGCGAAACGCATGGCCTCGCTGTACCAGAAGCTCCTCAAGAACGGCATGGACATCGAGCGCATCTTCGACCTGGTCGCGTTCCGCATCCTGGTCAGATCCATTGAGGATTGCTACGCGGCGCTTGGCGCCATTCACCAGGCCTGGCCGCCCCTGCCGGGCCGCATCAAGGACTACATCGCCCTGCCCAAGGCCAACGGCTACCAGTCGCTCCACACCACCATCATCGGGCCGGACCAGATGCCGATCGAGCTCCAGATCCGGACGCCGGAGATGCACGCCCGCGCCGATCGCGGTATCGCCGCGCACTGGGCGTACAAGAACGTGCGCGGCAAGAGAGGCAGGAAAAGCCCGCGCGATCTCGCGGAAGAACTTCTCTGGCTGAAAGAGCTGCGCGGCTGGCAGGAGACGTTCACCGATCCCCAGACCACCCCGGAGGACTTCCTGGCGGCGATGAAATTGAACTTCTTCGAGCACCGCATTTTCCCCATGACCCCAAAGGGCGAGGTTATCGATCTGCCCATCGGCGCGACGCCCGTCGATTTCGCATACAAGATCCACTCCGACGTCGGCAACACCTGCATCGGCGCGAAGGTGAACGGCAAGATCGTGCCTTTGGACCACGAGCTCCTGACTGGCGACCTGGTGGAAATAATCACCCAGAAGAACAAGAGGCCGTCCGAGGATTGGATGCGTTTTGTAAAAACTGCCCCGGCGCGCGAGCACATCCGGGAGGCGCTCATGAAGAGCCACCGCTCGCTCTACTCCAGGGACCGCCGCGTGACCGAGTTCCGGATCGTGGTCCAGGACCGCGTAGGCCT
Organism: Minisyncoccota bacterium; assembly: GCA_025449695.1. Classification (GTDB taxonomy): domain Bacteria; phylum Patescibacteriota; class Minisyncoccia; order UBA6257; family 2-01-FULL-56-20; genus JANWIW01. The sequence goes on along the minus strand of JANWIW010000019.1, from coordinate 12,739 downwards.
CATCAAGGACATCTCCGCCGCCATCGCTCGCTCGCATGTGAATATCATCGCCCTGCATGCGGACGTCTCTCCCGGCAGCCGCTATCCCATCGATAAGCTCAAGGTGGATGCGGTCGATGCCCAGAAGGTGGAGAAGCTCGCTCTGAAGCTCCGGGCCATCAAGGGCGTGAAGGAAGTGAGCTATAAGACGATATAAGCGTGGTAGTTGTTCTATCGGCCGGAGTACCGGCCTTGTTGTAAGCGTTAGATCGTCTCTTTTCGGGAGTCTGTCATCCCGGCCTTGCGCCGGGATCCAGAAGAGTAAGACAATCTGGATTCCGGATAGCCCCACTGGGCTTCCGGAATGACAAGCGCGTACAGAGATCAATCTTTAAACGCCTTTCTTGTTTCATTGACAGAGGAAGAATTTACTCGTAGGCTTGCGATAATGTTCCGTGCCCGGTTTGAGGAGGGCACAGAGCCGCTCTTCGAAATGAACCCTTGCACGGACCCCTGAGAGGAGGCTGCGTATGTTGAGGCTTTACACCAAAATCGGTTGTCCGGATTCCAAGCGTCTGAAGGGAAAACTCCGCAAAGCGAACGTCCCGTTCAAAGAAGTGCGAATCAAGAAAAAGGGCGAGCCGCCGCCGGAGCTCAAGGCGCTCGGCTGGACGGGGCGTGTCCCGTTTGCCGTACCCACCTTGGAGGAGCCGGGCATTGCCGAAGAGGCACTACTGGTGAACTTCCTCCAAGTCCTGCGGCAGATCAGCGCGCGCACGGAAGCGTAGTGCTCCCGTCCGGAGAACCGTGGACGACGGCCTGTCGCGCCGTCGTCCATATCCAAAAGAACATCACTGGCGTGATGTTTTTTTGAGCGTCAAAGCGCTACCGGATGACCGAACTGCACCTGCCAGAGCAGGGCCGCGCCCAGGATCAGCAAGGGCAGGACATAATCGAGGAAGGAACGAATGCTCCTGGGATTGAACCGGAAACCGAGCTTCTCCAGATAATATCCGTAGAAAGTGACCTTGCCGCGACCGGCATGGAACTGATGCCTCGTGAGAACGCAATCGCCCAGAATAAGGATCTGAAGGTGGTACAAGGCGATCCCGGCGATGATGAATTGCCAGGAAAGGTAGAAGGGCGAGGTCCAGATCGCCGCTATTATCGCGAGATGGACCCAGAAGACGGTTCCGAAGTCTCTGTGCATGCGGTGGCTGCGGCCTAGAACCGCGACAGGAAGAATATCACCAGTCCGACCACGCTCATCACGGCGGACAGGATCCAGAAGCGCATGGTGACCTGGGATTCCGGCCAGCCAAGGGCCTCGAAGTGGTGGTGCAGCGGCGTGGAGAGAAAGATCTTCTTCTTGCGCGTTTTCTTGGAGATGAGCTGAATGATGACGGAGAGCGACTCCAGCACCAGCACGAACCCGAAGAAGGGCAGGAGCAGCGCCGTGTTGGTAAGCATGGTAATCACGCCGAGGGTGATGCCAAGAGACATGGACCCGGTATCGCCCATGAAGAAGCGCGCGGGGTAGATGTTGAACCACAGGAACGCGAGGAGCGCGCCGATGACAACCCCGCCGAAAACGGCCAGGTCGTAGCGGCCGAGCATGAACGCCACCACTGCGAGCGCGATAAACGCGAAGAGGGAAACCCCGCCGAGGAGGCCGTCCAGGCCGTCGGTCTCGTTGGCGGAAAACGCGGAGGCGAACACGATGAACATGAATATGGGGATGTACCAGGCGCCGATGCTGTAGCTGCCGAAGAAGGGCACGTTCAGCACGTCCCAGCCCAGCCGGTGATAGAACCACCAGGCGCCGATGCCCGCCAGCACGGCGTATATTATGGCTTTATGCCGAACCTGCAGCCCCCCGCCCTTCGCGCCGCCCATGCGGAGAGATCCGAGCCAATCGTCCCAGAAACCGGCCACTGCGGCGATGAAAAGCGCGGCGAGCGGCAGATAGGTCTCCGCGCGATTCACGAAGTTGAAGTATCGCCAGGCGCCGCCGAACATCTCCGCAAGGATGGAAAAAATGATCGCGAGGCCAATGACCGTGGCCCAGATCATGACGCCTGCCCCGGTCGGGGTGCCCATTTTCTTCTGGTGGAGCGCCGAATAGACCGGCGCGTCCTCGGACGGACGGATCTGCTTGCCGAAGTTATGCTTGGTGATGAACTTGAGCCAGAGCGGGCCGATCGAGAACGCGACCACGAAACCCACCGTCGTCATAACGATGACCCTTATCGCCTCAGCCAGTATCGCTTGAGCTAAAATCATGCGTAAACCATTGCAACAACGCTTCCGTCTCCCTGAAGCGGTCCGAAGAACCGAACAGGAGAATCATAACCGGCCGCGATCCAAAGGAAAAGAGGGTGAGCAGGTTTTCCCCTGCCTCCGGCGTGGTGCCGGTCTTGCCGCCCAGGAAATCCGGACGGCCGGCGAACTCGTTGGTGTTTAGGAACGTCCGCGACTCGCCCGTACGCGACTCGACCACGGTGAGGCTCGGCAGGCGGGTTGCCTCGAAGAGCTCCGGATGGGCGGACCAGATGCGGCGGACGAGCCCCAGGAAATCGCCGGGGGTGGATTGGTTCCCCGCTGAGATGCCGGAAGGATCCGCGAAATGCGTATCCGCGAGGCCCCATTCCGCAGCCCGTGCGTTCATCGCGGCGATGAAGGCGTCCCGGCCGTAGGTCCGCGCGAAGGCTTCCGCCGCCTCATTGGACGAAGAGATAAGCATGACCCGCAGGAGATCCGCGGCGCGGTAACGATCGCCGGGTATCATGGCCGCGGTCAGGGAATTGCCGCCATCCGCGAAATCGGGCCGGGCAAGAGTAATAGAGCGCTCCTGATCCATGGCGCCGGCCACGATCTGAGCGGTCATGAGCTTGGTGAGGGAGGCGATGGGCCAGCGCGCGCCGGAACTTATCCGGAAGAGGGTTTCCCCCGTCGTGGGATCGGCGATGAGTACGCCCCGGGCAGTGAGCGCGGGCACCGGCGTCCACCGGGTACGGCGGAACTCCAGGGAATCGAAAGCGGTGGAGGTCGGGCGCGAACCCAGGTCTCCGGGAGCGACAAGACTGGGGTCGGCCTGGGTTTCTTCGGAGGAGGGGGATGGAAAAGGCGCGTTCCAGAAGAAGAGGCGGAACGCCGCGAAGCAGGCCAGCGCCGCGGCGGCGAACGCCAAAACCGCGCGGGAAGACCTCATCTTCATGACGCCGGGGCGGTCCCGCCCGGTCCCGACGCCGCCTCCGTTCCCCACGCGGCGATTTCCCGAAACCGTTCGTATTCAGGCAGGTCCTCCGGGCGCCCCACGCCCAAGTGCCGCAGGGTATCGGTCGTAGCCTGATAAAGGAAAAGCGAAGGCTTGGAAGGATCGGGAAAGCGCTCCACCAACCCCCGCAGCATGAGGTTCCGCACGATGAAGCTCGAGTTCACGCCGCGAAGATAATCCAGCCGCGCCCGCTGGAGCGGTCCCAAGTAGACGATGAGTGACAGCGCCTCAAGCGCCGCAGGGGTCAGCTCCTCCTGCAGCTCCTCTTTCACGAACTGGGCCAGGATGCCGCTCCAGACAGGTTTCGTGACGAGCTGGACTTTGTCCCCGCTCACGAGGAGCATGAGGCCGCGCTCCGGCCGCGCGCATTCTGTCCGCAGGGCGCCAAGCGCCTCCTCGAGGCCGGCGGGGTCGAGGCCAAGGACGGCCATTATCTTCTTTTTGGTGATAGATTCGCCGTGGATGAAGAGCAGGGCTTCCAGCGCGGCGAGGGAACTTTCTTGATTTGCCATCTTTGGGATTATTATAGCGTTGTAACTGTTCTAGCCGTTGTAATTGTTGTGGTTGTCCCCTGTATTACAACAACTAGAACAGTTACAACATTCATAACATTTCCCGCTTTCTCACAATAATATCAGAAAATTGGCCGGCCTGTTCGAGAACCAGGAGCTCTTCCCGCGCGAGGTGCAGGACCGCCAGGAAGGCGACAATGAGATCGCTCTTCGATCCCTCGCCCAGGGTTTTTAAGGTCATCTCAGCGGCCACTTCCATGCGGGCCACGATGGACCTCATCTTCTCCTCGAGCGACACCACCGTTTCCTCGATTGTCTCCGTCTCCAGGATGAACTTCTGCAACCCGGTCTGGACCGCCGCAAGAGCCGCAGCCAGGTTCCCGGGAGTCACCTTGCTGCCCGGATAGAAGACCGCCGCCTCTTCGCCCTCTCCCCTGCCCAGGCTCGCCTGGGCGCGCAAGAAATAGGGACGGGCAGCGGCAATGCCGCCTTTCTTCCAGAGAACCGCGATGTGCTTCTGTGCAGCCTTCAGCTCCTTATAAAGCGCGAGGCGCTGTTCCAGGTCCTGAATATCCCGCTCCTCTTCCCCGGAAAGCTCGAGTTCGGGCAACAGCGACTTCGATTTGATGAGGATGAGGCGCGAGGCGACCACAATGAAGTCCGCGAGGAGCCGCAAATCTTCCTCGGCGGCCCCGGGGCCGCCCTTCAGTTCCGCCCTCAGCCGCTCCAGGTATTTCAGGAAGTCATCCGTGACCGCGGCGAGACTCACCTGAGTCACATCCATGCGGCGCTCTTCGATAAGCTGCAGCAGCTTTTCCAGGGGGCCTTCGTAGTTATGGATCCGGAGCTCGTAGCTCATCTGTTATTGTCCATAACCGGACAGGACGGCGTCCCGGATCGCCCTTGCGGTCTCGCCGTTATTCCCCGACGCAAGCACAATAACGACGACGGGCCGCTCCATGCCCTGCAGGCGCTCGTTGAAAATCGCGAGTATGGTCTCCTCGGCGGCAAGGGTCTTGCCCACCTTTCCCCCGACAAAGCCGGCCTCGCCCAGGAAAACATTGAAGTTCTTCAGGTCCTTGAATTCGCTCGGCCCGTAGACGTTCGGCCCCAGCGTGCCCGACGTTATCTTAAGGATGAAGCTCCGGTTGTTCAGGAGATATTGTGCGAGGGTGAAGAGATCCGCCGCGGTGGACACGTTGCCCGGCAGAGAGCCGGCCGGATCCTCGAAACGGGTGTGGGCCATGCCGAGCGCCGCGGCTTTCTGGTTCATGAGCTCCACGAACCTGGTTCTGCCGAGCGCCGCGGCCAGGGTCAGTGCGGCTTCATTCGAGGATTCCTGAAGCAGCGGGTAGAGCAGCTGGTAAGCAGAGTATCGTTCCCCCGCCTTGAGGCGCGGCACCGAGGTATAAACCAATGCGCTCTCCGGGACGGGAATGGTCTTGTCGAGATTCACGTGCTCCGCAGCCACGAGCGCAGTCATGAGCTTCGTGACCGAAGCGATCGGCAGGACGGCGTCGCGCTCCTTCTCGGTGAAGATGAAGCGGTTCTTCAGATCCACCGCCAGATAGGATTTTGCGGCGGCCTGGACCGACAAGTGTCGCCGCTCCGCATAAATGAAATCGTCCTTCTCAAAATCCTTCTCCAGGATGAGCACGGGTGTGTCTACTTTCACGAGATTGTAGACGGCCTTCGCGTCGGCGGTATCAAGCCGTATGCATCCGCCGGAATACTCCGAGTCCACGGCCTCCCCGCCCGGATAGTAAGGCCAGCCGTGAATGAAAAAATTCCCTTGGAAGGCCATACTCCATGGCTGATAGACCTGGCCGAAAGAGGAGAAATGGTTGCGGGCCTTGGTCTGGACCTTATAGAGCCCGGTGGGCGTCTCCCACCAGGACCCTTCGCGCCCCTTGGTCAGGATGGGAACTTCTTTTAGCACCTGGCCGGCTTCCCACACCCGAAGCTTCATCTCGGAGAGGTCCGCTTCCACAAAAAGCTCCCCGCCTTGAATGAGCTCGTCGCGCTTCGCCGTAAGCCGGGCGCCTTCGAGCGGCGCGGAGACGTTCGGCGGAGGGATGATCACCGGCAGAATCGCGGCCCTCGTCATTTCAAGCGGCGGCGGGACAATAAACAGCGAGTTCGGCGTTACATTAAACACAAAAAGCAGGGCTCCTCCTGCCGCAAAAGCGACCACCGAGAGGACGAGCGGCAAAGGCAGGCGCGCGAAGAAAAATCGTCCGAGCATGCGGCTAATTATAGCCGGGTTACGAACCTTATGCCATGAAGGAAGCGCGCTAATACAGCGCGTTGAAGCTCTTGTAATTGTTGGACGGGTCCCACAGCATCCAGCCGCCGTAAGCGGTAGAGGTGGCGAGAGTGTCCGCGGTCGCGACGAGCTCGGCTTTTACCATCGCCGGGGTATATGCGGCGCCCAGGTCGAACACCTGGATCCACGGCCGGATCTTTGCCATCGCGCCGGTGCTCGACGCGCTCAAAGCATCCCAGCGGGCGCGGGCGTGACTCAAAGCATAAGACATTATCTCGTAGGGATAGGCGGCGGGGTTCTTGTACCCCAGGGTTCCGCTCCCGAAGTGGGAGGGATAGACCATCGGCGCCACCGCGTCGAAATACGGGTAGGCATCCTCGATCAGCTGGCCGATGCCCATATCGTCCTTCTGGACCGCGGTCAGGCCGAACAGGTCCGCGGAGATGATCCGGCCCGGCAGATTGCCACGGAGGTAAGCGAAGAATTCCCGCATGACCTCGTGACGGGAAGTCTTGCCGTCCCAGAAGGGGTATGCGGCGTTCTCAAGATCGCCATCCGAAGGAAAGCGCACGTAATCGAAGTTCACTTCGTCCATGCCGCGGGCGAAGATATCGTTCGCTATCGCAACGGTGTAATCCCAGGTGTCCTTGCCGGCGGGGTCAAGCCAGGCCAAGCCCTTGCGGTCGCCCCATAGCTTCCCGGTCGTCTTGTTCCTGAGCGCCAACTCGGGATGCGCCTTGGCAAACACGGTGTCCTGGAACACGGAGACCCTGGCGATCACGTAGATGTTCTTCTCGTGGAGGCGCGCCACCAGCTTGTCTATGTCGGCGATGCGGAGTTCCCGGTCCGCGCCGGCCTCTTTCACCTCGGCAACATCCATCGCGTAGGAGACGTAGCCGGAGTAATCCTTGATGTCAATCACCACCGCGTTCAGATGCTGCCGCTCCGCTCCCGCGAGCAGATCCTCCACCCGTTTCGCAGAACCTGCAGACCAGGCGCTCAGGTATTTGGCGCGGACGACCGTGGGCGGGTCGGGCAACGGCGCGGGACGGGCCACGGGATCACGCGTGAACACGTCCACTCCGGAATCACCTGCTCCCGGGCCGTTCATGACCCCGCTTTCCTTGATCACGACGGTGCTTGGGCGGATGAGCAAAAATCCTCCGCCAAGAAGAATGGTAATGGCCGCCAGGCGAAGAAATATTTTCATACCTTGATGGTACTTGAACGCACTTACACGCACAATCGGAAAAACACTCAAACATCATCGATGATACCGGCCTGCGCGATTTATCCAATATGCTCACGATCGTGAGCATATTGGATAGAGACCAAGGAGTCTGCAGCCGCCCTCTGGCAACGCCCAGCCGGACTAGATTCTATGTTCTAAGTTCTATATCCTATCTGTATGGCCATCGCGCTCTATCGCAAATACCGCCCACGCTCCTTCAAGGACCTCGCCGGCCACGACATGAACGTGGAAATTCTCCAGAACGCCGCCAAAAGCGGCCAGCTCGGCCAGGCCTACCTTTTCTACGGCCCGCGCGGGACGGGCAAGACCACGAGCGCTCGCCTCATCGCCAAGCTTCTGAATTGCGAACGCCGCGCGACCGACGCCAAGTTCCGGGCACTTGGCGAGCCCTGCAACGAATGCGCGGCCTGCAAGGAGATCGATGCGGGTACCTCCTTCGACGTGATCGAGATAGATGCAGCTTCGAATCGCGGCATCGATGAGATCCGGAATCTCAGGGAGAACATCAAGACGGCGGCGGTTTCCGGGCGCCATAAGGTGTACATCATTGACGAGGCGCACATGCTGACCGGCGCCGCGGCCAACGCTCTCCTTAAAACGCTCGAGGAGCCTCCTGCCCACGCGGTGTTCATTCTTGCCACAACCGAAGCCGAGAAGCTGCCTGCCACGGTCACCTCGCGCACCCAGCGGTTCCTTTTCCGAAAGCTTCCGAAAACCGTCATCGCCACGCGCCTTACGGAGATCGCCAAGACGGAAAAGATCGCCATCGAGTCCGCGGCGATCGAGCTGCTCGCCGCCGCGGGAGAAGGCAGTTTCCGCGACGCCATCTCGCTCCTCGAACAGGTCAGCGCCTTTGAGGACAAGGTAACCCTCGAGAGCGCAGAGCGACTGATCGGACGGGTGGGTCTCGCGCGGGTCGCGAAGCTCGCCGGGCTCGCGCTCGCGCGCGACACGAAGGGAATCCTCGCTTATCTCGAGGAGTTGAATACGGACGGACAGAACCTGGTCCAGATCACCCGCGACCTGATCCACTACTTCCGCAAGGCCCTGACTCTGAGACTAAACCCCGCCCTCGAGAAAAGCGTGGGGCTGGAGCTGACCGAGGATGAACTGGCGAGCCTCGCGGAGCTCGCGCGCGGCGCCGATCCGGCCTTTTTAACGGGGTTGATCCGCGACCTTATCCGCGCGTACGGCGAGATGCGCTACAGCCCCTTCGCTATCGTGCCTCTTCAAATTGCACTCATAGAAAACACCGGGAAACCCTGAGTCCTGTCGAAGAGTACTGCTCCAGATCGCGCTCACCAAAAAAAACAACCGCACCCTTCAAGGTGTGGTTGCAGGAAGCCTTCTTGGAAGGCTGTTTAGTAACCGTAGGTATTGTAGGGATCGGGCTCACAACCACAGCCGGCACCATCCTGGAAGACGCGGTAATGCGGGGTACAGGTAAACACCACCGTGGCGCAGTAAGCAGCATCTTTATAGATATAGTTGCGCGAGGACAAGTGGGAAGGCTGATTGTTGGATCCCGAAGGGTAGTTCGAGAAGTTCGGATACTGCTGGTACTGGGTACCGTAGTTGGTGTTGCTATAGGTATTGTACTGATTCGCCGGCGGGGCCGGTTCGGTCACGACTGTCCGGCGGACGATGGTGTTCGAAACCTGGGTGTTTTGCGTGTTCTGAACCGGAATCCCGGTGTCCACTATGATCGGCGTCGGCACGGTCATGTACTGCGGCGGCACCACGACGAGCGGCACCATCTGAGGGTCCGTGTAGAACTGGCCGGGGGCTTGCTGCATACCCATTCCCTGTCCGGGAACGAGTTGGGCCAGGCCGTTCGAAGCGGTCGTAGCTCGGTTGCGGCTGCCCCAAAAGGCCGCGAAAACCGCCAAAAGCACGAGAAATATGATGGACGCGACGAGTATTTGACGGGTGGTCATTGCCGTGAGAATAGGCTGATTCCTATGATTTTTCAATGATAGCACAACTTGCATAATAATGCAAGTACTGGCATAAATTGGCCTTTGGTGCTCTTCACCAGCTCGCTCTATGGAATGAAACCCATGCCCACTAAAGACTATGCGCAACCTCCAGGATGTAGCCGTCCGGGTCCTTGAAGTCGACCGTATAATAGCCTGTCGAGTAAGGCATTTCGACCGGCCCACGGATGACGGGCATCTCCTGCCGTTGCAACATCTCAAAGACCCTATTCACGATCTCTCGTGACTCGGCGTGGAAGCAGATATGCCGGGGGCCGAGGGTAGCGCGGGAGAATTGGTCCTTGCGCTCAATGAAATAGATCTTATTGCCACCCGCCCTGAATTCCCTCTCATGTATCCGTTCCCAGCCAATCAGCCCGAAGAACTCGTCGTAGAAGTCCAGCGACCTCTTCATATCGGAGACCCAGATCTCTATGTGCTTGATGCCGGTCATAATGCTTCCAGGCGATACACCTCGTAAACAACCTCTTCATAGGGATGAACCTGCTTTATGGCATCGATAACCCCGCGCAGGACCTTTGCGTCACAGAGCATCTCGATCCGCTCTTCTTCCACTTCCGCCAGGCGGCCGACGGCACCGACGGCGGGATGCGCGCCAGCCTCCGGAATGAAACGGCCGACACCTTTGCTGCTGAAGCTCGCGAAGGAATAATTGCCGATCCTGCCCGCGCCGGCCCCTCCCATCGCGGCACGCACCTGGTCCGCATGGGCGAGCGGAACGAAGATGACTATTTTATAACGCTCGGCCATGATGTGGTTATGCCGTTTCCGTCCGATTATAGCCCGTACACCAATCTGACAACAGCGTCCTGGTCGGGCACCATCGGCATGCCGAGGGACGCCTCGGGCGCGACCCATCGCCAGGCCTTGTGCTCGTTCTCGCTGATCATGACCGCAGCCTCCCGGCCAACCCGCGCGCGATAGACGTGGTAGATGAAATCGTACTCGGGATAGCGCACTATAGAGTCTCCCGACCACCTTCAGCGCTTCCGGCGACAGCTCGAGGCCGGTTTCCTCCCGCACCTCTCGCCGGAGGGCCTCTGCGGGGGACTCTCCCGCATCCAGTTTCCCTCCAGGCAGGCACCACTGGCCGCCCTGGGGTTTATGATCCTGTCGTTCCAAGAGAAGGAACTCGCCCTGCTTTTCCATGAAACATCCCGCCGCTTCAAAACGGAGGTTCCAGTCCGCGGGCCGTTCTTGGAGGATCATATGCGGATTATCACTACCTTCATGCCCTTTCCTGAAAATGCGGCCGCATTTTCAGGAAAGGGAATTTTAAATCAGTAGAGCGGGCCGGATAGCGCGCAAGTCACGATTGGCCCGTCGCAGCGCGGAAGATCCGGTCAAGACCGGGGGTACAGACTAAGCTTTCCAGCTCCTCCGGCCTGATCCAACGGTGCTCCGACGCTTCCCAATCCAGGCGCACCCGGTCCGTCCGGACCCTGACCAGCATGGGATGCACGATCCAGGTCTTTTGTATGGCGGCGTCCTCTATCTCAAGGGTCCGGCATTCGCGCACTTCCACTATATCTTCTTCCGCCAAGCCAAGCTCTTCCCAAACCTCCTCCCTCGCCTTTTCGACCGGGGTCTTCCCGTCGTCCAGGAACCCGGATACGCCGTTCCAGAGGCCGGGATACGTGCTCAGCTCCGCGCTCCTTTTTACGACCAAGAAGCGGTCGCCGTATCGGACGACACAGTTCACGACCGGCGCCCGAGGCGTGTTCGTAAAATCTATCTGGCCGGGTTTCGGAGTGAACCTTCTTTCTGCCATAAAGGTATTACCTGCCGATCGCGAATGCACGGTGGGACGCAGTATATGGGCCTTATTCTAAACCTCCCGGGATGCGCACGCCAGAATGGCCGCGGCGCCCCTTGCGAGGCGCCGCGGGAAAATTCTTCGTCCGTAAGGAACTAGCCATTGTCGCGACGGGCCTCGCCGCCTTTTTTACCAGCCACGCGGGCCTCCTCGGAAGTGAACTCGTGCGCAGTGCCTTTCTGATGAGCTGCCACGCCACCCTGGGATGCGATCTCCCTCTGCCGCGCCGGGTCCATACCTGCGAAGCCGCGGCTCCCGTTCTTATGCTCTTCGGTCATTGCCTTTTTTGAATTGATTTATTTTCCATCGACGCAAAAATTTTACCCGTTATCGATGAAACCCTTGTGAACCATCTTGTTTTCCAGGGAGCGGAATACTGAGCTCAAGAAAGCCCGCCTTTATTTTCCGCTCCGCCTGACATAGAATGGCCGCATGCCTACGACGGAACTCAAAGGCGGAGGCTTGGCAAACGCGATCCGCGCCGAGACTGCGGCCCGGACCGCTGAGCTTCGCGCGCGCGGCATGACGCCCCGGCTCGCGGCAGTGTGCATGGGCGACGACCCTTCCGTGCAGAGCTACCTTGAGGTCAAACAGCGCGTCGCGGAGCGGCTCGGCATTACCTTTGGCGTCGTCGCCCTGCCCGCGGACGCGTCTCAGGCTGCGCTCCATGCGAAGCTCGCCGAACTCTCCGCGGACCCGGCCGTCCACGGCATCGTCCTCGAATTACCCCTCCCCTCCTCTATAAATACCGACCGGGCGATCAATGCCATCGCCCCCGGCAAAGACGTGGACGGGCTTACTCCTCATAACCTGGGTCTCGCGCTCGCCGGGCAGGAGGAAACGGCCCTCGTCTCCGCCACCGCGCAAGCCTGCGTCGCGCTCGCGGAGACCTCCGGCTCCCTGTCCGGCAGGCGCGTCGCACTGATCGGCAAGGGCCGCACCGTGGGACGCGCCTGTATTGCCATGCTCCTGAACCGCGGCGCAACCGTCACTTTCTGCCACCGCTCCACCCGGGACCTCGGCGCGGCGATACGCGATGTCGAGATCGTGATCAGTGCCGCCGGCAGTCCGGGCATCCTCAGCCCGGAGAACGTGCGGGAAGGCCAGATCATCATAGACGCGGGCACGACCATGCAGGACGGACGCCTGCTCGGGGACGCGGACCCCGGTATCTGGGGCATCGCCGCGGCGGTGACGCCCGTACCGGAAGGAGTGGGCCCGCTGACCACCGCGTTCATTTCAGGAACCTTATAAAGGCCGTCGATCTTTCATTGCAATAACCGATGCCTCTGCTTTGGGAAAAACCCCTGGAAGAGTTCCGCGACGAGCTCGCGAGCGCCTCCCCTGCGCCGGGCGGCGGAGCCGTCGGCGCAGTAACTTGCGCGTTCGGCACGGCGCTCGTCATCATGGCCTGCGAGATCGCCGCACCGAAGGAGAATGCGTCGCGAGAGATCGCCGGCAGCCTGCCGCAGCTCAGGAACGCGCTTGCCGGCCTTTCCGCCGCGGCGGAAAAAGACGCCGAGGCCTATCAGGCCTATTCGGACGCGTACGCTCTGCCGCGGATGACCCCGGACGAAACGGCTGCGCGTGACGCGGCGCTCACTGCTGCGCTCCTCGGCGCCGCGGACGCCCCGGTCGCG
>JANWIW010000018.1 GCA_025449695.1 Minisyncoccota bacterium | reverse complement strand
CCTTGCGCAGTTCGTTCGCAGGGTCGCAGAGATTGCGGTAGGTGTTGAAACAGGCATTCGTGCTGCTTGGGGCCGGGGGCAGGGGCACCGTGGGCGGGAACGGCGAGGTCCCCGGGGGCGGAAGGGAGGGTGGATTGGGATTGGGGCCCGCCGCTGCGCCCGTGAAGGAGGTTACGTCCACGCGATCCACACGCATCGCCGCCTGGCCGCGGAAGGAGGAACCCAGGTTGTTGGTAACCCCTTGCCAGTGCGTCTCCGCGCCCGTGCTTGCGGCCTCGTCGTAGGGCATGACTGGATCGCGCGCTTGGCGCCCGTCGAAGAGGAATGCCTGGCGATACATATAGAGGTTGGTCTTGCCCTGCTCCGTCTTCAAGAACACATTGTATACGCCGCCTCGATCACCGTTCACCGCTTCCAGGTTCTTCAGCACCACCTGGCCCGGGACCAAAGGCCTGATGACGGTCTCTCCCGGAATGGCCACGGCCGGGACGGCCGGGGTCATGGACAAGACCGTGTTCGAATCCAGCATCTGCTTCACCTCGTAAAACCGCGTATCGAATGTTTGGGGTTCGCCGTAGTTCAAGCTGGGATCATACTTTTTGCCCGCTTGCGCGATCATGAACAACGGGTAGACGGAACCGTTCTCCGACTTAGCCAGGTCCCATGCGTTGTCGCTCGCGGAATAGGACGCGGGGAAGTCCTGAAAGGAGAGGTCGCCTTTGCGGACAAGCGCGAGCTGCTGGGGGTCAAACTGATATACCGCGATCTTCAGCGTACCCCAACGCTGATCCTGCGGGCTGTTGCGAGTGAAATTCTCGGCCATGAATATGTAGGTTTTGCCGCTCACCGACGCGAACTTGATATTCGAGCCGGGGAAAAGTTGGGCGTCTGAGGTCCCCTGCAGGTCGAGGATAAAAGAGTTCTGCCGCTTTATCTTGCCGGTGTCGGCATCTATCTCTCCCATGTAGAACCTAGGCTTATCCGTCCGGCTGGCTGCGCGGGAACGCCCGATAAGGAAGTGGTTGCGGATGCCGGGCGTTTCCACCACCTGGAGCTCCACTATGTCCTGCCAGGCCTGCGAGGAAATGGAGTTCAGCATCGGGCTTCCATACGCAACCGATCCGGAAAGGTCGGTGAGGTCAAAGATGGTGAGCGGATTGAACGCGCCCGTTGCGGTCCTGCCGCCTGCACCGAAGAAGACAAACTTGCCTCCCTCCGTCGCGTCCATGGCGTAGGCGCCTTCGAAGAGGGACTGCCATCGATCGTCGAGGATCTGCCCGAAGGCCATGCCCTGGCCGGAGGCCATCGTCACGATGGGAGTGATGAGGCGTGATTCCGGACGGTCCTTGCCCGAACCTTCCTCACCCGAGGCGAAGATGAAACGCCCTTCCCCTCCCCGTAGTTCGCCGAAGATGCCTCCGCCGTAACCAAGGCTCGGCGGATGCGGCCAGGCGCCGCTCGAGAAAGGACCGCGATGTTCCACGGGCTGAGGCCTGCCGAAGGCCAGGGCAGACCCCTGAAAGATCATCCCCATGACCTCGGGCCCCTGCGGATGCCAGGGATCGGAAATATCCCACCGGCCCATGGGCCCGCCCCCATAACGCGTGCCTATCCAGAACATGCTCCGAAGATGCGTACCAAGAAAGATGCTCAGATTGGTCTGATTAAAGGTAATGTTTTTGATCGGCGGGGTGAACTTATAGGCGGCGGTCGAGGTCCCTTTCGAAGTGTTCACGCTGTAGGCAGTCTCGCCGGGGAAGCTCACGTTCGCGGGAGTGGGCGCTCCGGAGGAAGGCGGAGCGGTCGTCTGGGATTTGGTGCAATCCTTGATATGCGTCGCGATCGCGGACACTTTGTTCAAACCGGCGTATTCCAGGTAGACCTTCTGGGTCAGGACCCGGTCACCCACCGCCAGGCTCTTGCCGGGTTCGAGCGTCAGGTAGCTGTCGCAGTTCATGGTCCTGCTCACCGCAATGGCGCCGCCGCCGTCCGTTCTGATCCAGCCGCCGAAATCCTTGAAACCGGCGCCGTTATCCACCCATAGCTTGGTATCGGCGTTCGGAGGAGCGCCGGCAAGACTAATGGAAAAGGCTTGGCCGTTCTTGACCGTCGCCGGACTAAACGCAAGGATGCCTTCCGCAGCCTGCGCCGCCGATCTCCCTGCGTGCGCCAGGGACATGATCGCGACGAGAAGGATACCCAGAGCGGCAGAGCGAATGTATCTCATGGCTTCATTATACTGCCCGTTATCCGTCTCTGCTTGTGGAGAAGGCGCTTCCTCCCTCGCGGGACAGGGTCCGTGGTTCGAATTGAGATTAGAGGCTCGCCGCCGCGAGAACGTGCCTGACCAGCGTGGACACGTACCCCATTTCGTTGTCGTACCAGGAAAGGACGCGCACCAGATCGCCGTCCACCACCTTGGTGAAACTCAGGTCCACGATCGCGCCGTACTCCTCGCCCACGATGTCGGAGGACACGACCTGATCCCGGGTAACCTTCAGAATTCCCTGCCAGCGGGGACTTGCCGCAGCCGCCTCGAAGATGGCGTTCACTTCCTCCGCGGTCACTTTGCGCGGCGCGAGGAATACGATCTCGGCGATGGACCCTGTCCGTACCGGCACGCGCATGGCCATGCCGTCGAACTTCCCTTCAAGCGCGGGGATGGCCCGGACGACGGAGATCGCCGCGCCTGTGGCCGAAGGCACAATGTTCTCCGCCGCCGCCCTGCCCTTCCGGAAATCGGCACCCTTGGTCGGGCCATCCTGCAGATTCTGCGTGGTGGTGTAGGCATGCACGGTGTTCAAGTGAGCTTTCACGATGCCGGGATTCTCCGAGAGCACCTGGACCACCGCCGCGGTGCCGTTCGTCGTGCAAGAGCCGTTCGAGCTGATAACCGTCGAAGAAAGTTCGCCGTCGTTCACGCCCATGATGACCGTCCTGCCACTTTCGACCCCTTCGTCATCCCTGGCAGGAGCGGTGATCACGACCCGTCTCGCGCCTGCGTCGATGTGGGCCTTGGCCTTCTCGAAGTATTCGAAGAGGCCCGTGGATTCCACGGCAACGTCCACTCCCAAATCCTTCCACGGCAACTGCGCCGGGTCCTTCACCTGTAATACCTTGATGACCCTCCCCTCCACCACCAGGTTGCCGTCCTCAACTTTGACCGAGCGGTCGTAGCGGCCGTAGGTCGTATCGTACTTCAGGAGATAGGCCAGATTCTCCGGATCGCCCAGATCGTTTATCGCTACGATCTCGAGTTCCGGATGCTTGAACGCCTGACGAAAGAAGAGGCGGCCGACGCGGCCGAAGCCGTTGATGGCGATTTTTTTCATAAAGACATTATAGCGCCACTCTTGACAAATGTATCCCCATGTATTGACATTATATATCTAAATTGATATAATGTGAGCTAGTCACCTGTCCATGAGGGTGCCGGGGTGTGTTGCAGTGGACGCGTTAACCGTGAGTGGAGGGCGTGATGGACAACCGATTTTCTTTCGAAGATTTGCTCGGCATCGCATTGCTGTTCGCCGCAGGCTGGTTCCTGTCCCCGCTGTTCGAATTCCTGAACACGGAGGCATTGCCCATCCGGGGAAACCTCGTGTTTCTCTCGGCGGTCATGTTCGGCGGCGGCGTGCTGTTCCGGTTCGTGTTCCGGATCGATACGTTCGTGCCCGTGCTCGTGATGGGCGGGGCGATCGTGGTCCGGACCTCGATGCTGGGGACCGAGCCCGGCGGCGTAATGGCGCTCGCGTGGTTCAGCCTGGGAATGTTCTGCTTCATCGCGAAGCAGCACTCGGGCCAACCTCACGACAAGACCTCAAGCGCCGAACCACATGGAAGCCCAGGCTAACGCCTGGGCACTTCCTTTATTGATCAATTATGATGGCGGCACGGTCCCCCGCCCCGATGCCCAATTTGTCCGCAAGACCGGCGTTGATCTCGAGTACTTTGTCGGCCGGCACGGCCGGCGAGTACATGGGGAGCGAGAGCGTGCTCTGCCCAGGCGCGGGTGGCGGCACGTTCTCTGTTACATCTACCACGGTCGTCCCGCTGATCCAGACGATGTCGATCGCGAATTTCATATCTTTCATCCAGAAGCTGTAGCGGTCCGGAGAGGGAAATATAAAGAGCATGCCCTGGTCATCCGTGAGTGATACCCTTCCAGAGAGCCCCCGCATGCGCTTGGCCATGGTGTCGGCGAGGTCCACATGGAACACGCGCCCCTCCAGGGTCACCGTGCCGTCATTCGCGCCGGCGTCCGCGGGCGGCTTGATCGCGGGCGCTCCTTGCGCCGGCGCAGTCGAGGTCGCCTGGCCGGACGGCGAGTCCTGGCCTTTCACGATCGAGATATTGCCTTCGGTGTAGTCCGCGGGATGGCGATAGGCCAGAAGGTAGATGCCCCAGCCCACCAATCCTATCCCTGCCACTGCCGATACTATGAGGGCTGTCATGCGCATGGAGAAAAAGTAATTAGTAAACGGTAATTTCGTGATGAAGGCCGGGCACCCATATCACATCTATAATGATAGTATAGCCCCGGGTTTACCTGCGCGAAGCCAGCTCGTAGGCGGCGATCCCGAAGGCAACGGCCACATTCAGCGACTCCTTTGCCCCATGCATGGGGATCTCGAGGATCACATCCGCTATTTTGAGGATGGACGGCGGCAAGCCTCTGACCTCATTACCCACGACAAGCGCGATCTTCCGCCTGTCTGGTCCCCGCTGCCCTGGCCGGGCAAGCCGGCTCCCCGCCACCTTATAAAAAGGTACAGACCTCTCCTCCTGTTCCACGGCAAGCACGGCGTACCCTTCCCGCTTCAGCTTTTTGAGGAGAGGCAGGGTAGCCGCCCGGCGTTCCGGCGCTACCGACCGCTCCGCGCCCAGGGCTACCTTCGCGAAATCCGGCCGGATGTGCCCGAAGCGGTCGAAGGGGGTGGGCGTCACCCCGCAGCAGTACACTCTGGAAAACCCCGCGCCGTCAGCCGTGCGGAAAATGGAACCGACGTTGTACACAGAACGGATATTATGGAGGACGGCGACAAGCATAGTTCCTAGTTCTTGGTTCTTAGTTTCTAGTTTTGAGTTCTCTAGGAACTAGCAACTCGGAACTATTCTCTCATCGTCGCGACTGCGTCTAAGCGGAACGCCGACGCTTCCTCCGCGAGCGCCTGGTCCAGGCCGGGGACGTGTTCGCGCAGCGTCCGGACAAGCGCCTCGGGGTCGCCGGAAGGCGCTGCGTCCAATGCGGCATCGAGCGCGGCGCCTTTCACCTCTCCCATCTCTTCCAGGATCCGGACCAGCGCGCCTTCGAAGATGCTGCCGGCGATGGAGGTCAGAACCTTTTCCCGCTCCGGAAAGGGCAAGCGGTCCAATCCGAGTTCCGCGACGAAGTCGTTCAGCGGAGGTCCGGTAAGATCAATGGCGATGTCACGCATGGAAGTTATGCGGCGATCGGGGGAAGAGTCTCCGCCACTGCCAGGTCGTCCGGCGGCGCGGCGACCCGCTCCGCGCCGGCCGTTTCCCTTTCCGCCCTTTGCCTGGTCCTGGCCAGTGTCCTATGGAAGATTTCACGCAAGGTGAGCGGCATGCACGCCAGGCGCTCCTGGTGGACCAGTTCCCGCTCCTCCAGCACCATCTTTTCCAGAAGCTCGCTCCGTTCGTAGTGGTCCATCCGTCCCTCAATGTAATTGCGTATGCCCTCCTCGTCATCGGGCGCGTAGGGGCCATAGCCCCACTCCTGCAATGCGAAAGCCTCCACCTCTTTGCGCCTCGTCGCCATGAGCCCGTTGCGCAGGGCGCGGACGCTCTCAAGATAAGCGTGGCGCGCCAAAAGGGCATCGGTGAGGAGGGTGGTCTCGCCGGGAGACAGCTCGGCGTTTTCGGCGAACTCTGCCGCAACGCCTCGCGCTTCCTCCTCGCTATGCGCTCCCCGGGCCATCTGCTCCACGTCGCGGATAAGGCGTTCCGCCTCCAAAGGCGTCATGCCGTCGGCCAAGCCTATTGCAAGTCTTTGACGGGCATCGAAATACTCCGTGCGCGCGTGGGGTACCCGCTCCCCGGGAGACATGTTGCGCTGGTCGAACTGCAGGACACGGCCCCTGCTTGCCGGCACGCTCTCCTCTTTGCCGGGAGCGGCGTCTTCTTCGGGGGCGGCACCCTCCTGCGGGGCGGCAGCTTCTACCAGAGTCCCGAGATTTGCGATTCGCGCGACCGCTTCCAAGAGAGGGATGTGAAGCACATTCAGGTTGACGAGTATCTTGCCGTCTTTATCGAGCGACGCGATCGGGCCACCCAGCCTGAACTGGATGCCGAGTTCCTGGTACGCGTCGTCCCCTATCTGCTCCCGGATGATACCGGTGATGCGTTCGGCCTTCTCGAGGACGGCCCGGCGGGCATCCGGCATCATCTCCGCGACCGCTTTGGCGAGTTCCTCCCCGTACTTATGCTCCGGGCGGCGCAGGTCCAGAGGGGGACTCTCGACCTTCGGTTCCCTGGAGGCAAGGATGTTCGCGATGTAGGCGGCCGCCTGGCCCGGATCGGTATCCCGGCCGATCTCGATCACGAGCTCGTCTTCCTTTTCGCCGGGTTTCGGCAAGCGGTAACTCATATGGTCCGCAAGCGCGCCGGTCTTTATGTAAAAGCGGTGATCGTTCAACTTCTCGCCCATGAGGTTATGGAGCGCATCTACTACCTGGCCGGCCTGCGCTTTTTCTTCAAGTGAATCGGCGAATGTCTCTATCCGCGCCTTGGCAGATTCCGCCCGTCGTTCACTGAACGCGCTCATCAACCGGGCGCGGTATGCAGCCACCGCTTCCGGATGGGCCTTCAACAAGCCCTTCCATGCCTCCCGCTGCAGGTCAGCGTAGATCGCGTTGCGGTCACTCCCGCCAGCAGCCATTTCGTCGGCTGTGCGCGCCGCCTTCTCCAGAGTTCCACTGATGGCCTCCTCTCCCTCAAAAGCCTTGCGCAAAGGTTCTAACAAGCTCCGATACGCAGCCGCCTGTTCGGGATGATCGTGCAAAAACTTGGTCCATTCCGTCATCTGGATGCGGCGCGCCTCATCCTCCTGTCGAACGGGTCCTTTCCGAGACCTCCATTCGCTGCGGCGAACGTCCTGCGTCCCTGCTTCGGTCCGCACGCGGACGGAACGCAAGACCTCCCTGACCAGGGGATCTTCCGCCGGATTCTTATAAAGGCGGGGTTCGGGGGCGGATCTTTCCTCCGCGGCATGTCCGCTGGCAGCCTTCGCCTCTTCTGCCTTTGCGAGGGCTTCATCCTCTTTTTGGTTCTGTTCCTGAGCCCGCCGCAGCGGCTCGAACGCCGCCGCGTACGCCGTTGCCTTTTCCGGATACATGCGGGCGAACGCGCCGAGCTCCCTGGCTTGGTGAAGGTGGAAGATCTTATCCCATGCCTTGCCCCAATCGCTTTTCGCCTCCTCCTGTTGTATCTTGCCCCATTTCCCCTGCATGACCTCCCCCATGTACTTGTTCGTGGCGGCCAGTATACCCTCGATGGCGTTCTTCATCGCAGGATCTTCGAGATGATCGGGGTAGACCCTGGTCTTCTCCGCGTCCTCCACCGAAGGCGCCTGCTCTGGCTTCGCGTCCGCCGGCCGCGCCTCCGCTTTCTGAGACCTGGCATCCAGGTAGTCGGCGATGCGGGTGGCGGCCTCGAGAGGATCCGTGTCCCTGCCGATCTCGATCACGAACTCGTCCCCCTGCTCGCCTGGCTTCGCCAGGCGGTGGCTCAGATTGTCCTTCTCCGCGCCGCCCTTGATGGAGAAGCGACTCTCGTGCATCCGCTCGCCCATGATATCGTGCAGCGCCTTCACCACGCTGTCCGCCTGCCGCTCGGCCTCGGGCGTGTCGCCATAAGTGTTCAAATTGGAAGTTTCGGCCTTGGGGTGCAACACCGCGCTGACCTCCGTGCGGGTCTCTTTGCCGATCGCCACCGCCTGGGAAGTGAAATCCTCGACTACTGCATGGCCCTCCGCGGCCGTGATCGCGTCCACATGATGGCTCTTCAGCTGCGCTTCGAATCCGTGCGCCACGAGCTGGACCTGGCGCTCCGTCCCGGCGACCTCCGTTTCCAGCCGCTCTGCCGCTTCCGCCGGAAGGACCTCTCCCTGCGTCTCGAAGAAGGCGGGGTCCGCTTCGTGCATCTCCGCGTTCTCTGGAATAGCTTCGCCCGCAGGGCTATTTGGCATGTGCTTTTATTTTAGCGCGTATTTCCTCGAGCCGCCTCTCCTTGATCTTCCTGAAAATCTGCCTCATCTTCGCGTCCGTGTCCAGCTCCAGGGAGCGCATGCGCCCGCGGTAGCGGCGCAGGACCTCCTCTATTGTTCTTATCTTTTCGGCGTCAGTCATGGCTCAGCAGATATTGTCGCACTGCTCAAGGCCGATGCGGCCCTGCAGGAACTCGTTCCAGCGGAACTCCGCCCGCTCCGAGAAGCTTTCCCAGGTCAGCCCCCTGTACCCGTCCGCTGAATAATCCTCCCAGACCCAATACATAGAGAGCACGAGGAGCATGATGGCGATGAAGGTAATGACGGTCGCGAGGTAACGCAAGGCAATCCGCCACCAGGACCTCTGCTGGTCCCGTTCCAGCAGCGTGTCGTAGTACCGGTCGGGGCTTTGCCTGCGCGCCATATATCCATTATAAATCCCGCGCGCCACGAAACCAAACGGCCCCGTACAGACGGTACGGGGCCGTTTGCGCGTGCAAAGGACGAACCTACTTGTGATGCATGTTCTCGCGCGCGCGACGGATAAGATCCGCCGCCGCATCGCGGCCGCCCAGCCCGAAGGCCAGGCCGCCGGCGATCGCGAGCATCGCGATCACTCCGTACACGAGGGCGTTGATCACGCTCTCCGCAATGTTCAGCTGGGTGAGCGCGGCCAGAAGGCCGAAGATAGTGATCGCCCACCAGGCCAGGGCGCCGAGGAAAGACGCGCCGCCGAGGCGGGCGCTCATCACGGAACCCTGCACGATGCTTCTGACCACGTTCCCGATCACGATCGCCGCGAGCATGATGAGGACCGCGACCACCACGTTGCCGAGGAAGCCGAGGGCCTGTCCGAGGAAGACCGCGAAGGTCGTAAGCTGGAGCGCGTTCACCGCCGCCAAGAGGAAGCCGATGACGATGAACCAGTAAACCAGGCGTCCGAGGAACATAGCCGCGCGAAGGCGCATGCCTGCCCGCTCGAAATGAGGCGCAAGACCGGCTTTAGTGAGAGCGGTGTCGAGCTTGATGGCCTCGAAAATACGCTCGATGACCTTCCCGATCACGGCCGCAACAATGAGGCCGATGATGAAGATGATGATCGCCCCCAGGAGGTTCGGTATATAGGCGACTACCGAGTCCCAGAGGTTGACGAGCGATCCCACCACCACTCCTGTCCAAGTATTCATTTGGATTTGGAATAGAAGGAAAACTCGACCTTTATGGATTGATTATACGATAATTGCGCCTTCCCGTAAGTGGATAACGCAAGGGGCGGTAGGTCGTGGTGCGCAGGTCGTAAGCCGGCAGGTAAATCGGAGTTTCATGACCTCGGATCTGCGCTATTTGCCCTGTTTATCACTTGGAATTTGGGAAGAAAGTCAGGTATACTAATCTCCGTTTTGGGCCCATAGTAAAATGGTATTACGCGGCATTCGCATTGCCGAGGTGGGAGTCCGATTCTCCCTGGGTCCACTTAGAAAATCTTAGGCGCGTAATCGAGCCTTAGATTTTCAAGTGTCCCGCGAAGCTTTAGCGGAGTGGGAAAGCCTTGGCGAAGGAGGACAGTGCTAGTCATCATCCCCGCATCGAGTACGGGGTGGAGAGCACTTGCCGGTTCTTGGGATTTCTTGTCACCAGGAAGGTAGAGCGTAATAATGAACGCATATGCAATCTTCACGTAAGGGATTTTTGTTAATACTTCTCTCGGCGCTGATGTTCGGCAGTTACGGTATATGGTCCCGGCTGATGGGATCATCTTTCGGCATTTTCTATCAAGGGTGGACAAGGGCATTGATTATTACCATCGTGCTGTTTCCTATTTTGTACTATAAAAAGCAGATAATTCCTTTGCAAAGGAAGGATTGGAGATGGTTGTTTATCTATTTGCTATTCACCTCCGCGACTCAGGCCCCTATATTCTACGCCTTCAATAACATGGATATTGGCACCGCTACCCTGCTCTTTTTCGTTACTATGCTTCTTACGATGTACGCCTTTGGCTTTCTCTTCCTGAAAGAAAGATTAACTCTGGTGAAAGCGCTCTCTTTCATTACTGCCTGCGCAGGACTCTATGTGATTTTCTCATTTTCCGTAACTGCATTCGCTGTTCTTGCAGCTTGCATGGCTATGCTGAACGGGCTTGCGAGCGGCGGAGAAGTTTCGTCCTCGAAAAAGCTATCGAGCACTTATTCTGCTTTGTATTTAACATGGCTCAGTTGGCTCATTATCATACCTACCAATGGGATCCTTTCTTTGATATTGAGAGAAGAACAACATTTACCTGGTTGGGATATAGCGTGGGGGTATCAAATCGGATATGTCGTTGCAGGCATCTTGGGCTTTTGGGCTATCATTGAGGGCCTTAAGTATATTGAGGCAAGTGTCGGTGGCTTACTGGGATTGCTCGAGATAGTGTTCAGTATCTCTTTCGGCATCTTGATCTTTCGCGAGGCATTCACAGCGAGAGTTATCCTGGGTGCGATCCTCATTATTTCAGCCGCTGCATTGCCGCATATCTCGAATCTGACAAAACGCAAGCAACTCAACAACTACAGGCTCAAAACTTAGGAATCGACATCCTGCCTTTTGTGAAAAAGGTTCGCAGCTCAGAGGCCAAGAGAGACTCGCTGTTCCTCATCAATATTTACCTCCAACGCTTTCGGACAAAAGAAAATCCCGTGCCTCACACACGGGACTTCCCTCCTGCAGCCGGCGCGTCAGCGGTTTAATTCCGACGTACCGTCCACATTCAAATTGGGGTTCGGGCCGCTCATGCCTCCGCCCGGAGAGAGGGTCGAGGTGGCGGTGCCGGATGCTCCGGCGGCCGCTCCATCCCCGGCACTTCCCATTATAACACTGTCATCGTCATCGGCCTGGGGATTTTGCACGGTCAGGAAGTTCAGCGCGGCGGGGGCAGCCGTGGCTGCATCCCGGCCGGACAAGCCGGCCTGAGTGTCGGCCTGGAGCTGTGCCCCGGCCAGTACCCTGGTCTCTTGTGCGGCTCGTTCGGCGCGGTTGGCAAGCCTGAAGGCTTCGCCGTACTCCCCTGCCTCGAGGCTAGCCTTGGCCTCGGCGTACAGAACGTCCGCCTGGCCGAGCCTCGCGAGCGCGTCCGCGGACGCCTCGGCAGCCAGCTTGCCGGAGTTTTTGCCCACGAACACCATCACGTTCTCAATGGCTCGTCCCGCAGCGTCGATCTTGTTCGATGCCGCGCGGGATACGTCGGGGGCGGAGGCATTGGCGGCAACCTTCACTTCGGCCTCGCCGCGGGCCTTCTTCACTTCAACGAGCGCGGAACGGATCTTGCGGATAAGCGAGCTCTCCGGCCGGGGTTCGGCGACAACCGTCGCGCGCAGGGTTTCTATGGCGGCGATGGCGGGCTCATCCTTGGCGTCCAGGTCCGCCAGAATCCTAGCGTGGGCATTCAGGTCCGATTCCAGGTTCACGGCCACGTTCGACGCGGCCTCCGCGTCTCCCTTCGCGTTCAGCTCGGCGACAGCCGCAGCGGCTTTCGAAGCAGAACCCTCGAAATGCGTCTCCAGCTCCGCTTTGGCCGCCGCATCCAACCTGCCCTCGATGGCAAGCTGGTCAGCCTCCTCCAAGCGGCGCACCGCGACATGGGCATGCCACTCCGCTTTGGCGGCAGGAGAGGCTTGGAAGGCGGCGAGGATGGGCTCATTCACCTTCAGCTTGATCGTATAAAGGGGATCGCCGGGCAGAGCCGAATCGGCCGCGAGCGACGTACCGCCGCCCGCGAGGATGATGAGCAGGGCTACGCCCGCCGGGGCGAAGCGCTTCAAAAGCATTGAAAAGGGCACGCTCGCGGGGCGTATGGCCACCGCCTCGTGCGCGTCCATGAACCGCACCAAAAGCGACCGCATGGCGGCCTTCCGTCCGGGATCCAGGCGGAGTCCCTTGGAGCGTTCCTTCAGTTGTTGCAGCGGGTCGTTCATTGTTCGGGGGATGACTCTTCCAGTTCCTTGCGCAGGGCCTTCATGGCGCGATTCAGGCGGACGGATACGTTGTTCACGGTGATGTCCAGCACTTCTGCGATCTCCTTCAGATCAAGCTCGTCTATGTATCGCAGGGTCAGGATCTCGCGCTCTTCCGGCCGGAGGCCGGCCATCGCCGCTTTCGCCTCCTCGGCGAGCTCCGCGGCCTCCAGTTCGCCGCGCGCGTCCTCTGTAGGCTCGATGTCCGGCGAGGTCTCGAGCAGGTTGTCCAGCCGCTCTTCCTTCTTCTTCCGGGAGTGATCGATGATCAGGTTATTGGCAACCCGGTAAAGGAACGCGCGCAGGTTCTCCACCTCGTGCCCATTCGCCAGATACTGCCAGGTTTTCAGGAACGCCTCTTGGGCGAGCTCTTCCGCCAACGGCTTGGAGTACACCCGGAAGAAGCAGTGGCGATAGATGGCGTCGGCGTAGAGGTCGTAAGCCTCGAGGAACTGTTTTCTTAAGTCTTTCCGCATATTGAGACGGTGGGCAGGGTTAAAAATTACCGCTCGCGCGGCAGAAACTCTCCCCTACAATACATTCGCCCGCGGCTTGAGTCAAAATTCGCCGGGGCCGGCGCGGCGGCTTCATGCTTTCCTTATGTTCCAGGACGGTCCGGGGGACGGAAATTCCCGGTCTGCCCGAAGAGAAGGAAAACCAGAAGGGCGGTGGACGCGAGCTGGATGGTCGGCGTAAGGCCAGTATGAAGGAAGGGCAGTACAAACATCGCGGGACCGTATTCCCAGCGCGCGGTCGAGAGGGCCCACTTCTCGATGCCGACCCCGACGGCGATGCCGACCACGGCCATGAACCAGGGACGTGCGCGGCGGGACAGGCGGAGCGCGGCGAAGATGATGGCCGTCACTATGACCGCATCCCAGAACGTCGCGCGGACCAGGATCCACTCCGTGATGCGATCACCTTTGTACCCTAGGTAGAGGCGGGCGTGCAGGTTCTCCCACACGAGATTCAGGAGGAAAGCGGCGGCGAAGACGAGTAGTGCTTTTTTCTTCATGCCGCTCATGCGTCGTATTGTAGCATTACGGATTCTGCGGTAACCTATACGGCGTCGCTATGGCGGGCTTGCCCGCCGAAGCTTTAGCGAACCCCTCCTTCGCGGTCTTTAGCGGGCCTTACCCGCCATAGCCCGCTTCGGCGGGCGACGGCGGGCCGTAGTATACCGGTAGTACGTGCGCTTCGGGTGCGTAAAGACCGGGTCCGATTCCCGGCGGCCCGACACTAGAAGTCCGTTTGCAAAATCCTGCTTATAAGCAGGATTTTGCATTACGGCTTCTTGTGTCCTTCCGTAGCTCCGCGAAACGGAGCGAAGGGGGACTCCATTGGCGTAATGCCCCAACCCCCAAAAGACCGGTCTTAAGACTGGTCTTTTGGCGCTTGGTCCCGCGGTTTCTTGCGCAGAGCACCGATGAACACGACGATCGCGGCGAGGACTCCGAAGATTCCAAGCCATTGCAGGATGCTCCGCCAGGGCTCGTCGAGCAGGAACCTGCCCGCGAAAAGGCACAGCAGGCCGAGCCCATCCAGGTAATAGAAGATTCGGGGAACCGGCCTCTTCTCCATAGCACCGATAATACCACGACGGAGGCAGTCTCCGTGATGGCCGCCCTTACTGCTTCTTACCGCTTATTCTGGTGATGTCCGGCCTCGATCTCTTCTATGCGCGCGGTGATGGCGTCCAGCCGTTCCAGGACCTCGGCCAGCGCGCCGGCCTCGGTGCGCACCTCCCCCTCCGTGCGCTGGGCCAGCTTCTTCTCGCCACGCAACCCGGAGATGATGATTTCCTTGCCCATGAGTTCGGAGATGAACAACCCGCAGGAGAGCAGTATCCCCGCTCCCAGGATGAAAGAGATAACCCCGTCCCAAATGGGCAATCCGAACAGGTCGATCGTATTCTCCGCTTCGCCGGTATAGATGTAGTGGGCGAAAAAGTCCGTCGTATGCCAGACCCCGCGCCAGAAGAGCACGAGGCCTATGCCGCCGTAAGTGGCGTAGATGAAAGGATGGCGGAGCAGCCAGCCGCGGACTTTGTCCTCGACGCGGTCGAAGAATTTCAGCATGCCTCCATTTTATCCCAGACATTTACCCAAGAGAAGGGATTTGCCGTTTGGGCCTGGTCAGTACTGAACGGATCCTTCTGGATTCCGAATGGAACTTACTCCGCACTTGATGCGGGGCGGAGATAACAAACTGTTATACATGCTGGACCCCGGGTCCCGCCGAAGGCGAGGCCCGCCCTTGGCTAAGTCGTGCCAAAGGGCGGCAGGCCCGGGGTGACAAAAACGCCCCATGGGCGTTTTTGTCAGCTCACCCGGTGCTTCTTTTTCAATTCGGTCTCTGCCTGTTGCTCCAGTGCGTCCTGCTTCGCCTCCGCGCTCGCGCGGAGCCCGGTCAGGCCCGCATCGCTCAGCCGGGCCAGTTCCCGCACCTTGTCCTCCAGATAGGCCCGCTCGTTCTTGTCCGGTTCGTCCAGCACCTCGTCAAGCAGCGCGGCCAGGATGTCCCCCACCTTGCGGGATGGCCGGATGTCCGCGATGCGCATCACATCCTCCCCGTCCACTTTCAGCATCTTCACGGAGACCGGGTCGTGCTTCACCTTGTCCATCATAAAGAGAAGGTGGCGCAGCTTGTAGGGGACGGCCTTCTTCACTCCGGAACCGATCCGGTCCGCCTCGCGCACCTTGAGAAGATCGTCCACGTTCTCCGGGCCGACCCTGACCAGGAGACGGCGCACTCCCGCAGGCGAAACGTCGCCGACGTTGTAATAGAACATGTGCCGCCGCACCAGATGCGCGGCCTTCTCGATGAGGTCTCTCGGAAACTTAAGCCGGTCGAGCATCGTGACTGCTATGCGCGCGCCCGCCACCTCGTGACCGTAGAACGTGGAATTGTATCCCTCCCCGCGCTTCGTCTTCGGCTTGCCGACGTCGTGGAGCAGCGCGGCCATGCGCACGAGGAGCGAATAGTCCTGCGCGGCGGCGTACTCCAGCGAGCGCAGGTTGTGTTCCCACACCGTATAAACATGGTGCAGGTTCTGCCCGACACCGATCCCCTGCCGCAGTTCCGGCAGGATGAACTTCAGGAGCCCCATCTCTTCCAAAAGCTCGATGCCGCGCGCCGCGCGCGGGGTCATGATGATCTTCACGAGCTCGTCCCGGATGCGTTCCATGGCGATGGCTTCGAGGAGTCCGGCGTGCCGCTTGATGGCGGCGGCGGCCTTCTCATCGATCGTGAAATCAAGCTCCACCGCGAAGCGGACCGCGCGCATGAGGCGCAAGGCGTCCTCAGTGAAGCGGGCATCCGGATCACCCACCGTGCGGATGGTTTTTCTCCGGAGGTCCGCTTCACCCTCGAATGGATCAACTACCCGATTCTCGATTCTCGATTCTAAATTCTCCAGTTTCATCGCCACGGCGTTGACGGTGAAGTCGCGGCGGGAGAGGTCTTCCTGGATCGTCTTCGCGAAGCGCACCTCGTCCGGGTGCCGCCTGTCCGTGTAGCGGCCCTCATTGCGGAAGGTGGTCACTTCCACGATGGCAAGCTTCGGATCGTCGCTGCCCGTCTTCACGCCCACCGTGCCAAACTCATTCTCATAGACGCTTTCCGGAAAGACCTCCTGTATCTCATGAGGCGTGGCATCGGTCGCGACATCCCAGTCCCTGGGCTCCCGGCCGAGCATGATATCGCGCACGCAGCCGCCCACAAGGTACGCCTCGAAACTTGCCTCGGTGAGGGCCACGCTGATGTCCTTCACTTCCGGGGGCACCTTGTCATGCATGCGCTCATTGTACGAAAAAGAGAGGGTTTCCGGAACCTTCCGGGAAAAAGAGCATATTGACATTTTTTGTAAAAGTTGTAGTTTGAGATCAGAAGGAGGAATTCGATGGCAGAGCAAGAGAAGACCGACACAGAGACTGTGGTTGAGAAAGTCTCACGTTTGAGCGAAGTGGCCGAGAAGGCAGAGAAGGAGCTTCTCGCCGCCGTCGAAGCCCTGCTGGAGGAGCATGCGAAGGTCGCCGACCAGCTGGAAGAGTTGGAAGACCTGGTCGATAAGTTCGAAAAGGAACACGGACCGCTCGAAGGAGGCGGTAACCGGATCCAGGCCGAGCTCATGCGCGACCTCGGCGCCGCGATCGGCAACATCCTTTCGGCAACTCCGGCCGATAAGGATCTGCGCGTCCGGTTTCAGCGGATGGCCGAGCTCCTGGAACGCCAGCACGTCCCGGACGAGGGTGAAAATCGCACTTCTCTGGCGACGCCATACGAGATCGAGACCGACGCCATGCTCGCCCGCTGACAGGCGGCCGCTCAACAGTTCTTGCCGTGCAACCGCACGGCAAGTTCATTTTTTACCGTATCTCCGCGCCGAACTTTGTTTTGAGGGCGGCGTAGATCTTCTCCATTACCGCGTTCACTTCGCCGTCAGTCAGCGTCCGCTCGGGAGATTGAAAGACCACCCGGAACGCGAGAGACCGCTTGCCATCCTTCTCGAACTCGTCGAACTTCCAGGCGCGGGATGCGAGCTGCCCGCCCTCGGCGCGGGTCAAAGCGAGGATTGCTTCCCCATCGGTCCCCGCCGGCACGAAAAGCGCGATGTCGCGCGCGACAAAGGGATAGCGGGAGAACGGCGCGAACCTATCCGAGGCGGCGGCGGGAACATGGATATCCCACTTCTCAGGATCGGGCAACGCCTCGATGAGCGCATCCAGATCGCATTCGAACACTCCCTCTTTCACCTCTCCCCGGAGCGGGGTCGCGAACCCGGCGGAAAGCTTCTCCACCGCCGTGCCGAGGACCTTCGCAACCTTTTGCTTCGGACCGGCGTACCCGATGGCGAGCGCCGTCCGCTCCCCTTCTTTCGGGAAGACCTTGCCGATCTCGAAGATGCGCACCTCATCCGAGCCGAAGAGCGGCGCGTTCAGCGCGTTCGCGGCAAGCGCCGGCGCGAACGAACCGCGCAGGTCCGGCCGGCAGAACTTCTTGTCTTTGGCGAGGGGCTTCGCAATGGCGATCTCGCCTTTCTCCGAGAAGGAAGAGGTCATGATCTCCGAGAACCCCTCACTCACGAGAATCTCGCGCGCCTTCCACTCCCAATAAAACGATTTCGGCGTACGCAGGGCGGCCGGCGGCTTCGGCGGCAGGACCAGGGGTATCTTGTCATATCCTATGATCCGGCCCACTTCTTCCACGATGTCGTCCGCTATCTCCAGGTCCAAACGGTCAAAAGGAACGCGAAGCATGAGCTCGTCCCCTTGCCTTTCACAAGAGATGGCCAGCCGCCGGAGGATGTCTTCCACCGCCCGCCCCTCGATCGCGATGCCGAGCTTCCGGGCAATCTTGGCCGGGTCCACCATGAGCCTCCTTTCCTTCACATCCTCGAATGAAACGGCGAACGGCCTGCCGGCCTGCGTGGCGCCTGTCGAGGCGGTATCCATGAGGAGCGCGGTGATGCGCTCGATACCTTCTTCGGCGAGGAAAGGCGACAGCCTGTTCTCGAAGCGCTTGGAGGCCTCGGTGCGGATGCCGGTCGAGGCGGCGGTACGGCGGATGTTCACGGGATCCCAGTTCGCCGCCTCCAGAATGACGTTCCTGGTATCGAGGCCCGCCTCCGCCCTCTTTCCGCCCTTGATGCCGGCGAGGCCGAGGGGACCCTCTTCGTCAGCCACGATGAGCTCTCCGTTTTCCAGGTCCAGATGCTTGTTGTCCAAGGTCACGAGCGTTTCCCCTTTTTGCGCCCGCCGCACGGTAAGCGTCCCTCTGACCTTATCGGCGTCAAAAACGTGCATGGGCCGGCCCAGGCCGAACATCATATAGTTGGTGGCGTCCACGAGATTGTTGATCGGCCTCTGGCCGACGGCCTTCAGCCGCCGCGCGAGCCACTCGGGAGAATCCCCCACTTGCAGATCCGTCATCCTCCTGCTCACGAACTTCGAACACAGCCCGGGTTCAACGATCGCGATCGCTGGGTCGGGGATGTCTGATACCTTGATCCCGGCGACCGGCTCTTCCAAGAATGTCATGTCGAGGATCGCGGCGAGCTCGCGCGCCACTCCCCGCACCGACAACGCATAGCACGCGCGATCGGGAAGGATCTTGATGTCATAGACCGTGTCCTCGCCGGTATGCTCCACGGTCTCGACCTCGGCGAGATGGAACGTGAGAAGCTCCGTAAGCTTCTCCGGCGCGGGAAGCTTTTCTTTGAAGTAGGACTGAAGCCACTCGTAGGGAACTTTCATGCCGTTCAGAATTGATTGACCAGCCTCAGATCGCCGCCGTAAAGCAGCCGGATATCGTCTATGCCGTACTTCACCATGATTACCCTGTCTATCCCGCCGCCAAAGATGAACCCTCCCCATTGTTCCGGGTCCACGCCCGCCGCCTTGAGGACGTTCGGATGAAACATCCCTCCGCCCAGCATCTCGAGCCACTTTCCTTTGAATCTGATATCTATCTCCACCGAGGGCTCGGTGAAACCGAAGAAGCTCGGCCGGAAACGGAGCTCTACCCCTTCCCCAAGGAACTTCTTGTAGAAATTCGCGAGCGTGCCCTTCAGCATCGCGAGGGAAACGCCCTTGTCCACGTAAATGCCGTCCAGCTGGAAGAATTGCGCTTCATGCGTTGCGTCCGTCGCCTCGTTCCGGAACACCTTGCCGGGGAAGATCTTCCGGAGCGGGAAGGCATCTTTGCGCTCCGCAAGCGTACGGGCGGAAAGGGAGGTGGCATGGGTGCGCAGAAGCCTCCGCTCGGAAAGGGGCTCAAGCCAGAAAGTGTCCTGCATATCCCGCGCGGGATGATCCTTCGGCACATTCAATGCGTCGAAGTTGTACCATTCGGTCTCTATCTCCGGTCCCACGGCGACTTCAAATCCCATTTCCGCGAAGATATCGTGGATCTCCAAGATCGCGCGGGAAATGGGGTGGAGGTGTCCTTGCGGCATGAAATATATTCTACATCCGGATGGTAGCAAGAAAAGCCTGGAATACAAAGGTTATTCCTGCGCCACAAAACTGCTGCCTCCTGTATGGGGAGTCAGGTCCTGCCATCTAGATTAAAAGAAATCCTCGCAACGCGATTTAGACCCCGGCCGGAGTTTACCCCGTACTTCGATGCGGGGCCGGGGCGCAAGAATCCGTAATGTGAAATCCACCCGTACGGGTGGATTTCACAAACGGACTTCTAGCAGTTGCGGGGGCCGGAATCGAACCGGCTTCGAAAGCTTATGGGGCTCCCCGGGAAACCATTCCCAGCCCCCCGCGGTAAGCCCTCCTTCCATAAGAAGAGCTTGCCGCGAGGCAAGCGTTGCTTATTGTACCTCGCGCAATCCCCAAGGTCAAAATTTGCGGAATTGCCGGGACAACGGAAAATGGAGGTATGGCCAAATCCGAGGAACGAGTCAAAGCACGGGCGATGCGCAGGGCAGGAGAAAGCATTAAAGTGATCGCGAAGCAATTGGGTGTCTCGAAAAGTTCTGTCAGCCACTGGTGCGAAGAAATAATTTTGTCGCCAGAGCAGGTTGCCGCCCTAGATATGCGCAAATTAACCCACGGATATAGGGGAAGATTGATAGGGGCGCGCTCTCAGAGAGAGCGCAAGTTGCACAGAATCGAAGAGTTGAAGCAAAAAGGAATTTCCCAAATCGGACATATAACGATTAACAATCTTCTGCTTGTAGGATTGGGCTTGTACATGGGAGAGGGAAGGAAGAGCGATGATACGTTTCAGTTTACGAATTCAAACCCCGATTTCGTGATGTTCATTATACGGTGGCTGGAACTTTGTTTCGGAGTGTCACGCTCCGATATGTACTGCCGTATATTAATAAACGATATACATCAGCCACGTACTATTGCAGTAAGTCTGCGTTGGTCAGAATTGCTACACATTCCATTAGAACAGTTTCGTAAGACCATTTTCATAAAAACAAAAAATAAAAAGGTGTATGAAAACTATGATGTGCATTTAGGAACACTGGCCTTGCGTGTCCGCAAATGTTCGGATTTACAGCGACGCATACTTGGCTTAACGCATGGCCTGGTATACAATCTATCCGTCCAAATGCCGGCGTAGCTCAGTGGTAGTAGCGAGGGACTCATAAGCCCTAGGTCGCAGGTTCGATTCCTGCCGCCGGCACGATTAGAAAACCTTTTCCCGGCATTGTGCCGGGATTAGGTTTTCTTGAGTCCCGCGAAGCTCCGAAGGAGCGGCGTGGGACCCTCAACCTCCCCATGGCGTGCTATTTGTGAATCTGCGAACGGCCGGTACAATATTCTCATGCCCGATTCCCCTATCACCAAGGAGACTCTGGAATATCTCGCGAAGCTCGCGAGCATCGAGCTCCATCCCGAGATGGAGGCCCGCCTCTTGAAGGACCTGCAGAACATCCTGGCCTATGTCTCCGAGCTGCAGGCGGTGGACACGTCCGGCGTCCAGCCGATGAACGGCGGCACGGAGCTTCTGAACGTGTTCCGCGAGGACGCCGCGTCCGCCAACACGAATCGCGGCCACGGCAAGGAGCAGTTCCCGGCAACGGAAAAGGGATTCCTAAAGATACCCCCCGTGTTCAAATGAACCTCTCCGATCTCACGCTCCGCTCGTTCCACGACGGCCTCCGCGGCAAGAAGTTTTCCGCCCTGGAGGCCGTACAGGAGCACTTCAAGGCTATCCGCGCCAAGGACCCCGGCATCCATGCGTACCTCACGCTTCTCGAAGAAGATGCCACTGGGATCGCCGGGCAGGTGGACGAGAGCCTCGCCAAAGGCGACCAGCTTGCGCCCCTCGCCGGCGCGCCGCTCGCTATCAAGGACAACTTCCTGATCAAAGGCCATCAGGCTACCGCCGGCTCGAAGATATTGGAGGGCTACACCGCAAGCTACGACGCCCATGTCATCGAGAAGCTCAAGTCCGAGCGCGCGGTCTTCCTCGGCAAGACCAACCTGGACGAGTTCGCCATGGGGACTTCAACCGAGAATTCCGCGTTCGGCCCCACCAAGAACCCGCATGATCTGGAGCGCGTGCCCGGCGGAAGCTCGGGAGGCTCGGCTGCGGCGGTGGCCGGCAATCTCGCCCTGGCCGCCCTGGGCACCGATACTGGCGGCTCCGGCCGCCAGCCGGCGGCGCTTTGCGGGGTGGTAGGGTTCAAGCCGACGTATGGCGCCGTTTCCCGCTCCGGCATTATCGCTCTCGGTTCCAGCCTGGATCAGGTCGGCATTCTGGCCAAAACTACTGAAGACGTGGCGATGCTGTTCCGGGCGATCGCCGGCCACGACCCCATGGATGCGACCAGTGTGGCCGTGCGCTACGACAAAGACCTTATCGAACCGGATATAAAGAGCATGCGGGGACTGACCATCGGCGTGCCGAAGGAGTATTTCATCGACGGCATAGCGCCCGATGTCCGGGAAGGGATGGACACCGCCATGCGGCAGCTTAAGGATCTCGGCTTCAAGTTCAAGGAGATATCGCTTCCGCACACAAAGTACGCCATCTCCGTCTATTACGTCATCCTGCCCGCGGAGGCCAGCGCGACCCTCGCCCGCTTCGACGGCATCCGCTACGCGGGCAGGCCGGAGCTGCCGAACAACTTCACCGCGCCGCGCGGCGCGGGCTTCGGCCCGGAGCCTACCCGCCGCATCATCCTCGGCACGTTCGTGCTCTCCGCCGGCTATTACGACGCATACTACAAGAAGGCGCAGGAGGTACGGACACTGGTCAAGGACGATTTCGTCCAGGCCTTCAAGGAGGTGGACGTGATCTTCGCTCCCACCGCCCCGTCATCGGCCTTCAAGATCGGGGAGAAATCGGACGATCCCCTCAAGCTGTACCTGGAGGACGCATTCACGATTCCCGTGAACTTGGCCGGCATCCCCGCCGTGAGCATACCGGTCAGAGGCCGGACGGGCCTGCCGGTCGGCTTCCAACTGATCGGCCGCCACTTCCGTGAAGCGGACATTCTCGGCATAGGACGGATATACGAGGAAGCGCAGAAGTGATCAGCGTCAGACGTTGACGTTTGTTATCGCGCGCGCCACTGCTGCAGAACAGTCTGTCATCCCGAGCCCCGCGGGGATACACGGGGTAAATTCCGGCGCGGGAGCCCCGGCAATAACGACGCTCCATATTCCATGATGCGAAGCATATGCAAAGACTGATAACCCCAGTAACGAGTTCCTTGTCTGAAGCTTACGGTAGCAGAGAGGTCCCTCGTCTTAACTCGGGATGACAGACCAGGGACGCGTAAAATGTCGAGAAAAACCAGCAATGGAGTTCCTGATCACCAGTAACTGATCACTCCTATGGAGTACTGCTGGTCGCTGCCGGAGGCGTAGTGGTGGCCGCGACAAGGGCCGCGCCGTTCACCGCGCTTATCGTGATCTCCGGGATGCCCGGCGTCCGCTTGCCGGTCAGCATGGCGTTCTGGCCGACCAGGGGCCCCAGGGCTGCGATCACCTTGGCGTCCTTGGAATTCTTGACCGAGATCAGGATGTGGTGGGCGGTGGTCAGCGTGTACGCGCCGGTGGTACCGCCGATCGCGCCGGTGAGGGAGTAGTCAGCCGCAGGGTCTTTATCCGGAGAGAAGAAAAGGAGCTCATCCATCACTCCCTGGTTCTCCTGCCGGAGCGTCGCGATCTGCGAAGAGAGCGCGGCGTTGTCGTCAGTGAACTTCAGCAACTGCTGCTGGAGGGTCTGGGCTTGGCCCGCCGCGCTCGCGCTCTCGCCGCTTGCCGCGGATATCTTGCCGTTCAGGCTGTAATAGACGTAGCCCATGGCGCCGAGAAGAATCACGATCACCGCCCCCATCACGCTCATCGCGATGCGCGTCCAGCTATGGCGGGGCTTCTCCCCGTCGTCATCCTGCCCGTCAGGGGTTCCGAATGATTTGATCGCGGTCTCCTTCGGTGCGAACGACTTCACGTCAGCCGCGCCTTTTTGCGCGCCCTGGCCGCCCGCGGTCATGCTGGCCGCAAGATTGAACCCGGGGGAGGCCACTGCCGGAGAAGTGGTGGCCGCTGCCGCCGCGCCCGCAGGCTCGGCCGCTTTCACCGAGTCGTCCACGTCGGCCTGAGGCCAGCCGGCATCCAAGAGCGCCTTTTTTACCGCATCCTTCTGCACGCCCCCCTGAAGCTGTTGCTTGATATAATCGACGAGCTGCTGGTTTTGCATGCTCTCATTCTAACACTTCAAGAGCCCCCAGAACGCGGACTTATCCACAATATGCAAAGTAAGTGGTAAGTCGTAGGTAGCAGGTCGGGATTCCCTACGAACAACTACTTACTACCTACGGCCTACTCAAGCTCCGTATACACTACGAGCCTCTTATCGAAAGATTTCCGCTCCGCATTCCAGGTGCCGGCGCAGGTCACAAGGTTCAAGCGGGTCCCGTCCGTCCTCGCGAACACGGATATCGCCGGGTCGGCGTCCCCGAGGTACTCCTTGCCAGTGACCTTGAAGTTCAATATCTTGCCCCCGGCAGCCACCACTTGGACCGTGTCGCCCGCATTCAGATCGTCCAAATGCTCGAACACGCCGTGGGCGGAATAGCGCGTATTGATATGGCCTGCGATCACTGCGCTGCCCGGCGAGCCGGGCGCGGGTCCCAGCTTGTACCAGGCGACGTCAACCGCGCTCTTCGGCGTGTCCATGTTGCCGTCCTTAGTGAGGCCCACGTATTGGATGCCCGTATCCACTCCGAGCGCGGGAATCTTCAGGCGAACGGGCAGATGGCCGCTCGGCGGGACCGGTACGCTATCCGCCGGCCTGCCCGGCCAGGACGCATCCGGGGACTGAACTGTTCCTGCCGGAGACGCCGCCGCGGAAGCTACCCCTGCTCCCCCGCCCGTACCATAAGTTACCACCGGAAGGACAGGAGCCGCTGCAGGTCTCACCAGCGGCTCGGACGTTCCGGGACTGAAGAGCAAGGCGAGAACTATGGCGCCCATCAGGAAAACCCCCGCCAGAAAGATCTGAACGGGAGTCAGGGAACTGCGCTTTCTGGCGGGAAGGTTTTCCATGATGGACTAACGCTGCCTACTCAACAGGGGCGAAGCCGGTGTCCGGCAGGCCCGGGGTCGAGAGCACGTTCACGCTGCAACTGGAGGTTGCGCCTCCGGAAGCGACCGTGAGAGTGTGCAGGCCCGCGGCGTTGTAAGTCGCGTTGAAGGTCGCGCCGTTCGGATTGGTGATCGTGAGATCAGACGCGCTCCATACGTAGCTGCCGTTGCCGCCGGAAGCCGAGACCGAGATCTGCTGGCCTACCAACGCAGTCTGCGTAGCCGGGCTGCAGAGCAGGGCGCTGGGAGATCCCGCCGGCAGGACGTTCACCGTACAGCTCGAACTCAAGCC
The DNA here is from genome assembly GCA_025449695.1 of Minisyncoccota bacterium. Lineage (GTDB taxonomy): Bacteria > Patescibacteriota > Minisyncoccia > UBA6257 > 2-01-FULL-56-20 > JANWIW01. Next base: position 21,679 of record JANWIW010000018.1, on the reverse strand, counting down.
GCCGGACGACACCGTCACGATGTGCGCTCCTGCAGCGGTATAAGTCGCGTTGAAGGTCGCGCCGTTCGGATTGGTGATCGTGAGATCAGACGCGCTCCATACGTAGCTGCCGTTGCCGCCGGAAGCCGAGAAGGAGACCTGCTGGCCAACTACGCCTGTCTGGCTGGAGGGGCTGCAGAGCACCGAGCCGCCGGGAGAGCCAGCAGGGAGGACGCTCACCGCGCAAGTCGCGGCGGTGCCGCCGGACGTGACGGTGACCGTGCGGATGCCGGGGCTCATAAAGTTAGCGGTGAAACTGCTGCCTACCGGGGTAGTGATGTTCAGGTCCGGCGAAGTCCAAGTGAAGGTGCCGTTGCCGCCGGACGGAGTGAAGACGACCGACTGGCCGGCGTTCACCGGACCGGTAGGACCGCTACACATCGTCGCGCCTGCGTTCGCGGCCACCACGCTCACGCTACAGGGAACGGTGATGCCGCCCGAGGTCACGTTGAAGGTGTTGGCTCCCGCGTTCGGGAAGCTGGCGCTGAAGGCGGTGGAGGTGGTAGTGGTCGCGGTGATGCCGCCGCCGCTGAAGGCGTAGGTACCGTTGCCGCCCGAGACCAGGAAGTTGACGCCCTGAGTAGGGGCGATGACCGACATTGCCGGGGTACAGGTGAGCGCCGTCTGGCCGATCACTGGCGAGGCGAACATAGTGCTCACTGCGACCATCAGAGAGATGGCGACGCCGACTTTGCTGAATTTCTTTTTCATGGGTATTTTTTTAAGTTGTTTGTGATCTAGCTTCGACCTTTATTGCACTTCCATTGTCCGGTGCAAACCGAAAAATGGGATGAAGAACGCACCGTTCAGGACCGGTCGTAGCCTGTCTCGCGGCCCGCACATCCTGCGGTGCTCTCTGGATATGCCCTTAAATTATAGGAGGCCTTGGATGAGGCTTGCGTGAAACGGCGTGAAACCAAAGGGTCCGCGCGGCGTTAAAATCCGCCTTTTCAGGCGGCGCTTGCGTCCGCAGCTCCGCGTCCGGAGCGGGCGGCCTACTTTTGCATGTCCGCCTTCACCGTATCTATCACTTCTTTCAGGCTGGTCATGAACTGCGCCGGGAAGATGATGGTGGAGTTCTTCTCGACGGAGATCTCTGCCATGGTCTGCAGGGTCCTGAGCTGCAGGGCCACCGGATGGGCGGCGATGACGTCGGCCGCCTGGCCAAGCTTCTCCGAGGCCTGAAGCTCCCCCTCCGCCGCCACGATCTTCGCGCGCCGCTCGCGTTCCGCCTCGGCCTCTTTGGCCATGGCCCGCTGCATGTTCTCCGGCAGAAATATGTCCTTGATCTCCACCGCCGTCACCTGCACCCCCCCCGGTTCGGTGTGCTGGTCGCTCACGTTCCGGATCTGCGCGTTGATGTCCGATGTCTGGGAGAGGAGCTGGTCGAGGGTGAACTGGCCCACTACGTTCCGCACCGTGGTCTGGCTGATCTGATTCACCGCGTCGTGCACGATCTCTATGGATACGACCGATTTGGCCGCATCCACCACGTGGTAGTACGCGACGGCCGCGATGTCTATGGACACGTTGTCCCGGGTGATGATCTTCTGGGAAGGTATATTCATAGTGACCGTCCGGAGCTGCACCCGTACCATCCGCTCCAGAACCGGAATGACCATAATGAGGCCCGGGCCGCGCATGCCGGTCAGGCGTCCCAAAAAGAAGATCACGCCGCGCTCGTATTCCTTCACGACCTTGAGGCTCGCGAGGATGACGATGACGGCGATGGTGATGCCCCAGCCGAGAATTCCCATGGGCCTCACTATACCGCCGAAGCTCCGGCGTAGGCAAGACAGTGTCCGCTCTCTTTGATCTTATTCATGCATAGTGCTCACCGTCCGAAATTTTCATGATCAACGCGCTTCCGGACGCTTGCCGCCCAGGGGGGCGGTCCAAAATATGCGCTGGTCGGAAGCGAACCATTTCTCGGCAAGACGGAAGATGGCATAGGTGATGAAATAGGCCGCGAACACGTCTATGGAGTAGTGGTAGTGGCCAAGGATGGCGCTCGCTCCGAAGGTGGCCGAACCGGCCAGGAAGATGTGCCGCAGGGTTTTGTTGTTCCAGTAAATGAGGGCGAGAAGGAACGGCAATCCCGTGTGACCGGAAAAAAAGAGATCGCTCCCGAAGGTGAGCTTGTTCAGTATAAAGTTAGTGCTCGGCGGGGGAAGGCGCTCGGGGAAGGGAGCGATATGGGTGAGCGAGATAAAGAAAGCGCGGATGACGATGAAAAGAGAGATGCTCTTCAGGGTGAACGGCACGAGCCGCAGGTCCGTGAGGAGCATGATGATGACCCCCGTCCAAAACGCGACGGAACCGAAGACGAACACGAGATCCACGTCGTAGACCCGGGTGTTGCTCAAAATGAGGTCGGTCACCGGATTGGAAGCCTGCTGGAAAGCGTACTCCGCCGCCTGGTAGTTGATCCACAAGGCGAACGCGAGGAGGACGAGGCTCCCGCACAAGGGAACCAGCAAAGTCTTGTCCTTCAGTTGTCTGAACATATCGTTTTACAGTATACCAACCGGGACAGCCTACCGCACCGGCGTCCATTCCTTGTCTTTGGCCTTGCCGAAAAAGAAAAGATGCCAGGTGTTGCCCACCCACCGCCAAATGAGGGGAAGCCAGCCGAGCGCGTGCTGCCGCCGGCCGGAGTGGTAGACCACGAGGCGGCACGACGAGCGCGTGCGGCCCATCTTCGCTAAGCGCATGTAGATATCCGAATCCTCGCCGGCCACGATCGCGTCGTTCCAGCCGCCGATCCTCCTGAAGGCGTCGGCGCGCATCATGAACGCCTTGCCGAAGGACCCGCCGAAACCGATGAGGTTCAGGGTCCAAGTCGCGAAGTTGAAATACGCAAGGAACATCTTGTCCGTCCGGGTCTCGATCGCCGGCGTGAAGCGGTTGAAGAAGCTCAGGGCGACGAGGCGCGGATCGCGCTCGAACATGGCGAGCGCCTCCGCGAAGAAAGCATCCGTGTCGCGCACGTAAGCGTCCGAGTCAAAAAAGGCCAGATATTCCCCTTTCGCTTCCCGTGCGCCCGCGTTCCGTCCTCCGGCGATGGTGAACGGCACGTCGCCCTGCCGTTCCACGACCTTGTCCGCCCGGGCACGGGCGATCTGGAGCGTGCTATCCGTGCTGCGGTTATCGGCCACGATGATCTCCCGGGGACCGTGGTAACGCTCCAGGCTGTCCAGAGTCCGCGGAAGCGCCTTCTCTTCGTTGAACGTGGGGATGATGAAAGAGATCATTAGGGAAAAGTTTGTAGTTTGTAGTTGGTAGGTAGTGGTGCAAAGCAAGCGATCAGATATCATATCTTCTTTTCGAAATAGGCCTTCACGAACCGGGAGGCCAGATACAGGACGGCGAGGATCACCACCGCCCCGGAGATAAGGAATCCCGTCCGCAGGCCCTGCTCGATGGCCACGAAGGCCTGGCCGAAAGAATATCCGATGGCCAGAAGGATGGCCACATAGATCGCTTCACCGATGGCGTTCCAGAGAAGGTACGCGCGAAACGGCACATGGGAGGCTCCCGCGGCCATGAGCGTACCCTGGGCAACGCCAAGGCCCATGGTCAGCTTGGACACGAAGAGTATCGGCGAATGATGCCTGCGGAAATAGCCGCGAAGGCGCTCAAAGCGCTCCGGAGTGAGCCCTAAGAAGGTGCCGTGGCGGGAAAGCGCGGGGCCGGCGAACCGCCGGCCGACCCAGTACCAGATCGCGTCGCCGCCCAGATCGCCGAGCGAGAGCGCGAGAAAAAGCGGCAAGAGGGAAAACACCCCCGTATGATAAAGGAACCCGCAGGCGATGGTGATGAGGGGCCCCTCCACCACGGTCCCGGCAAAGAGGAGCGGGTATTTGAATATCCCCGCCGCGCCCAACGCGCGGGCGAGCCATGGCACTGTTTGGGTTATTACCGGGTCCATGTCAGTTGCGGTGGTTTTGGGGAGCGAAGGATCGCCGCCGGAACAGGACGCGGAAATGGTGCAGGGTGTACACGAGGTAGATGTGCCAAATGCCCTCCTTGGCGAGGCGGCGGCCGGAGCTTGCGACCTCGAAATCCATCGTGAACACCACGGATCCCGCGGCAGCGAGGCGGCAAGCGGTGTCGGTGTCGTCGCCATAAAAGACGATGTCCGTATTGAATCCGTCCGTCGCCTGCAGGGCGCCGCGGCGGGCAACGAAGTTCCCGCCGATGAGCACCCGGCCGGTGACCCAGGACGCCGGCGGGAGCATCCACCAAAGAGCCTCCGCCATGAACTTCCGGAACGGCGGAAGATCGTAATAACGGTAAGGGCCGCTCAGGGCAGACATATCCGGACGATCCCGGAACTCGGCGAGGACCCGCTCCATCCAGCCGGCAGAGATCCTGCAATCGGCGTCGAGATAGGCGAGCAGTTCCCCGGTCGCCTCTCTGAAGCCGCGCTGGCGGGCCCAGCCGGTCCCCTTGCGGGGCTCGTCCACCACCTTCACCCCGGGATAGGACGCCGCTACCTCCCGCGTGTGATCCGTGGACCCATTGTTGACCACGATGATCTCCGGCATGCCGTGCTTGCCTGTCGCGTTCAGGATAGACTCGATGCACGCGCCGACGTAGGCCTCTTCATTGTAGGCGGGAATGACGAAGCTCATGCGCGGCAACACCTCGTGGACATGGGTGTATTCGTACTCGAAGAGCTGTTTGCGGATCGGCCCCACGAACGTCCGGTACAGGGTGGCGTGCGCGTACTTCCAAATCAGGGTACCCCGGCCTTCCTTGTCGAGACGGCGCATGGATGTGGTCACCGTAAAGGGCAGGATGCCGTAACGGCCGACCTTGGAACAGGCCAGGGCGAAGTCGTGGTCCTCCGACATGATCACGTCCTCCGGGAACCCTCCCACTTTCCGGAACGCGTCCCGCGACACGACCATGCAGGAACCGGCGGCAAGCGGGCGCACCCATCGGGCGGCGTGCAGGGCGGCGTTGTAGAAGCCGGTGAGCAGGCGGTCCGTCATTTTCCCGTTGTCCGGACGCATGTGGGCCGCCGCCACGGCGAGCCTTTTCTTGCGGACGTAGGCGGCGGATTTCCGCAGGAACTCCCGGTCTGTCAGGATGACATCGGCATCCATGAAGAAAAAGAGATCGCCGTTCGCCGCACGCGCGCCGTTGTTCCTGCCAACGGCGGGATGGCCGCCGGGAACGATGCGCAGGCTGGCGAGCCGTTTGCCGAACCCTTGGACCACTTCCCCGGTACGATCGGTGGACGCCGCATCCGCGACGATGACCTCAATCTCCTCGTCGAGCTCCTGTTCCGCGAGACCACCGAGCAGCGTACCGATGTACGCTTCTTCGTTATAGGCGGGGATGATGACGGATATCATCGGGAGAAAGTTTGTCGTTGGTAGTGCGTAGTGAGTAGCAAGCCCGTAGCGATGATCCTTCAAGACGACCCCTTTTGGAGCCATGCATGGATCGCCCGGACCGCAGGCTCTTTCAGTATAGTAGTTACGTTATGAGTGCCGTCCGCAAGCTCCACGACATCCGCCGGATAGAACACCTCCCGTATCTTCGCCCGGACCGCCTTATCCCGCGTGAACCCGTAGGGCGATAGGAGGATCAGCGTGCGCGCTTCCACCTTCGCAGGCAGACGGAAGGTCAAAATATCCTCGATCTTATCGAAATAGTCGGTCAGGTTCTGCCACCACATATCGAAAAGAGGCTGGACGTATATGGGATATCTGGCCAGCGCGACGTAATCCGGCTGATAGGTGAAATGCCGGCGGCGAAGGCCGATCGCATCCGTCACCCGGCAGAGCCAGAGCAGGACTTTGTTCACGGCCAGCGCGGGCCCTCGCCACCAGGAAAACTGCGCGAAGAACGGTTCGATAAGCACGAGGTGGGTGATCTTGCCGGGCCTCGCCTCGATGAGCTTCAGTCCCATCTGCACGCCGTAGGAGTTGCAGAGCAAGGGCATCTTGCCCTTCTCGTCTATTATTTCGAGCGCGTCCCGAAACGCCTTCTCGCGGTTCGTAAGTTCGATAAAGCGAAGCTCGTACTCCGGCAGAAACCGGGGGGAAAGGCCAAAAGCGCTGGCATGACCGCCCAGTCCCGGAATGCATAAGATAACCGGTAGTTTGGGCATGGAAAAAGCAGGTGGAACCCGCCATCACCACGATATTACCATGTTCTTTCCTGTTTTCCAGATATCAGAACCTCTCCTTTTCCCCGATCAGCGTAATGAAGAGGGTGGGAACGATAAAGAGGGTCAGAAAAGACGACAGGGTGAGCCCGAAGATGACGGCGCCGCCCAGGGACCGCCACAGCTCGTTCGAGAGCGTGACCGGCAGGATGCCCAGAATGGTGCAGATGGAGGTGATGAAGATCGCCTCCAGCCGGGATTTGCCGGCGTCCCTCACCGCTTCCATGAACGGTATGCCGCTTTTGATGTTGAGGTTCATCTTGTCCACCAGGATAATCGCGTTCTTCACGACAATTCCGAATAGCGCCAGAATGCCGATGAGCCCGGGGAAGGACAACTTCACGTCGAAGAGGGCCATGCCGATGAACACGCCTATGAGGGCGAGCGGGATGGTCACCAGCACGATGACCGCCTTGCGTACCGAGTTGAACTGCACCACCAGCGTAGCCACGATGAGAACCATCGCGATGAGCATGGCCCGCAGGATGGAAAGCACCGAATCGTTGTTCTGCTCGTTCTCGCCGCCGTAGGTTATCGAATAATCCGCGGGAAGCTGGTAGTCCTTGGTCTTCTCCTGGAATTGCTGCAGCACGGCAGTGGAATTCGTGGTTGAATCCGCGCCCGCCGAGAGAAGCACGGTGCGTTTCTGGTCGATGCGGGTTATGGAATCAACCGCCGGCCTCAGCTCGATGCGGGACACATCTTTCAGGAAAACCGGTTGCTTCATCATATTCAGGATCTGCAGATTCTGCACGGAATCCAGGCTGGGTATCTTGTCCTTGGCGAAGCGGGCGATAATCTTCGTCTCTTTGCCTTCTTCGAGGACAGTACTCACCTCCGTGCCGGAGATAGCCATGCGCAGCATGGAGCCGACATAAGCCGCGTTCAGCCCGTTCTGCTGCAGTTTCACGGAATCCAGTACGAATGTGTATTCCGGGGCGGAATCCTTGAGGGATACGTCCGTGTTGATGACCCCGGCAATGGAGGCCAGTCGGGGCTCAAGGTCGCGCGCGATCCTGTTCAGCGTACCGAGATCGTCTCCTTTTATCCGCGCCTCGAAAGCGGCGCCGGACGGGGGGCCGCTGGACGGCGTTTTGACAGTCACCTTCGCGCCTTCCACGGCGCCAATATCTTCCCGCATCCGGTCGGCCAGGGCATAGGAAGCGCTATCGCGCTCGGATTTGTCCTTGAGGGATATAGTGATGGACGCAAGATTGGAAGAATCCTGGAAGCTCTGGGTTTCCGGGCCGGGACGGCCCACGATGGTCGAGAAATTGCCGATCTCCGGATAGGCAAGGAGCTTCTGTTCCACGCTTTGGACCGCCTTGTCCGTCTCTTCGATACGGGTGCCGACCGGCGTGCGCACCTCCACGTAGATATATCCCTGGTCGGAAGGCGGGAAGAACTCGCTCTGCACTATGCCAACAGCCGGAAGGGCCAGGGCGAACACGAAAAGCGCTCCGGTGACCGCAAGGGTCGCGATGCGGCGGCGCCTCGTCGCGATCACGCGCTGGAGGTAGGCTTCGTAAAGCGGCAGTATCCTGTTGAAATGGATGATGCCATGGACCAAGCGTCCGAGAAATGAAGACTCTTCCCGGTTCCCCTGTTCCTTAAGCTTTCTTTTGATCAATCTCTCGTCCGCCCATTCCGCCTCCACCAAAGCCGCGTTCCCTTCCAGGCGGGCACGCCCTCCGCGCTCGTACCATACGATCATCCAGATCTCGGCCAGGAGTGTGATCACGCCGAGGGCGTAGCCAAGCCACCCTCCGGCATAAAAGAAGGCCGCGGCGGTGAGGGCGAGGAGCAACTCCAGGCCGAAGAAGGTGCGGCGGGTAAGGCGGATCCGTTCCAGGACCGCGGCCAGGGGATGGTTGATCATGAGCGCGATGGCCAGGGACGCGAGCAGGGTGATGGATACGGTGACCGGTATGGACTTGATGTACTCGCCCATGATGCCGCTCGAAAAAAGAAGCGGAAGGAACGCCCACACGGTGGTCAGGGTGGTCGTGGTCAGGACCACCTTGAAATCGTTCAGTACGAGAAGCACCGCCTCCTCCGGGGTAAACTTGCCGGTGTTCAGGTCCTGCTTGGTCGCGGAGACCACCACGATTGCGTCGTCCACGAGGAGGCCCAATGCCAGGATGAGCGAGAAGACCGAGAGGAAGTTCAGGGATATGCCCAGAAGCTGGAGAACGCCGAAGGTCACGAAGAATACCAGAGGGATCGCGAGGCCTGCCACGAAGGCCTCCTTCAGGCCGACGATCAAGAAAAGTATGCCGAAGACGAGAATCAGGGTCAGCAGGAAGTCATGGGTCAGCTGATCAAAGTCGTCCCGCACGAACTTGGCCATGTCGAGGGTAGTCTCGTAGCGGATACCCGGGGGCAAGGCCGCGATCCTGGCATCGATGGCTCGTTCCGCCTGGTCCACCGTGTCCAGGATTGAACTGCCGGTGCGCTTCACGACCGACAAGGTCATGGAGTCTTTCGGCTCCGATCCGCCGATCGAGATGCGGGAGTATACCGTACGCTCGATGGCTTTCTCGGCCACGGCGGCAACGTCCCGGAGCAGGATTACGCCGCCCGCCGCGGAACGGCCCACGGCGATGCCGCCCAGGTCCTGCACGGTGCGCAGACGGGAGTCGGAGCGGATGGGATACACGAATTTCTGGCCCTCAAAGTTGCCGCCGGGAATGGCCAGGTTGGTGGCCGCGATGGCCTGGTTGGCCTGGTCCGCGGACACGCCGTAGAAAATGAGCTTCTGGGGATCGTAAGCGACCTCGAACTCGCGGATGTCGCCCCCGGAGATGTGCACCGTGCGCACGCCGGGGACCTTCTCTATGTCGGCCTGGATATCCTCGCCGTAGTTCCGCATCGCGAAACCGTCGTAGGGACCGGTGACTACGGCCGTGTAGATCGGCTGGTCGTTCAGGGATATCTCCGTGACCTGCGGCTCTCTCGCCTCGGAAGGCAGGGTAAAACGGACCGCGGAGACCTTGTCGCGCAGGCTGCGGATGGATCCTTCCAGATCCTCTTTGGGATCGAACTCGACGGTGATGGCGGAGAGCGAGTTAGCGGAATTGGAGGTCACCTTGTCGAGACCCTTGAGGCCTGCGACCGCGGTCTCGAGCTTCTTGGTCACGAGCTCCTCCACGTCGGAAGGCGATGCCCCGGGATAGACGGTGGTGACGACGGCGATGGGGATCTTGACCTCGGGATTGGATTCGCGGGGCAGGGTGAAGAACGCGTAAAGCCCCCAGGCCGACACGAGGACGATGAGAAGGAAGATGACCCTGAAATTGGACACGAAGAAGTTCAACCAGCTCTTGCGCAGGGCGGGATCGAACTCCAGGCTCTCCAAGTAGCGATGGTCGGAGGAGAGATGGTCGCGGGACCCGCCGTTATCGTCCATCGCCGGGGCTGACCGTTACTTTTTGACCGTCCTTCAGCTCGTAGACGGGAGATACTATCTCCATGTCCGCGGTCAGGCCCTGGAGCACGCGCACGTATTCTCCTTGTACGCTGCCGAGTGTGACCGGCCGCTCTTTGAGGCGGAGATCGGGGTCCACGGTGAACACGAACGCGCCCGAGGCCGTTATCTTCACGGCCTGCACCGGCAGGAGCAGGGCGGCGGGCGAAGCGGCGCTCCGTGCCGGCGGCGCGACGGCTATAGTGACGCTCTGTCCAACCACAAGCTCCGGATCGCCCGGATAGGTGACCAGGACATCCACCGCCACCTTGCGGCTGGCTGAATCTATGGAAGGCGCGATGCGGGACACTTTGCCTTTGGCGTTCGCTCCCACAGTCACTTCCGCATCCTCCTCTACCCTGCCCAGGTCCTCGTCGCTCACGAAGGCCTTCACCTGCAACCCCTTCTTATTGACGATGGATACTACGGGCGCCCCCGGGGTGACCAGTTCGCCGATCCTGACCGGCAACGCGGCCACGATGCCGGCGATGGGCGCTCTGATAGAGGTCTTCGCGAGCTGGGCCTGGATGCTTTGCACGCTGGCCTCGGCCTGCTCAACCACGGCCTCCTGGGCCACAACCGTCTCCGTGGTCGCGCCGGCCTGGACCAGCTGCAGGCGCGTCTCCTGTTGGCTGACGGCCGTCTTGCCGGAGGTGATGGCCTGTTCCTGTCCTTTGACCGCGAGCAGCTGGCCGGCAATGATAGTTCTCGCTCCGGCTACGCTGCCCTTGTACGCATCCACCGTTGCCGACGGGAGGTTTATCTCTTCCAGAACGGCCGACATCAGGCTGCTCAGAAAATCGCGGACGGAGGCTAGGTGAACTTGCCCGCCGGCAAGTGCCGCATCCACGGATGCCGTGTCCTTGGCGGACGCGCTTTCCAGTTCCCGCTTCCAGGCATCGAGCTCCCGCATCAGCATGCCGCGCTGGCCCTCCACGTCATTCTTGAGCTGAAGGTCGGAGATCTGGAAAGACAGTTCGAGATTGGCGTCATTGCCGGTGAAGAGGGCTGTGATCTGATTTTCAAGGACATCCTCGGTCTTGGCGTAGGCGTCGTTCAGCATCGTCACCGCGTTCGTGTAAGCGTCGGTCAGATCGCTCTTGGCCTTGGCCACGGCGCTTTGTTGAAGCTCGAGGTCCTGCGAGCGAGCGCCGTTTTTAAGCTCCTGCAAGCGCGCGGCCTGGGATTTGACTACCGCCTGGGCCTGGGCGAGCTGGGCCGCGATGTCGGAACTCTGGAACGCGATCAGCGTCTGGCCTGGCGCGACGGCGTCCCCGATCTTCACGTACACGCGGGTGACCGGCGCCGAAACCTGGCTTCTCAGGTCCGCCTGTTCCAGGGATTCCACAGTGCCTTCGGCCAGGACCGGAGCGTTCACTTTTTGGAAGGAAGCTACGGACGCCACGGCCACTTGCGGCAGCGGTGGCTCGGCATCGGACGATGCCTGACGCGAGGCCATCCGGGCACCGGTCACCGCGACGAACACGACCGCGAACGTGAGCGTTCCCATGACGAAAGAATGCCGCTTGAGGAAGTTTTTCATTGGCGCATTGGGGTATCCGACAGGCATGGCAACGGGGCCCTCAGGGGCCTTGCCGTCTTCAGCAAAGCTTCATGAACCAAGTCGGTACTATTCTATAAAAGAAGGATGGACATGTATAGACCCAGTCGGAGAGGCCGCCTATGTTCCCGGCGGCTCTCTTCGCTCATATTACGGCGGGCCACAAGATTCTTTACTGCAAAACGCCGCGATTGCGGCGCTTTACAAACAGATTCTAGTGCGCGGCCTCGTGAACAGCATGAGAAGGAAGTGAATCGATGTAATCTTGGAAGAGCGGTGAGTATTTCTCGAAAAGACCGGATGAGGGCTCCTTTTTCGCCGCCCACAAGGCCTGGGCCACGGCCTTTTCTGCGCTCTCCCCGGTATGCTCCATAATTGCCGTGTATGAAAAAGGTCCTCCGCGGCCTCGCATTCTCTGTCGTGCATCGATCATCCTCGCAAGCCCTTTGAGAAATTGAGGTCGGCTCTTTTCAGGAATGTCCGCTACTTTCATCCAAGCAAATTTCTCGAAAATCCCCTTCTGCAAAGAAAAGGCTTCGGCCGGCGTGGGAATTGGAAGTGAGAAATCCTCCTGACGAAACCGCACTCCATCTACATGCTCCCAGTATGGCATATCAAACAAAAGAACTTCGGGAGGAAGAACCGAAGTCAAAAATCCTTTGGAGGGACCGCCATCGAGTTCGCTTTTATACAAGAGCCGGAAACCAAGACGGGGTGTCGAAGGATACTGCTCTGCGAGAGAATCTTGGATGTCCTTCTCTACATGAAACGGACAACGATCATCGGCTATGCCAATAGAATCAACGTCGCTTGTGTGCGGGTCGAAGTCGGGAGTCAGGATGGAACCCCAGAGATAGATCGCTTCAAGACCATGTCCTTGATACTTACGAAAAACTTCCCTGAGAACGCTTCTCGCTTGCCCTTTCATAATGCTCAATATAGCACGCAGGACGATAGGCCTCGCTCAATCTTCGATGGCAGTAAGAACCCTAAACTCCCGTGATGAATCTTGGCGCCTGTCAAAGGGCGCACTGCGCGTTCGCTGCAGCTCTGGTTAAAGGACCGAAGTAACCGGAAACAGGGACGATGCTCTTAGCCGCCTGATAGGCTTTGACCCCTTTTACGGTCAGGCTGAAGTAATTGCCGGTATTCAAACCTGCGACAAGATGGCCTTTGCTGATCAGGAATTCCTGGAGAGCTTTTACTTCAGCATTCTCTTCCATGCCAAAGAACAGGTTCTTGTTCCAGGGACCGCATACTGCCGGGGCCCCGCTCTGGAGTTGTTGTAAAAGAGCCATCAATCTGGCTAGTTCAGCTTGGAGCTCCGTAACCGTCATTTGGCTGAACGGCTTAGGCGCCGGAACTGGCCCCGGGGAAGGTGCTGGGGTGGGAGCTGGGGTGGGAGCTGGGGAGGGAACGATACTTAGGATCGATCCTCCACCATAAACAATTGATCCCGCTTCCGCAGTGACAGTGAGCGTATACTCTTGCTGGTCGAATAAAATACCTGCTCCGCTTACGGTGTCTTCCGCCTGAATAGTAAAAGTGTAGGTGCCAGCCTGGATAGGGGTGCCGTCTACAGAGCCAAGCGACATGCCTGGCGGCAATGAACCGGCGGCAAGAGAAAATGTTACGGTTCCCTGCTCATTTGCAGTTGCAATTTCCTGCTCATAAAGCTCGCCCACCGTTGCCCCGGGAAGGGTCGTAGTGAGGATAGTGATGGGGTCGTATCGTAAAATGCGGTTGTTGGTGGTATCTCCCACATACACCCTGCCGTTCGATTGATCCAAAGCAACGCCCTGGGGTGAATTCATCGCGCTCGCGCTCGTACCGCTTCCCGAGGTGTCGAAACTAGGCTGCCCAAGTACAACAGTCGCCGCCGCGCCGTTTACAAGCGTAGAGGTAGCGGCTTCGAAGCCTAATACGCGGTTGTTGCTGTTATCTGCCACAAAAAGACGGCCAGTCGCCGCGTCATAGTCGAGTCCCCACGGACCCGAGAGCGTGGAGGAGGAAGTTGGATCAAGATCGCCATTCGTGAATACCGTTTTCCCTATCACGATGCTAGGAGAAATGTCATTTAGATCCCCTCCGGTCTGAACATCGTAGACGAGAACACGATTATCATCCCTATCGCCCACGAACAGGCGCTCACCCAAGGTATCATAGGCCAAACCCGCCGGCGTGCGGAGCGTCGAGGAAGTAACATTGACCACGAAAGGTTCGCCGAATTCCGCTACGGGATCGGCGCCATTCGCGATGGTCGAAGTGGCGACGTCGAAGACTAAAATATGACTATTAGCTGCATCTGAGACAAAGAGGCGGTCTGATTCGGGATCGTGAGCGATGGCGGTAGGACTCATAATGCCTGGACCTACAATGGATGTCGTGAAATCCGGCTGGCCGAGCACGTGCGTCGCCGCCGCGCCATTCGCGATGGTCGAAGTGGCGACGTCGAAGACGAGGACGCGGCTGTTGTTTAAATCTGCGACAAACAGCCGCTGGTTCGCGTTGTCAAAGGCCACGTCCGTAGGCCCAGAGAGTGTCGAATCGGTAAGTCCCCCGGCGTTTGTCCTGAAGTTTGGCTCTCCAAGAACGTAATCTGCCACGTAATCTTCAAAGTTATTATCCTCATCAAGATCGAAGATTTCCACGCGACCATTGCCAGTGTCCACCATAAAAAGACGGTGGCCGGCAGTATCTATGGCCATGCCCACCGGGAAGGCGAAGCTCGTCGAATTGGGAGCGTCGTTCGCGCCCCCATAGAGAAACGTCAAATTCCCGCTTCCGTCCGTCTGACCGAGGACTTCCGAAGCCGCTTCACCATCGGTGATGGTGGCCGCGGCGAAGGCAAGGACCCGGTTATAATCGCCATCCGCGACAAAGAGCCGTCCCGAATCTGTTTCGTAAGCGATACCGCGCAGGGCAACAGTCTGTGTCGCCGAGGGAGCAACAGGACTTGAGAAAGAAGTCAAATCAGGCTGGCCTAACACATGAACTGCCGGTTGGCCGTTTATGAGGGTCGAAGTGGCGACGTCGAAGACGAGGATGCGATTGTTGCCGGAGCCAAAGTTAGTAGTGGCGTCCCCTACAAAGAGGCGCTGGCCGGCGTTATCAAAAGTAAGGTAGGCGGCATTGCCGATCGTTGATGATGAAGCCGCGCCGGTCGCGGTGGTGTCAAAATCCGGCTGGCCGAGCACGTGCGTCGCCGCCGCGCCGTTTGCGAGGGTCGAAGTGGCGACGTCGAAGACGAGGACGCGGCGGTGGGCACCGGCAAAGAGGCGCTGGTTCGCGTTGTCGAATGCTAAGCCGACACCGACGGGAGAAGATAGCTGTGAAGCCGAGGCCGTGCCTGGAGCGCTGGTGTCAAAATCCGGCTGGCCGAGCACGTGCGTCGCCGCCGCGCCGTTTGCGAGGGTCGAAGTGGCGACGTCGAAGACGAGGACGCGGCTGTTGGCTCCGTCTCCCGCGAAAAGACGCTGGCCAACGGCGTCAAGCGCGAGGCTGGAGGGAAGGCCGGAATCAATCTGGACCGAGGAAACATTGGCGACGCTTGAATCAAAATCAGCTTGGCCAAGCACGTACGAAGCCGGCTTGCCGTTCGTCATTGTCGCCGGCGCAACGTCGAAAGCCAAAATGCGGTTGTTGCCCGCGTCTCCCACGAAAAGACGGTCGTTGGCGACATCATAAGTAAGAGCATGCGGCGCGCTTAAAGTGGAGGAACTGGTACCCGCAGCCGAACCGGTGAAATCAGGCTGGCCCAAGACATACGATGAGGTTGCGTTTTGAATTATATTGGCGTTCGTAAGCGCAAATACTAAAATCCGGTTATTCGTTTGGTCAGCGACGAAAAGGCGGTGATTCTCCTCGTCCACCGCGACTCCGACCGGAAGGTAAAATCCGCCGGAATTGGGGGCGTTGTTGCTGCTGTTCAGGATGAAGGAGGCAGCTCCATTCTGCACATGGCCGAGCGTATCGCTCGCTGTAAAACCGGCGCCCTGCGCAGTTGGGGCGACGAGCAGTGAGGCGATTATAAGAAAATAAAAGATGCGCAAATTTTTTCTTATCATATTCCTTATTATAGATGGTTTTTAGATAAACAAAAAGCCTCTGATAAAGCGCCCGGCCTCGTGGACGACGTGAGGACTATTCTCACGAAACAAACCGGACATGTCTATAATTCCGGACCTGCGCCCATTTACAAGTAGGCCCGCTCTATATCTACAATTATAAAGGACTGCATGTATGCTCGCCCTGCAGACCCTGATGGGCAGAATGAATGAAAAACAGGTGGACGGAGCCGTCCACCTGCGCATGTGATGGCCTCCTGCACCATCACACGCGCGGGCGTGGGTGAAGGCGGCAAAATCCTACTGGGTCCGGCTACGGAAAACGACGAAGCGGTCGGCGTAACCGGAAGCGTTGCTGAGCGAGCAGCCATAGATGCAAAGCTCGGCCCTTCCTCCGGCGTTGCACCACTGAGGATCACGGCTTACGAGAACCAGCTCGCAAGGCTTGTTGTCCCAGCCGGTGACCGGCTCTGTCGCGACGTACATCCACTCCTCTTGTCCTCGCATCGGCTGGTCGCCATACCCGACACGCAGGGTAAAGGCGGCTTCGGGGATCAGGAGATCACCGACGTCCTGGACCGCGGCGAGGATTTCGGCGCGCGTCGGATCCGCTTTGCCGGTGAGCTGCCTGCCCGTTGCGCGGCTGAGGAGAACTTTCTCCTCGGTCTGAGCCAGCGTAGCGGCGACCTGCCCTACTATGAATTGCATGTCGCCTTCGAATCCGACGCTGCTGAGGCAGTTCTTATGCCCCATGCCGCGAAGAGCAGCGAGGAAGACGTCGAGCCTCTTCCATGCGCCGACGGTGATGGTCATCCAGACCGGAAATTGCTGGGTCATGAGAACCTCTCCTTCATCTTGGAATCAGGCACGTTACCGAGGGGTCAACACGATATTGCATTTCTACGGCTAGAAGAAAACTTTTTCCATTGTGCATATGATGGCTTTACTAGTCAAATGCGCGGATTGCCTCCCTAACCTGCTCGCGCAAAGAAGATCCCGGAAGCAAAAGCTTCCGGGATCTTCCCCTCAGCGCGGCCGACCGGACTTGAACCGGCAACCCCCGCCGTGCACTTATCCTCTACTTTCATAAAGGAGTGGACTATATCTTCGCCTTATTCTCGCGAACTTAGGCGCTCCGGTATCTAGTCTCTACGGCGCTCCTCGGATCGCGCGATCCTGAGGTTCCCACGGTATTAGCGTATTCTTTCGAACTTAGCCTTCACCGTTATCCCGGAATGTTCATCCGAAAATTTCTTTTCGGAGCTGCAGGGTTATCTACAGGGCGGTGCTCTAACCAAATTGAGCTACGGCCGCAGATGAAGTTTTTGGAACGCTCTCCGAAAGATCGCAAGTTTGCGATTCAGAAAAAGTCCCGCGGGGACATTATTATACATTAACCTATATAATGCAACCGAATCATGGCGGCCGAATACGAGTTCGTATCCTCGTTTTTTAATGCCAATCCTGCCGCCGTTCGTGTAACTACGAACAGCGTGAAACAATCCTTCCAAGAACGCTTTGCTACCTGAAGTAAAGTTGACCGTAAGTTGATATTTCCATTGGTTACGGTCTTTGCGCCAATACCTCCCGAAGTTCACACTGCCATCGCCGTCAAAATACCCCCGGGTAAAATCACCGATTAGTTCGAGAGGTACGATCGGAAAGGTCATCGTCAGACTTTTATTCTGCGTAACGCCAAGGGTAGCCAATCTTTGGCATAACATCCTACTCCCAATCTGAAGCAAATAACCGGTCCGCCAGTTGGGATGCTCTTCGCTTGACCGCCTTTTAACCCCTATTTTATGCTCCGATTCCAGGACGGATTTTATGGTTTTTATGATCTCCAGGTCATTGGAGTAAAAAGCGAAAAACCAATTTCCCCTCTTCCCGCGCCATACTGCCCCGTCCGCGAACATGAAACCGAGGATGTATGCCATCTCCGGGGTCCATGTATCAAAGAAGTCTTTGCGGAAATATCTTGCGACCGGCATAGTATAAGCGTACGCCGTCTCCACAAAATCCACATAAAATAACCTTAGGATAACTTTATGCGCGACCGCCAGGTCTTTGAGACCTACATCCTGCCGAACGGGATAAAGTTCCTGCACTATCCTGCGGACTTCCCTTTCGCCATCATGCATATCATCCTGCCCTTCGGGCACGCCCAGAACACGGGCGACGTCCTGCCCGGCACGGCGCACTTCCTGGAGCACATGGGCGCATCCCACTCCGCCCTGTATCCCCGCACCCACGAGTTCACGGAGTGGCTGGGGGTCCAGGGGGGCTATATGAACGCCCAGACCGGCAGCTTCACCACCATCTATCTCGCGGAGACGCCCGCGGACGCGATTGAGAAGACCTGGGACGGCCTCTGCGCGCAGGTGTTCGAGCCGCTCTTCCAGGGCGAGGATATCGCCCGCCAGCGCACCATCATTGCCGCCGAACGCAAACGCAAAGAGCGCTGGTTCCCCGGCTCTTCCGAGCTCGGCCATTACCTGAAGACGCAATGGCAGAGCGACCTCGTGACCGATCTGCGGCAGATCTTCGGCTGGAACGAGGACTTGGCGGCCATGGACGCGGCGATGCTCTCCAAGTTTCATTCCTACTACTCCGATCCGCGCACGGTGATCCTGACTGCTGGTCCGCTCGACATCCAAAAGATGTCCGGGCGGCTCATGGAGCTCGAAACGAGGCCGCACGAGGCCCCCGCTCATTATGAAACGCCGTTCTGGGTCCACAAAGACTATCACGAAAAAGCCTTCAACGACGTGTCCCAGCCCATCCTTTATGTAGGCGCGCTCTTCCCCGCCCTGCCGGATTACGGAACCAAAGTGGCCATCGAGTTCATCGGCGACTTCCTCACCAATTCCGACCACGGCCCGCTCTATCACTGGCTCCGCACCGAGAAGGGCTGGGTGTACGGCATGTCCTTTAAGACGGTCTTCGAACGGTACTCCAGCTGGACCATGTCCTTTCCCCTGCACGAACTGGACCAGGTACAGTCGGTCCGTCAGGAACTGTGGGAAAGAATGGAGCAAGCGCTTTCCTCGGAGGCACTGGTGGGGCGAGAGGTCGGCCGGAAACTGGGCGCGCAGACGTTCTACTTCCAGACCCTTGAATCCATCATCGACGGCGCGGAGTACGACCTCGAGCTCTATGGGGAGATCAGGAGCGAGGCCGAGTACCGCACCCATCTGGAACGCTGCCGCGACACCTCGTATCTGAGGGATGTAGCGGAACGGTTCTTCGCTCCGGACTTGTGGGGCGAGTTCTGCGCCCTGCCCCAAGGAACACCAAATCTCTAGGACCGGGATGAAGCGCATGCAGGTGCAGATGGCCTGGCAAAGGGGGAGTGTGTTGCCAAGCTATTGAACCATTACGGCCATTTGACTTTTTCTTGATTTAAATGTATAATTTAAAAAGAATTCACTTGAACGAAGGAGGTTTCTCTTGAGCCAGCGATTCCTTGCAAAGTTTTTCGCGGTGACCCTCGGCCGGAACGGGGCGTCGATATTTGAAGTGCGGAGTGAGCGGGACGAGCGGGGTAATCCTCTCGTCACGAAGATCGGCCTGCGGGGCGAGAGCAGTATCCCCGTGGGCGGCAGACTGGTGCCGCACGGCGCCGACGCGACGCATATCGGCATCAGCAGAGCGCCCGGTCTTCTGCTCTACTGCGCTCCGCGGTCCGACCGCCCGGCCTCGCCAGTGCCGAAACCCCAAGTCCCCGGCTTTGCGCGGGCCGGGGGCATCGTGGCGCTCTTCCTCACCGAGACGGAGGCTCGCGCGTGCCTCAACGATACCCTTCTCAAGGAAGAAGACCCGCGGTGGGAGAAAGCCACCCGGCAAACCCTCCGCGCCATCGGCTGCCACCATCCGGTGTTCGTGGTGCCCGACGAACCTGACCTCGCGCTCAAAGGCACGCCGGGCACGAGCACCTTCAGCCGGATCTGGTATTACAAGATCCTGCCGCTATTCGACCGGGCCTCCTCGTGAGGCCCGTCCGATTTTTTACAAAAGCTTCCGGAAAGCGCCCTCGTCCAATATCGCCACCCCGAGCTTCTTTGCCTTTTCATATTTCGATCCTGGTTCGGCGCCGGCTACGACGTAATCCGTCTTTTTGCTGACCGATTCTGATATCTCCCCGCCTAGGCCGCGGATCCTTTCCTTGGCCTCTTCCCGGGACATGGACCCGAGCGTGCCGGTCAGGACAAATGTCTTGCCCGCCAGCTTGGCGTTGCTGGCGAGGGCCTTCTGAGGCTCGGTCTCGACGCCCGCCCGGTCGAGCTTCTCCAGGAACCTCCGGTTATACCCCGCCCCGAACCAATCCTGGATCTCCTTCGCCACCTTGGGACCCACATCAGGAAGCTCCTGCAGGTCTTCGGTGGAGAGCGTGCGCATCACGGCGAAGAACGCGGCCGGGCTCCGCACCCCGGAGCTCTGCTTCGCGAGGTCGCGCGCGATCACGAGTGCGGTCTCTTCACCTACTTGGGGGATGCCGAGCGCGTAGATGAACCGCGCGAGCGGTACGCGCTTGCGGGATTGGATCGAACGGACAATGTTCTCCGCGCTCTTCTCGCCGAACCGCTCCAGGCTTTGGATATCCTCCGGCCGCAGCGCGAAGAGGTCCGCCACGTCGGAGATGAGCCCTTCGTCCTTGAACCGGGTGAGGATCTTCGGCCCCACGGTATAGATCTCCATGACGTTCACGAAATGCTGCATGGCGCGGAAGTTCTTGGCAGGGCATTGAGGATTGGTGCAATACTCGTTTACGCCTTCCGAAAGAAAATCTCCTTTCAGGTGCTTGGGCATGCCGGCCTTTGCCCCGACACCAAGACGCCGTACGAGTCCATCGCACTCAGGACAGCGGGCGGGCATTTTGAATTTCTTCTCCTTGCCGGTGCGCAGCTCCGTGAGCACCTTGGTCACCTGGGGAATGACGTCGCCTGCGCGGGATACGATGACCGTGTCGCCTACTTTCAACCCCAAGCGGCCGATCTCGTCGGCATTATGCAAAGTGGCGTGAGTCACGGTCGTCCCGCCGACCGAGACCGGCTGCATAACGGCGACCGGCGTGAGCTTGCCGGTACGGCCCACCTGGACCCTCACTTGCTCCACCACGGTGGTCGCCTCGCGCGGCGAGAACTTGTAGGCGACCGCGCCCCGCGGGGCCTTGCCGATGACCCCGGCCTGGCGGAACATGGCGCTCTCGTTCACGGTCACCACCACCCCGTCGATCTCATAGTCCAAGCGCTCCCGGTGCTCGTTCCAATACCTTTGGAACTCCGCAACCTCTTCCAGGGACCGGACCACCTTGCCGTGGGGGTTCACCGGAATACCGTGTTCCTTCAGCCGCTCATACTCCTCGGCGTGCGTCCGCACGTTCTCGTCGAGAAGAGCGTAGCCGTAAAATTGCAGACGGCGGCTTGCCGTGATCTGTGGATCGAGCTGGCGGATTGAGCCCGCAGCGACGTTCCGGGGATTGGCGTACGTCTTTCCGCCTTTCCCGGCCTGCTCCTCGTTGATACGCGCGAACTCCTTTTTGGTGAGGAACACCTCGCCGCGGCAAACCAGGGTATGGGGTATGGGGTACTGGCCTTCCCGCAGGCGAAGCGGGATGGCATCCACCGTGCGCAGGTTCTGGGTCACATCCTCGCCGACCAGCCCGTCGCCGCGGGTCGAGCCCCGGACCAGGCGCCCCTTCTCGTAAGTAAGCTCGACGGCCAAGCCGTCCATCTTGAGGTCGCAGTAAAAGGTAGGTTGTAGGTTGTAGGTTGTAGGTTGTAGAGAGATAAGATACCTAGAGAGGCGTTCATACCACGCGTGGATATCTTCCTCGGAGAACGCGTCATTCAAGGAGTTCATCCTGGCCTCGCGTCCCGATGCGTCGCGATGAGCGACCTTCTTGAACGCGGCGGCCGGCTTGCCTTCCACGCGCTGGGTGGGCGAGTCGGACGTGATGAACTGCGGGAATTCCTGCTCCAGGTCGAAAAGCTCCTTTTTCAGGGAATCCAATGCCTCATCGGAGATGAGAGACTGGCTCAGCACATGGTACGCGTAGCGATAACGGTCTATCTCGCCGCGCAGTTTCTCTATCCTTTTCTTCGCTTCTGAGGCCTGCATGCGTCAATTTTATCACGAAAAATAAGCCGGATCGCATGTGGTTCCGGCCCAGTCGCGCCTACTCGATTCCCGCGTGCCGCCCGTAGCCTTGCCGCATTCGTCCGAAGCGTTTCGCGAAGGAGAGGCGAAGGCTGGATTCTCGGTTCTCGATTCTCGTTAGAACGTCGCTTCGAAGGCGCGGGACGCGCCGCCGGCGCTGCCCACGGAATGGATGGTGCGGGTGTCGCCATCGCAGGCGGGCT